>NZ_JBSWYU010000001.1:0-493912 GCF_056161265.1 Marinomonas sp. ABL3_031
GGACGTTGATAGGTTGGGTGTGTAAGTGCTGTGAGGCATTGAGCTAACCAATACTAATTGCTCGTGAGGCTTGACCATATAACACCAAAGTAGTTTTACTGGATAATGAAGAAAATCATTACCAGGCACATAGATTACGATAACTGAAATTGTTCCTGACAATTTTCAGCATTTCCTCCATCTATGGAGGTCCTGGTTTAACACTTGATCCAGGTTATTTCAAAATGAATTGTTAAAGATCCAAGCAACGTATTCGCGTGTTTTGGTAGAAGAGTAGAAGAGCTCAAACCAGAACGATACGCCAACCGAATTGCTTGACGATCATAGAGGCGTTGAACCACCTGATCCCATCCCGAACTCAGCAGTGAAAAGCGCCATCGCCGATGGTAGTGTGGGAGATCCCATGTGAGAGTAGGTCGTCGTCAAGCTTTAAACATAAGAAGCCCTGATAGGACAGCCTGTCAGGGCTTTTTTACGTCTATAGGAACGTCAAACTACACCTCGTTTGATAGCGGTCGTGCCTCCCTTGTCAAACCTACGGTTTTGTATGAAATGGATATAAAAAAACGGAGCTTATGCTCCGTTTTATTCACAAATCTGTTCAAATGCTAATGTCGTGGCTGAGTGTTAATAACTTAAGCATTTATCCACTTCATTTGCCGCTCCAAGAATCACGGCGACGCGTTGGTGAATGCCCTCTGGTTGGATATCAAGGATACGTTGAGTGTGCGTGTGCGCTTTGCCGCCTGCTTGTTCTATCAACATAGCCATAGGGTTGGCTTCATACATAAGGCGAAGTTTACCGGCACGGTTTGGTGTTTTGCTGTCCCATGGATAGATAAAGATACCACCACGACATAAAATACGATGCACATCCCCTACCATAGCGGCGACCCAACGCATGTTAAAGTCTTTCTCTCTTGTGCCGCTTGAGCCAGCGACAAGGTCGCTGACATAGGTTTGGGTTGCGGCTGACCAAAAACGTTGGTTGGACATATTAATAGCAAATTCTTGCGTATCTGCAGCCACTTCGACCTTATTTTGCGTCAGGATAAATTCATGCTTCTCAGGGTCTAAGGTGAACATCTGCACGCCTTGGCCTGTAGTCAGGATGAGCATGCAAGATGGGCCGTAAAGCACGTAACCGGCAGCAACTTGTTCTGTCCCAGGCTTTAAGAAGCTCTGTTCTGTCGCGGCGGTTTCGCCAGTGTCATGGTAAATGGAGAAGATGGTTCCAACCATAGCATTGATATCAATGTTGGATGAGCCGTCCAGCGGGTCAAAAGCGATTAGATATTGTCCTTGTGTGTTAGCAGGAACAATATCGTCTTCCTCTTCTGAGGCAATGGCCCGAACATCTGAACACTTCAGTAATGCTTCTTTGAGCATATTATTGGAGATGATATCCAATTTTTTTTGTTCTTCTCCTTGCACGTTTTCATTACCCGCAACGCCAAGAATACCCGCCAGAGAGCCTTTGTGCAGTGCTTTGCAGATGTCGATGCAAGTATCGGTTGTGACGCTAAGAAGGTTTTGCAGCGCGTTTGGAGTAGATGAATTCGCCAAAACGTGAGCTAAATTGTGCATGATCAGACCTATCCTTATTATTTTGAGGGTGGTGAAATGATACCGTTTTCGATTTTTGGTGCCAGTTTAGACTAAAAAATAGCCTGTATTATAAAGGAGTAAACCTTCTCAGATACGTCAGTTACTTTATAGGGTAACTGACGACCTTAGTTAGGCTTTGCGTAGGGTTTTAACACCTTGCTGTGTGCCTAACAATAGAACATCGGCCGCGCGATCGGCAAACAAGCCATTGGTCACCACTCCGACAATACTATTGATCTGTGCTTCTAATTTAATCGGATCAAGAATCTTCATATTGTAGACGTCTAGAATGCAATTGCCGTTGTCAGTGACGATACCTTCACGATAAACCGGATCACCGCCTAGCTTTACCAGCTCACGAGCAACATAGCTACGAGCCATTGGAATCACTTCTACTGGCAGAGGGAAATCGCCCAACACATCGACTAGTTTGGATTCGTCAGCAATACAAACGAACTCTTCGCTGCAAGCGGCAACAATCTTCTCTCGAGTTAATGCTGCACCGCCGCCTTTAATGAGATAAAGGTGATGGTTGGATTCATCTGCTCCGTCCACGTAAACGCGAATATTGCCAACGCTGTTTAGATCATAAACAGGAATGCCATGTTTTTTTAAACGCTCGGCAGACGCTTCTGAGCTGGCAACTGTGCCGTCAAAGTCGTGTTTGTGCTTGGCTAATTCATCAATAAATAAGTTGGAAGTGGAGCCTGTACCGACACCGACTATGGTATCACTCTCTAGTAAAGGCAGAATGTAATTCACGGCCGCTTCGGCAACGGCTTGTTTTAGCTCATCTTGAGTCATGAGGGGCGCTCTTAGTTATCGTTTTAATGGTAATTTGAACTCACTCTTATGGTAAGTTTCCTCTGATGGTGGGGACATTATATGCCCTTATTCTTAAGCTTGTTAACTGTGCTTTGTACGGAACTGAAAATTATATTGGCTATTTCGCAGATTCCATGGCTTGCGGCTTTACGTGCGTTGTAGCGAACAGGTATATTTCGGGGTTCAATTTTATAACTTGCTGCTCTTTCATTAAGCGTACAAGTCTTATTCTGACGAAGGTTTTCTGGGAATTATTATGCCTCACACCATTATTAAAAAGATTCTACAGGCACGCGTCTATGACGTTGCTGTAGAAACACCACTGTCTCGTGCCAATCAGTTATCAAATCGATTAGGCAACGAGATTATTTTGAAGCGAGAAGATTTACAGCCTGTTTTCTCATTCAAAATTCGTGGGGCATACAACAAAATTTGTCAGTTAACAGATGCAGAAAGAGCCAAAGGTGTGATTGCCGCGTCAGCGGGAAACCACGCCCAAGGCCTTGCTTTAGCAGCGAAAAAACTGGGCATACAAGCGACCATTGTGATGCCTGCGACTACACCAGATGTAAAAGTCAGTGCGGTACGTAATCATGGGGCTGAAGTGGTCTTATTCGGGGATGCGTTTGATGAAGCGTCGGCTAAATCGAAAGAGATTATGGCGCAAACCGGTCAAACCTATGTGCATCCATTTGACGATGTAGACACCATTGCTGGTCAAGGCACCATAGGCATGGAAATTTTGCATCAACATGAAGGGCCAATTGATGCCATCTTTATCCCTGTCGGCGGTGGTGGCCTGATCGCGGGGGTTGCTGCTTATGTTAAATATTTACGCCCTGATATTAAAATCATCGGCGTAGAGCCTGAAGATGCGGCTTGTCTGAAAGTCGCGATGGATAAGGGTGAGCCAACGCGTCTGGCACAGGTGGGCATCTTTGCGGAAGGGGTGGCGGTTGCGGAAATTGGTCAAAACACCTTCGCTATCGCCAAAGACACGGTTGATGAAGTCATCACAGTGACCACAGATGAAATGTGTGCTGCCATCAAAGATATATATGATGATACCCGAGCTATTACTGAACCGGCTGGCGCTTGTGCCTTAGCGGGTTTGAAAAAATACATCGAAAGAGAGAATGCACAAGGTCAAACCTTGATCGCCATTAACAGTGGTGCCAATGTTAACTTTGACCGCTTACGTCATGTGTCTGAACGCGCTGAATTAGGTGAAAAGCGCGAAGCCATTATTGCGGTGAAAATTCCTGAATCGCCAGGCAGTTTTAAAGATTTTTGTCAGGCTTTGGTTGGTCGAAATATTACGGAATTTAACTATCGGTATGGTGATGATGATCAAGCGGTGATTTTTGTCGGTGTGGGATTAGGTGGTAGTCCTCACAGTCGAGAAGAATTGCTTGATGATTTGAAAGAATATGAAATTGTTGATCTTACCGATGATGAGACGGCTAAAGTACATGTTCGTCATATGATTGGTGGCCATTTGCGCAGTAGCAAAGGGGAGTTGCTGTATAGCTTTGAGTTCCCTGAAAGACCTGGTGCTTTGCTGAAGTTCCTTAACACTTTAGGCGGACAATGGAATATTTCCATGTTTCATTATCGAAATCACGGCGATGCTTATGGTCGTGTTTTGGTGGGCTTGCAGGCGGTGGGAGAAGAAACCGACGTGACTCATTATTTGGATGAGTTAGGCTATCCATATCAAGATGAAAATAATAACCCAGCTTGCCAGTTGTTCTTTCGCTAATAAAGTGAAAATCGGTTATTATTAGGCCATCTACTTTCTAATGAAACCCTCTGCCGAACTTGTGTAACAAGATTGACAGAGGGTTTGTGATTTTGATGTGTTCACTTTGAGCACATGCATTGTTTAAAGGTTTCCAAGTGAATATTCAAACGCTTCTAAATCAACGTATTCAAGCGGCCATGGCCGCAGCGGGTGCGCCTGAAACAGCGCCGGCACTGACGCGTCAATCGGCGAAAGTCCAATTTGGTGATTACCAAGCAAATGGCATCATGGGCGTAGCGAAAAGCCTAAAAATGAACCCTCGTGAATTGGCGCAAAAAGTCGTCGATGGTTTGGACTTATCTGATATTGCAGAAAAAGTCGAAATTGCGGGGCCTGGTTTTATTAATATCTTTTTGAAAAATGCTTGGCTAGGCAAAGAGCTAATGGCGCTGCGTCAAAGCGACCGTCTGGATGTGCCTGAAGTCAGTGCGCCAGAAACCGTTGTGGTGGATTATTCGTCGCCTAATTTGGCCAAAGAAATGCACGTAGGTCATCTGCGTTCCACCGTGATTGGTGATGCGGTGGTGCGTACTCTGGAGTTCTTAGGTCATCGAGTGGTTCGTCAAAACCATGTGGGTGACTGGGGCACTCAATTTGGTATGTTGTTGGCATACATGGAACGCTTACGTTCCGAACAAGCTGAAATCAGTATGGCTTTATCGGACTTAGAGACTTTCTACCGCGCGGCGAAGAACTGTTTTGATGAGGATGAAACCTTTGCTAACCGTGCCCGTGAACTCGTGGTAGCGCTGCAATCAGGTGATAAAGATTGCTTGGCCTTGTGGGATGAGTTTATCGACATCTCTCTGACACACTGTGAAGAAACCTACAAAATGTTGGGTGTTTCGTTAGAGCGTCAGCATGTAATGCCAGAAAGTGCTTACAACGATGACTTGCAAAATGTGGTTAACGAGCTGCAAGAGCAAGGTCTATTAAAAGAAGACCAAGGTGCACAGTGCGTGTTCTTGGAAGAGTTCGCCAACAAAGACGGTGAAATTACGCCGATTATAGTGCAGAAAACGGGCGGTGGTTTCCTATATTCGACCACCGATCTAGCGGCGGTACGTTTTCGTCAACATACCTTGCAAGCCAATCGTGTGTTGTATTTTGTCGATGCTCGTCAATCATTACATTTTCAGCAAATTTTCACCTTGTCTCGTAAGGCGGGCTTTGTAAAACCGGAAACTCAGTTGGAACACATGCCATTTGGTACCGTTATGGGCAGTGATGGCAAGCCATTCAAAACGCGTTCCGGCGGAGTGGCTAAGTTGTCTTCTTTGCTAGAGGAAGCGCAAGAGCGTGCTTATCAATTGGTCGCATCGAAGAACCCTGAGATGAGCGAAGAGGAGCTGCGTAACATTGGTCGTGTGGTGGGGATTGCGTCAGTAAAATACGCTGACTTATCGAAAAACCGTACCAGTGATTATGTTTTTAACTGGGACACCATGTTGAGCTTTGAAGGTAATACCGCGCCTTACTTGTTGTACGCTTATTCCCGTGTTGCCAGCATTGTGAAACGTTCTGAGATGGACATTGCATCTTTAACGGGTGACATTAAAGTCGAAGCCAGCCAAGAGCGTGCTTTGGCAGTGAAACTTTGTCAGTTTGAAGAAGCAATGCAGCAAGTTGCGAACGAAGGTATGCCTCACTTCTTGTGTGCTTACTTGTATGAGCTAGCGGGTACTTTCATGAGCTTCTATGAAGCTTGTCCGATTTTGAATGCAGAGGAAGAGGTGAAAAACAGTCGCCTACAATTGGCGCTGAATACTGCATCTACTTTGAAGTTGGGCTTATCCTTATTGGGTATTGAGACCTTAGAGCGCATGTAATTTAGGCGAAGATTGGATTTGAAAGGCGCTTTTCCTCGGTTTAGCGCCTTTTTTCTTTGCGATGGGGCCTGGCTTGGATCAAATGAAACCTGCTTCCTGCGCAGAGAAATATTAGGGGAACCAGATGAAAATATACATAGCTTATACGGGTGGTACGATCGGTATGGTGCCATCAGAGCAGGGATTAGCGCCGGATAGCGCGTTTGCGCCAGCATTGTTATCACAGCTCAATAATATGTCAGACATGGCTCATGAATTTGAGATTCACAGTTACCCTGAGTTGATCGATTCATCCAATGCCACGGTAAAAGACTGGCAAACCATTGCTCAGGATATTCATACTCGTTGGCAGGATTTTGATGCCTTTATCGTACTTCATGGCACTGACACTATGGCTTACACCTCGGCTGCGCTAAGTCTGATGTTTGAAAACAGTGCCAAGCCCATTGTGGTCACTGGTTCTCAGGTGCCTATGTACCAATCCAGAAGTGATGCCATGAACAACGTATTAGGCGCTATTTCCGCCTGTGAATCAGTTGCTCAAGGTGTGTTCTTATTCTTTGCCGGACGCCTCATTGAAGGTGATTGTGCGCACAAATCCCATACCAGTGATTGGCAAGCATTCTCATCGCCTAATCGCGCTGAGCGAGGCATTTTAGGCATTGATTGGCGATGGCGAGAAGGGCCAGTGAATGAAGTTTCCGGTGAGATACGGATTCCTGACATGCAATCTGGTGCGGTGACGCTATTGCCTGTGTTTCCCGGGGTAAAGGCATCCCATTGGCAAGCTTTACTCGACGAGCAAGTAAAAGGGGCGGTATTGCTTAGCTATGGCGCGGGTAATGCACCGGATAAAGATGCTGAGCTCTTGTCCGTATTACATCAAGCCAATGAGCGTGGCGTGGTGATCGTCAATGTCAGCCAATGTGGTGCGGGCAGTGTTGCCGCTGGCGCGTATGCGGCGGGTTCGGCCTTGGTTAACGCTGGTGTAATTTCTGGGCAAGCCATGACCTATGAAGCGGCGTTTGCCAAACTGCATTTTTTAATCGGTTTAGGCCATAGTGCTGAGCAGATCAAGCTGGCTTTTGACGATTAAGGTTTCTTGTGTAAAGGATGCATTGTGAAATACCTGTCATGTGTTACATGAGTGTTAAGGCACAAGCTATCAAGTAGGTAATCATTAGCTCTTAGCGGTTTTTGTTTTCCTGCATTCTTAATCTTGCTTCAAAGCGATCCAATTGAGTACCAAATTGCTCTAGTTGATCAATGAAAGCCTCTACTTCTATTTTGCTGGGCAGTAATTGACTATTGGATTGTAGATGTTGCACCAGTTGCATACGCGCCGTTGTGGCAAAATTTTTGCTCCATGACCATTGAGCGCGTAACAAGCGCGCTAAAGCTGCGGCGGGCAGGTCACCAAGGTGATCCGCTAATAAGCCTTCCCAATCCAGCTCAAAGTTTTCCATTACCTTGTGCAAGGTCATGAGGGTTTGAGCATTACCTTGAATGCGTAAGTCTCCGTCAAAGAAACCATCGCCTTCGAGCAATTTACGATACGCTGAGCTGGGTCCTTGTACTAAAGTATCCAGTTTGGGATTCAGCTCAATCTCGTCCAAAGAGTCTGGCTTGTGCAGCATGACGCCTTGTTCAAGTATGTGTACCTGCAGAATCAAAGCAAAGTCTTCTACATACAGAAATACTTGTTGACCAGCTATTTTGCTTAGTCTTTGTTGTGAGGGAACGTCTTGTTGTAGCGCAAGGTTGATGCCATGTTCGATGGCGCTAATGGCTGACAAGCTAAGTGAGCTCATGCAAGTGTCCTGATGTTGGCGGTAACCTAATATTACAGCTGGTGGATTTGAATGACGGAAGTGTCCCGCGTCTTGCCTTCTTTTTCAAGGCGATCTAAATACATTTGCCAAAGCTCAACCTGATTAGAACCCAGTTTGTGCAAGTATTCCCAAGTAAAAAGACCGGAATCATGGCCATCATCAAAACTGATTTTTAACGCATAGTTACCGGCACCTTCGATGTTCTGAATGGCAACGTTTTTCTTGCCGTACTGAAGTATCGGCATCTGTAATCCATGACCACGTACTTCGGCAGAAGGTGAGTGGACGCGCAAATACTCTGCACTTAAGCGAAAGCTTTGACCATTTGAAAAGGCTAATTCCAGTTCACGAGACTGCTTGTGGTAATGAATTTTTGTTGGTGTGAGCATGATGTTGACTCTAAATAATAAGGCGAACCACGAAAGCGTGGTTCGCACTAATTCAGCCCTAAGCTTACAGAATGTATTGGCTTAGATCTTCGTCTTTGGCAACTTCACCTAAGTGCTCGTCAACGTAGGTAGCTGTGATGTCAACTTGCTGACCTTCAGGCATATCACAAGCAGAATAAGACACTTCTTCCAGTAAACGTTCAAGCACAGTATGTAAGCGACGCGCGCCAATGTTCTCGACCGTTTCGTTGACCTGACAAGCAATTTCGGCAATACGGGTAATGCCTTCGTCAGTAAAGTTTAGATCGATGTTTTCGGTTTTTGCGAGTGCAACGTATTGTTTAGTGAGAGACGCGTTAGGCTCTACCAAAATGCGTTTGAAGTCATCTACAGTCAAAGCATCTAGTTCAACACGAATGGGTAAACGACCTTGCAATTCCGGAATCAAATCCGATGGCTTGGTTAGATGGAAGGCGCCAGACGCAATAAACAAGATATGATCGGTTTTGATCATGCCGTATTTGGTGTTGACGGTACAACCTTCTACCAAAGGCAATAAATCACGTTGCACACCCTCGCGAGACACTTCTCCGCTGGTGCGTTCTGAGCTTTTGGCTACTTTATCAATTTCATCTAAGAAGACGATGCCATTTTGTTCAACTGCTTCCACTGCACGGGCTTTTAATTCGTCTTCATTGACCAGTTTGCCCGCTTCTTCATCACGTACTTGGCGTAAGGCGTCTTTGACTTTCAGTTTGCGCTTCTTGGTTTTGTTGGAACCAAAGCTTGAGAACATGTTTTGTAGCTGGCTGGTCATTTCTTCCATGCCAGGTGGCGTCATAATTTCCACCCCAACAGGGGCTTCTGCTACATCAATGTCGATTTCTTTGTCGTCTAATTGACCTTCGCGTAATTTCTTACGGAAAATCTGACGAGTATTGCTCTCGCTATTGAGTTCAGGGTCACCGCCACGAGCAGGAGGAAGTAAGGCATCCAGAATACGATCTTCAGCCGCATCTTCCGCTTTGTGGCGTAATTTCTCGGTTTCTTGCTCACGCAACATCTTGATGGCCATTTCCACTAAATCACGAATAATGGATTCCACATCGCGACCAACATAGCCAACTTCGGTGAATTTAGTGGCTTCAATCTTGATGAAAGGCGCATTGGACAGTTTTGCCAAACGACGGGCGATTTCGGTTTTACCCACACCGGTTGGGCCAATCATCAGAATGTTTTTTGGCGTCACTTCGGCGCGCATATCTTCTGGCAATTGCATACGACGCCAGCGATTACGTAGGGCAATGGCGACGGCTCGCTTGGCCTTTTGCTGGCCGATAATGTGATTGTCTAAGGCGTTAACCGTCTCTCTTGGGGTCATGCTGCTCATGAAATTATCTCTTAAAAGGTGTCTAATAGCGGTTGAGTTAAACGGATTTGTCTTCCAGCTTGGCTTCAACGGCGATTTCTTCAATGGTGAGGTTGTGGTTAGTGAATACGCAGATGTCCGCAGCGATGTTCAAGCTTTTTTCCACTATCTCTTTGGCTGATAAGTCTGTGTTGTCAATTAAAGCACGTGCTGCGGCTTCAGCGAAGTTACCGCCCGAACCTATGGCTAAAGCACCATGTTGTGGTTCCACGACGTCCCCAGTACCTGTGATGATTAGAGTACTTTCTTGATTTGCCACAATCAACATGGCTTCTAATTTGCGCAGGGCGCGATCCGAGCGCCAATCTTTGGCAAGATCAACGGCAGCGCGGACTAGATGGCCTTGGTGTTTTTCCAATTGTCCTTCAAAACGTTCGAATAAGGTGAAGGCATCGGCGGTGCCACCGGCAAAGCCAGCAATGACTTCACCATGATATAAACGGCGGACTTTACGAGCGTTGCCCTTCATTACCGTATTACCAAGTGATACTTGTCCATCGCCACCTACGACGACTTGGTTGCCTTTGCGTACAGTTAGAATCGTTGTCATGCTTTACTCCAATTTCGATTCTAACGAAATGGGGGCTGACAATAAGATTTCAAGCGTGAAGGGGAGATTGCTGAGATCATTCCAGCACCTCCCGAGAGGTTATGGCTCTTTCTTGACAGTATAAGAGAAGGAAGAGATGTCCATCGACACCAGTTTATCTTCGGCACGGTTCATTTTAGATCGAGACACATAGGGTCCTAGAATGACACGATACCAAGGGCGACCATCTTGGCCTGTGGTTTGACGAATATTGGTTTCTACTAAGCCAGATAAAATTAACTTGGCACGCAAGCGATCGGCATCGTCAGCGTTTCGAAAAGACGCCGCTTGTAGCATGTAATAGAAATCTTGCTCACCGCGAGGTGTCGACTGATAAGCATCAACATGGCTGGTATCGACTTCGCTATCCTGTAAAATCTGATAAAACTCAAAGTTGTCTTTTTTCGCTGTTGTCGTGGTTTGTTCGACCGGTTTCGCTTTTTTGACAGGTTTAGGTTTGGCTTTTTCCACTACCTTGGCTTTTGCAGGTTTCGCTGTCTTTGGTGTTTGCTTGGCTTTAGCGGCTTCTGTATTTACCTGACTCAGCTGAGTTAACGCATAGATGAAAGCAAATAAAACGGCTGGAATGAGTAACCATAGCCACCAAGGGGTTTTTCGTTTAGCAGGCGGTGGCGTACGACGAGTCGCGCCTTTCTTCGGACGGCTACCTTTGCTGGCGATGTAAAATGGCTTAAACATATCGGTTTTTGGGTACTCAAATCATTAGGTGCACATTATGCGTTGTCGACTAGTAAGTTTCCAGTGGATCAACGTCGATTGCGAAACGCATTTTATGCTGTTTTGTCGCCTGTTCCAACCAATGAGTGATGACTTGTGTGGCTTGGTGCAGAGGCCCTCGTTGAGAGGATTTTAAGGAAATCAATGCACGATGCTGCCCAGCTTTGCGTACTATGATGGCTGCATAAGGCCCAACCCAATAGACATCATTGGGTAACATGGGGGCTAAATCGTTTTTCATCGCATGCAAAAACTGCATGGCTTCTTGTTCATTAGCGGATTCGGCACGCACGATCACTTGATGATAAAAAGGTGGCAAAGACAAGGATTTCCGCTCGGCCAGTCCTTCAATGGCAAAGTGTTCATAGCCTGCATCACATAAGCATTCTATGGCAGCATGTTCTGGATGATAGGTTTGTAGCAATACATGTCCAGGCTTTTTCGCACGCCCGGCACGACCAGCCACTTGGGTGATAAGCTGTGCTGTGCGCTCCATGCCGCGAAAATCCGACGAGAATAACCCAGCATCCGCGTCCATAATAATCACCAAGGTGACATTGGGGAAATGATGGCCTTTGGCCAGCATTTGAGTGCCAATTAAAATGGCTTGATCATGTTCATGAATTTTTTGCGTTAGCTTGGCCATCGACGTTTTGCCTTGCGTGCTGTCACGATCAATGCGCAACACGGGCGTATCTTTAAACAAATTGCTTAATTGGGTTTCTAGCTGCTCGGTGCCTTCGCCAACAGTGAAAAGTTCATCGCTTTGGCAATCAGGACACTGATAGATTAGGGCTTTTTGTGCGTCACAATGGTGGCAATGTAGTTTGTTGGCACGTTTGTGTACGGTCAGATTAACATCACAATGATCGCACGTAGCAATCCAACCACATTGGTGGCACATCAGTGTTGGCGCATAGCCACGACGATTGAGAAAAATCAGTACCTGTTCTTTTCTGGCCAAAGTTTGCTTGATATTGGCTAATGCTGTTTCACTAAAACCGTGGACTAATGACTGACCTCTAAGGTCAACACGTTCCATAACTGGTGGTTTCGCATCTCCCGCTCGGTGACGTAATTTGAGCCAAGAAAATCGATGTTGCAACGCATTAGCAAGACTTTCGTAGGAAGGTGTGGCTGACGCCAACAATACTGGAATGTTTCTATTTTGCGCACGTTTGACCGCTAAATCGCGGGCATGGTAGCGAAATTTTTCATGTTGTTTGTAGGAGGCGTCGTGCTCTTCATCGATCACGATTAGTCCCAAATTGGGCGCAGGAACAAATACCGCGGAGCGTGTGCCTATAATGATTTTAGCGTGACCGTTGGCGGCTAATAACCAAGCGTCTAAGCGTTCTCTGTCGTTCATATTGGAGTGCATTAACACGATATCGGTATTAAACCGCACTTCAAAGCGCTTTAAGGTTTGTGGTGTAAGGCCAATTTCAGGCACCATCACCAGCACTTGTTGATCGTTATTAACATACTGCTCAATCAAGCGTAGAAAGACTTCGGTTTTCCCGCTGCCTGTCACACCATCGAGCAAAGCGACATGAAAGTGGTCTTTGTGTTGTTGCAGAGTGTCAATGGCTCGGCTTTGTTCAGAATTGAGTGTGGGTGGAACTTGTGTCTGGTGTGTATGTCTTTCACCGGCTTTATTAAAAGCACGCGGCTCTCTTCTTACTAGGCCTTTTTCTTCTAATGTTTTGCCGGCCGCATGAGCCAAATCCAATACCGCAGCGGCTTGTTGGCTTAAACCATTTGGATGCTGTTGTACAGCTTTAAGAAAGTCTTGCTGTCGTGGTGCTCGGCTCAGTTGGGCAAGGTCATAGCTTTGTCCTAGGTCGGTAGTGAACCACCAATTTTCGGTGCGAAATTCCGCGTTCTCTCCTTTTCGAAGTAATACAGGTAAAGCATGAAAAATCACATCGCCAATGGGGTGGTGATAGTAGCGAGCAGCCCACAAACACAATGACATTAGCTCTTCAGTAAGTACTGGTGCTTTGTCATGTAATGAAGTAAGTGGCTTAACCTCATCAGGATTCCAATCGCTCTGCTGACTTAATGAAACTATCACCCCGATGCGACTGCTTTTGCCAAAAGGCACTTTGACGCGCATGCCAGGTTTTAATTCGTGACGTAGGGCGATGGCTTTGGGAACTTTATAGTCGAACAGGGTGCGCAATGGCACTGGTAGAGCCACTTTAATGTAGGGAGACTGAGTTAGTAGTTGCTCTTGCATCTGCTCTGTTAAGCCTTGTTTAGTAAGGAAAAATATTCTCCAATCTTGTGTAGGTTAAGTGTACGCTAGATTAAGGGCGATACGCGAGTAAGAAATTTATCGTAAAAGCACCACAAAGGGCTTGATGAATTGACAATTGATCCCTAGAATACGCGGTTCTTGGTACCACTGTACAATGTCTGTACAACGAATCGTGCGGTGCTTGACGAGGCGAAAGCCCATATTTGTCGATCAAGTGGCGGCACACCAAACTTTAAGGTAAAAACGATGAAAAAAGATATCCACCCAAATTACTCTGCGATTACTGCAACTTGTACTTGTGGTAACACTTTGAGCCTAAACTCTACCATCGGCAAAGACATGCACATCGATGTATGCAGTAACTGCCACCCATTCTACACAGGTCAGCAAAAGATGCTGGACACTGGTGGTCGTGTTGATCGCTTTAACAAGCGTTTCGGAGCACGTCGTACTGCTAAGTAATTGGTGGAATGACCATGAGATCGCTAAAAAAGCGCCCAGTGTTGTTGGCGCTTTTTTTGTGCCTGTCATTTGGCGCTCAAGCAGAAGAAGAATGTCGTGCGCAAGGCCCATTAGAGGTTGCTAAAATAAAACGCGTGGTAGATGGTGACACGATTCATTTTACGGATGGTCGTAAAGTTCGCTTGGTGGGTATTAATACGCCCGAATTGGATCATAAAACAGCACAGCATCAACCCTATGCTGAAGAAGCAAAAGACTATTTGAGTGGCTTGCTTGATGGTTATGTTTATTTTCAAACGGCTCAAGACAGTGAAGATAGATATGGTCGTAAGCTGTATTACCTATTCGATAAAGATCGTATTTCGCTGACAAGTCAGTTATTATCTGCAGGACTTGGTTATCGTATTGCGGTGCCGCCAAATTTGTCTTATCAGACCTGCTTTGAACAAGCGGAATTATTGGCCCGCAGCGCGCATAAAAGGTTATGGCAAAACACATTGCAATGGCAGCCAAAAGCTGGTTTTGCAATTGCTAGAGTCAATATCTCTTCTGTTACCCGCAACCGAGGAGGTTGGTGGCTAGAAACTCAATATGATCTGGTTATCAACTTACCGCCCTATGTTGCAGACTACTGGCCAGCGCAAAAAGTCTTTGCTTTGCAGGGAGAAGTGCTTGAAGTTAGAGGTTGGCAACATAACAGAAAAAACCGTAACGCTGCTTTTAAATCTTGGGTTTTGTTGGTTAGACATCCCAAGGATTTGCGGGAAGTCAAGGATTCTATCGTAAACTGATTGATAGAATATTCCGATGGCTTTGTGCTTTAAACAATTTGGTAGATAGATTATTCTGACGAACCAAAATAATAAGGTGCCATTGTTTGATGTTTTTTGCCTGATGCAATGACGTTAAAGATAAGGCCCATAAAAGCAATTAATTTAATAACACCTAACAGACGGAAATATAATAATGGCAGAAGACATTAAGCAAGCCGCATTGGATTACCACGCGAATCCAGTTCCAGGTAAATTGAGTATTACCATTTCAAAACCAACAGCAACGTCTCGCGACCTTTCTCTAGCTTATAGCCCAGGTGTTGCTGAACCTTGCCGTGAAATTGCGAAAGATCCAGAAAATGCTTTCCGTTATACAGGTAAAGGTAACTTAGTTGCGGTTATTTCTGATGGTTCCGCTATTCTTGGTCTAGGTAACCTTGGGCCATTGGCGAGTAAGCCGGTAATGGAAGGTAAAGGTCTTTTGTTCAAACGTTTTGCTGGTATTAATTCAGTTGACGTGGAAGTAGAATCAGAAAGTCCACAAGCTTTCATCGATACTGTGGCGCGTATTGCCAACACTTACGGTGGAATCAACCTAGAAGACATCAAAGCACCAGAGTGTTTTGAAATTGAACGTCAATTGATTGAGCGTTGTTCTATCCCTGTTTTCCATGATGACCAACACGGTACGGCAATTGTAACTGCAGCGGGTCTATTGAATGCCCTTGAACTGCAAGGCAAAGCACTAGCAGAGGCTAAAATTGTTTGTTTGGGTGCGGGTGCTGCAGCAACGGCTTGTATGAAACTGATCATTGCGTGTGGTGCGCAGCGCGATAATATCTTCGTGCTTGACCGTAAAGGTGTGATCCATTCTGGTCGTGACGACCTAAATCAATTCAAAGCCATGTTCGCCATCGATACGGACAAGCGTACTTTGGACGATGCGATCGACGGTGCAGATGTCTTCATCGGTGTATCTGGTCCTGATCTATTGTCCGCTGAACAATTGAGCAAAATGGCCGCTAACCCTGTGGTATTTGCTTGTTCTAATCCTGATCCAGAAATTAGCCCAGAATTGGCACATCAGACGCGCACAGATTTGATCATGGCAACTGGTCGTTCAGATTACCCAAATCAGGTAAACAATGTTCTTGGCTTCCCATTTATCTTCCGTGGTGCACTTGATGTGCGTGCGACTCAAATCAACGAAGAGATGAAAGTGGCTGCTGTTCACGCATTGAAAGATTTGGCCAAAGAAGAAGCGCCTGCTGACGTTGTTGAAGCTTACGGTGGTGGTGCATTGAGCTTTGGTAAAGACTACATCTTGCCTAAACCAATGGATTCTCGTTTGTTGAATGTTGTGTCAGCAGCGGTGGCGAAAGCGGCTGTCGATTCTGGTGTAGCACAACTTCCTTACCCAGATTTCTACCCACTAGAGAATTTAGATCACTTCGGTGCTTAATGACTCTAAGCAATGAGAAACAAGCGTTTCTCATTGTTGGAAAAAAGGCGATACTCACTAGAGTATCGCCTTTTTTATGGCGAGAAAGGGGTAGTTGGAAAAGCAATAACAGCTCGATATTAGCAATATTGGTGGGAGAAAAAGCATGAGATTGGCGATTTTCTGTGGTTCTGCATTAGGAAACGATGAAGGATTTCGAGAAAGTACCGAGCAGCTTGGCCAATACTTGGCAGAGCAGGGTGTGGGTATAGTGTACGGTGGCGGTAATGTTGGCCTGATGGGAAGTATTGCTAACTCTGTTTTGGCAGCTGGTGGACAGGTTATTGGTGTGATACCAGATCATCTTAAACAGAAAGAAATTGCTCATTTGGGGTTGAGTGAGTTGCATGTGGTTGCTGACATGCATGAACGTAAAGCCAAGATGATGGCTCTGGCCGATGGCTTTGTGGCCTTGCCGGGAGGTGTTGGCACCTTGGAAGAAATCTTTGAAGCTTGGACTTGGGGACAGCTTGGTCTGCACAGCAAACCTTGCGCTTTTTATAATGTAAAAGCTTTTTATGATGCCTTGTTTAGCATGGTGGCAAGTATGCAAGAGGCAGGGTTTGTGAAATCCGCTTATCTTGATATGTTGATTAGAGAGTCTACTCCAAAAGCTTTGCTGGAGGCGATCAAGGCTTATAAAGCACCTGTATCTAAGTGGTCATAATATAAGATAAGGTCTGAGTCCTGAAAAGATCCGTGGGTGCGGATCTTTTATGTTTTAATCTCAAGTAGAAGTCGTTAGAAAAGGTTATCAAGAGCGTTGTTTTCTTGCTTTTCTTCTTGTACTTCATTGTTTATTCCATTTTCTAAAATCGGTAGGTTAGCATTTCGTTTAGGTGGTACATGTTCTTTGCGGAAAATTTCGAAAATGGCGTCTTTTTGACCTGGTAAGGCTCGCTCACCCGTTTTAGGATCGATGCGAACCGTTACCAAACTAGATGGCTTTGCAACGTAATCCGGCGGTGTACCTTGCAGGGCATAACGCATGTATTCAATCCAAGCTGGCAAGGAAACTGAGCCACCCCATTCGGATCGTCCACCATCATATCGACCCAATGGTGTGGAGTTATCAAAACCACTCCAAACAGAGGTCACTGTGTCACCGTTAAAACCCGAGAACCAAGCATCGCGGCCTTCATTGGTGGTACCGGTTTTGCCGGCAATATCATCTCGTTTTAGTACCAAGGCACGACGACCGGTACCGTATTTGATGACATCACGCATCATGTCGTAAATAATATAATTAATCTCTGAATCAATTACTTGAGGTGCTACTGGTAAGCTTTTAATGCCATCAGGACGGTTAAATAATCCCATTTGCGCTTCTTCATCAGAGCTCTTCTCTAGCAAGGTGCAGGTTTCGCACACGGTCACAGGGCTGGCTTGGAAAAGTATCTGATTGTCTCTGTCTACCACGCGGTCGATAAGATAGGGCCGCACTTGATAACCACCATTTGAGAATACCGCATAGCCTGTTGCAATCTGCAATGGCGACAAGTTAGCACTGCCTAATGATAAGGATAGGTTGTGTGGTAATTCCGCTGGATCAAAGCCAAAGCGCTTTAAGAAGGTCAATGTCGGGCGAATACCAAGCTCGTCTAACAGGCGTACCGAAACGATATTCTGTGAACGATATAGTGCTTGACGGAGACGGGTTGGTCCATAGAATTTGCCGCCATCATTTGTGGGTCGCCAAGCCGTCGCTAGGTTGGCGTCGTTAAATACCACAGGAGCATCGTTGATCGTGCTGGCTGCTGTGTAGCCGCGTGCCAAAGCACTGGTGTAAATGAAAGGTTTAAAATTAGAGCCAGGCTGACGCTTGGATTGAGTGATGCGATTGAACTTATTCTCATAGAAATTAAAACCGCCCACTAATGCTTGAATGGCACCATCTTTACTATTTAGAGATATTAATGCACTTTGTACATCGGGTTTCTGCGCCAATAACCAGCCATGAGTTTCATCTGGGCGCAAACGAATAACATCGCCAGGCACTAACACATCGGCCATGATTTCTGGCGCAGGGCCTTGGCTGTTTTCATCTATATAAGGTTTTGCCCACTGGACTGCTGACCATTCTAATGTGGCACGTTCTCCATTTACCAAACGCACGTCAGCACTTTTCTCTTCGGTACTGATGACCAAAGCGGCTTGCCAGTTTTTAAAACGGCTGACCTCTTCCAGTGCCGCTTGCTGTTCTTCTAATGGTGCATCGATAAGGTCTATACGTGTTTCAATGGATCCACGGTAGCCGTGACGCATATCGTAACTGATGACGCCGTTGAAGACAGCTTCATTGGCGGCTTTTTGACGACCTGAATCGATGGTAGTGTAAACGGTTAAACCATTGTTATAGAGCTCATCACCAAAGGAGTCATATAATTCAGAACGTACCATTTCGGCAATATAGCCCGCTTCAATATCTGGAGTAACGCCATGATTTTTTGCTGTGATGGGGGACTCTACTGCGATTTGATACGAGCTTTTGTCTATCATACCAAGTGACAGCATGCGTTGTAGGATCCAGTTACGACGAATTAGTGCTCGTGATGGGTTAACAATAGGATTATAGCGTGAAGGGGCTTTTGGTAAGCCGGCAATCATAGCTATTTGAGCTAGGTTAAGTTCATTTAAATTTTTTCCATAATAGACCTGAGCGGCGGCTTCAAAACCGTAGGCACGTTTCCCTAAATAGATTTTATTGACGTAAAGTTCGAGAATCTCATGTTTGGTTAATTCACGCTCCATCTTTAGGGCTATGAAGATTTCGGTGAATTTACGAGTAAAGGTTTGTTCAAAGGATAAGAAGTAGTTTCGAGCGACCTGCATAGTGATAGTACTACCACCACCTTGCTTTTGCCCTGTGGTAACTAATTGTAAGACGGCACGGCCTAGGCCAAGAATATCTACGCCCGGGTGATGATAGAAATTTGTGTCTTCAGCAGCGAGAATAGCGTGTTCTAAATTGTCAGGAATGTCTGAGTAACTAATCGGAGTACGACGTTGTTCTCCAAATTCTCCGATTAATTGGTTGTCTGCCGTATAAATACGCAATGGAATACGTAACTCAATATCTTTTAGTTCTTCTACTGTTGGGATGCGATCTTTTACATTGTAATAAATCGCATAGGTGATAGCAGCGGCACAAATTGCTCCAAATACACCAAGAAAAAATAGTGTTTTAAATACCTTAGCCATAAATAACCAAATGTTACTGAGTGAAAAAGAATCATTATACCTAAAACAACTCAGAATAGACGCTTAACTTTGCAGCAAAACGTGTTATCTTGAGAAAAAGTTCGTATGGATATAGAGCTTTGACATCTATCTAGCAAATTAATTCAAGGATGAGTTATGACGTTTGCGTTGCTTTACACAGTTGCGGTATTTTCTGAACAAACTTGCCGTTTTTTTGCATCAGTAGATCAAACTGAAATAGCATCAAGATTGCAGCATAAGGATGATTCAACTGGTCATTTAGATTCCTTATCAGAAGTCTTGCTATCACTGGACTTCTCTCAAATAGCTTCCAAAAAACGCATATTAGTATTAGTGCCTGATCACTGGTTAAAGGTTACTCAGCCGATTCTTGAACATCCAGTATCGGCGCAACTGCTCCCTTTAGCGGCGTTAAGTTATGCTGTTGAAGTAACATTTGCGACCCCAGAAGAAACGCATTATGCCTTTAATCAGCAACGTTTAAATTCCAAGCAAACTCGATTAACCATCTATTCTTGCTCGCAAGACTGGTTGCAACAACTAATGGCGCCTTTTGAGGCGCACAGCCAGAGCGTCATTTTGATGTCCTTTACGCAATATCAAGGCATAAAAAAGAAGTCTTGGTCGGCGTGTTTTGCCCAGCGATTAACTAGCTTTCAGCCTAACTTTCATCGGCAGCAAAAAGTCCGCCAATATCTTCGAGTGGGCATCCTTGCTAGTGTATTTTTACAGGGCGCGGCGGGCTTTTATTTTTGCCATTTATACGATGCCGTTAATACTACTCGTTTGGCTCACGATCAAATTCTCGATGTGCAGTCTACCTGGTTGCAGGATCAGCAGTCGCAAGCCTTTCCTTTATCGGCTTTGCATCTGGTTCAGGGCATACCGAAACAAGCACGTATTGAACAATTTTATGCCTATCGGCAGCAAGCCAATATGCAAATTATGTTACCCGAAAGCATGCTGAAGCGTTTGCAGGAAAGTTGGCAAAAGAGTCATCCCGATTGGCGCTGGTCTTTTATTCAGGATGCGGTTTTACAAGCCCCAGGTCAGGAGTTAGTTAATGCCTACATACAGATTATCGCAGATAAAGACTAATCTATATCAACATTTGAATGGGCGTATTATATTGGCGCTGGTGTTGTTGCAAGCGGCAGTGTGGTATCTACTCATATTTGATGTTTACGGAGAGTGGCAACAAGCACAGCGTAAATTATCGCGTGTTTGGCAAAGTTGGCAGAGCATTCAACAGCAAGACGCACTGTTGCAAACTCAGCATTTTGAACAATGGCCCTGGTTGTCATTGACTCCCATTCACAGTCGTAACCAGCTCATTACTGGCTGGCGAATTGAGGGTGTGGCTGGATTGAGTGATTGGCAACCTGCTTTGGAAAGTATTCAGGAAAAATTTGCACTATCGGTTATCAGTATTAAGTGGCGACGTCAGCAAGGTGCCCAATGGATGGGAATTGTCGATGTGGATATTGAACCGCCAGGTGGTAATCGAGTATGGCAAAATTGGTTGCCAAGTCGAGTTCAGAGAGCGGTGTTTCATGATGATGATTGGCGTTTGTTTTCCACCATGAAGGTACAGGATCGTCGTTCAGCATTGGTGCAATATCGCCAACGTCAATATTGGTTGACAGAAGGTAGTTGGATACCAGATGCCAGCGTGAGTGTCAGTAAGGTAGCGGCCGATCATGTGATTTTGATTGCCAAGGATGGCAAGCAATATCGGCTCGAAATGCAAACAAGGAGGTCATTGGATGACGATTTTCAGCAGGAGGTGGCTCACTAGTGTCGTTCTAGTTTTTAGTCCATACAGCATGAGCTTAGATCTATACATTGAGAATAAGCCGTTACAAGAAGTCGTGCCTTGGATTGCCGCTCAGTTAGAAGAAAGTGTGGTGATCAGCCCAGAGTTAGATCAATCGCTGACCTTGTCAATTAACAATGCCACTTGGCAAGCTGTATTGAAAGCCATAGGACAACAACCTGGAATTGAGCTTCATTGGCAGGAAGGTGTGGCGGTGTTGATGCCACAGATAGAATCTCAAGTTTTACCACCTACGCCAAGTTGTCAGCATAAGTTTTGGCCGATAAAGCATGCAAAGGCAGAAGTTGTAGGTAAGCATTTACAAACATTATACCCCAATTTAGCCTTGGTGATTGATGGGCGCACCAATTCTATATTAGGGCAGTTTTGTGACCCGCCTGATGGTCTTGACGAGGTGTTCGCTTGGCTGGATACCCCCCTCAAACAGGTTGAAATCAGTGCGCAAATAGCCCAAGTCAGTCGATCCGCGCAATCACAATTTGGAGTGAATTGGCAAAGTACTTTGTCGTCTGGTATTCGATCTTCGATTGGTGGTGCTATCGATCTGGGAGCATTAGTTCCAAGCAGCGCATTCTCTTTTTCCACAACGGGCAATAATAGTTTGTTGTCGTTAACCTTAGACATGTTGGAAAGCCAAGGCATGGCAGATGTGGTTTCCAAACCAAAGATTGTCACCGCTGTTGGGCAGGTGGCACGGATTGAGTCTGGAACAGAAATTCCCTATCAAACGATCGAGGACGATAATGTCAGTGTGTCATTTCGTCAGGCAGCCTTAGTACTGGAAGTAACCCCCTACATTAAACAACAGGACCATATTTTACTTGAGTTAAGCATTCATCAGGATTCGGTTGGAGATTTGGTAAATGGCGTGCCGAGTTTGAAGACCAATCGCTTACGTACTCAGGTGATGGTGAAAGATCAACAAACCTTAGTCTTAGGAGGTGTTTTTCGAGAAGAAAGCTTTACCACCGAGAATCAAGTGCCGCTGTTAAGTGACATTCCTTGGTTTGGAGAATTCTTTAAAAGCCGTTCAAAACAACAAGAAAAGGTTGAATTACTTGTATTTATTACGCCAAAACTGCTACAAATGACGTTAAACTAAGACTCAGTCTTATTTGACTTAAACTCTGTGTAACAAAATACAATGATAAATGCCCCCAATATTATTCTAGTAGGCCCAATGGGCGCAGGAAAAACCACCATAGGCCGTTTGATTTCACAATCGATGGGTAAAGAGTTTTATGATTTGGATAAGGTCATAGAAGACAATACAGGCGCGGACATTCCATGGATCTTTGAACGTGAAGGGGAAGAGGGTTTTCGTAAACGCGAAACGCAAGCGCTGGCGAACATAGTTCAGTCTGGAAAAAACAACACAGTATTAGCCACGGGCGGTGGTATTGTGATGCGCGAAGAGAATCGCGATATTTTGAAACAAGATGCATTGGTGATTTACCTTTATGCGTCTGTAGCTCAGCAACTGTATCGTACGTCAAAAAGCTCACATCGTCCTTTGTTGCAAACAGGCGATCCTAAGGCCACTTTAAAAAAACTGTTTGCTATTCGGGATCCTTTGTATCGTGATGTCGCGACTTTGATCATAGAGACAGATGCTCGTCATCCTAAAGCAGTCGCCAACAAAGTGATTGATGCGTTAAGGCGTTATTTAAATTCGGAGGAAAACTAAATCGAATGCGTACTTTATCTGTCGATTTAGGTGATCGTAGTTACCCTATTTATATTGGTAGTGGTGTTCGTCAGCAGAAACCATTATTTACTAAGGCCATTCATGGTAAGCAAGTCATGATTGTGACCAATGAAACAGTGGCAGACATTTATCTTGCACCTTTAGTTGCACTGTTGACTGAAGATTATCAGGTGGATACCTGTGTGTTGCCAGATGGAGAAGTTTATAAAACGCTAGATACTTATGGCACTATTATGACGTCTTTGCTGCAAGCGAAGCATAATCGCACCACGACCATTATTGCTTTGGGCGGAGGTGTGGTTGGCGACATGGCTGGTTTTGCTGCTGCCACCTATCAGCGCGGTGTGCCTTTTATACAAGTGCCAACTACCTTGTTGTCACAAGTGGATTCTTCTGTTGGGGGTAAAACCGGGGTCAACCATCCGCTAGGCAAAAACATGATCGGCGCTTTTTACCAGCCACAAGCCGTGATCATTGATACCGATACGTTAAGTAGTTTACCTCCGCGAGAATTGTCTGCAGGTATGGCGGAAGTGATCAAGTATGGCTTGATATGTGATGCGGATTTCTTTTCTTGGTTAGAAGAGGAAATGCAAGATCTGATGCTCTTGGATACAGAAAAGATTACCGAAGCCATTTACCGTTCTTGCTTGGCTAAAGCAAATGTGGTGGCGCAGGATGAAAAAGAAGGTGGTATTCGCGCTATATTAAATTTGGGGCATACTTTTGGGCATGCTATTGAAGCAGAGCTGGGGTATGGCAAATGGTTGCATGGTGAAGCGGTGGCAGCAGGTTGTATTCTGGCAGTGGACTTGTCATGGCGCATGGGCAATCTTAGTGAGCAGGACGTGAGTCGTGCTGTGGCATTATTTGAAGCAGCTAAGTTGCCAGTTATGCCACCATTAGAAATGTCCTTGGAAAGCTTTGTTGAGCGCATGGCGTTAGATAAAAAAGTGTTGGATGGCAGTTTGCGATTGGTGTTGTTGGCAGCATTAGGGGCGGCCATTGTTACGTCAGATTTTCCTGTAACGGATTTTGAGGCTTGTATTATAGATGCCTTGGAAGCTAGTAGGCAGGCGAGTTAGACATAAATTATTGGTGATAGCGGAAAAGGACGGATATGTCTCAGTCTCAGCCAGATTTTCAATTTGATCTAGATGAAGCCTTAAATCAGCCCAATAAGGGTTCGCTGAGGGATCCTTTTGGCGCCAAAGATGAATCCGTTTATTTTGCTTCCGAAGAAGGTAATCAGCAATTGGCCTTACTGGAGCACTTGAGTCGTTACAGTAATTTGATGTCTGTCGTGCAAGGTCCTGAAGGAAGTGGAAAAAGTCGCTTTTTGATGGAATTTTCTCGTCATCAGGATGAGATGACGGTGATTAGTCATGTAAAAGCCAGTATGTTGATGACAGCGGGTCAGCTTCTACAGGCAATTTATACTGGCTTTTCTGGGCATTTTAGCCAGCCGCCTAACGAAGCAACCTTTGGTCCTTTACTTAAATTTTCCCATGATTTGGATGAGAAAGGGCAAGCGGCGTTAGTCTTGATTGATAATGCGCAAGAACTCAACACGGATGCGGTCAGTATGTTACTGGACATGATGTCTCTTGCGACTGAAAATCAGTCAGTACCTCATGTGGTGTTATTTAGTGAGCATTCTCTGTCACGTAATCTGGATACGTATCAAAAATCTCGTTATGAACAATTGAGTCACTCGTTCACCTTAGCTCCTTATTCATTCGAGCAAACCCGTGCTTATATGTTGCATCGTGTTCGAGCTGTGGGTGGTGGTATCAATCTTCCTTTTAATGACAAACAGATTAAGCGAATACATCAAGAATCAGGTGGTTATCCTGGGCGCATCAATGAAATAGCTCAACGTATGATGGGCAAAGGTAAAGCGGCTAAATCGTCTTCAAGTTTTAGTTTGGGAATGGGGTTTCCGCTGGCGCATATGGCGCTTTTATCTATTGTCATGCTCGGTATTCTGGTGGCCGTGTTGTTTTCTGACAATCAAGATGAGCCTGCCGCAAATGCCGATAGAGCCTCCAATGTGATTCCTTTAAGCCCAAGACAGGGGCAATCTTCTGAAGAGACCATAGCGCGCATTGATGCGATGCAGCGCAAAATTGGCCAAGAAGGGGAGTTAGTGCTGCCGCCTGTGCCTGACGGTGCCTCATTGCCCGCGATTAACTTGTCGCAACAACAAACGAATGCCGCAGAATCAACGCCTAGTGTGGCGCCAACGATTGAAACGGCTCCCATTCGTGCGGAAGCACCAATGTTGGCAGAAGCTCCTCAGCAGCAGAAAGTGGTTGAGCCTAACTCTGTTACCGAACAAGCTAAAGCAGTAGAGTCAAATGATCGTTTCAATAAAACCCAATGGTGGCTCAGTCAAAACCCGAACCGTTACACGCTTCAATTACTGGGCACACACAATCAGCAAACGGTGAAAGATTTTATTCGCGATCAAGGCGGTATTGATACCTTTGGTTATTTTCAAGCTGCTCACAATGAACGGCCTTGGTTTGTTGTAGTGTACGGTCTTTATCGTAATCGCAGTGAAGCGATTGCAGCAGCGGAGACCTTGCCATCAGATTTACGTGCCTTGAATCCTTGGGCGAGAAGTGCTCGTGGAATTCAAGATGACATTCGAAAAGCACAATAATTCGGTCATTAAATTCTTCTTTCAGTACAGAAAAAATCATAGAAATATGCTTTCGGATGCGTTTTTTTATGTCGGCTAGAGGCAAAAAAATCGTAATTTAGTAAAAATAACTGTATTTCTCTAAAAAACGTGAATGAACAGAGGATTTTTCTGTTTGCCAAAACTCCTGCCATAGATAATTCTCTAACACTGCAAAAATGGCTGCGAAATTCTTGCTAAAGTCCCCCAAAGTAATAGAAAACAAGGTAAGTCAAGTTTGAGTCCATGGTCGCCTCAGGTTAGTATGACCATCCTTTTTTGATGGCGCTTTGGGCAAAATACAGTCTTAACAAATGCTTTCTATAACATTAGTACAGCCAATATCGCCCTCCATCAAATAACGAATATCTTCTTATTTTTATATTTCAACCGTGGGAGTTGGTGTATGAATGCAGGCCTTTATCGCCCTGGCGAGTTCAAGGACAACTGTGGTTTTGGCTTAATTGCACATATGGAAGGCAGTACGAGTCATGAACTGCTGAAAACCGCCATTCAATCTTTAACATGTATGACACACCGTGGCGGTATTGCTGCAGACGGCAAAACGGGTGATGGCTGTGGCCTTTTGATTCAAAAACCGGATGCATTCTTACGCGCTGAAGCAGCCACTTTGTTTGGTCACACTTTATCGGATCTTTACGGTATTGGTATGGTCTTTTTGGACCAGGATGAAACCGCCGCAGAAGAGCAACGTAATCGAGTCAGCCAAGAGTTAGAAGGCCAAGGTTTACGCTTGGTGGGTTGGCGTGAAGTACCAACCGATCCTTCTTGTCTAGGCAGCATTGCGTTGGACTGTTTACCGCGAATTGAACAAGTATTTGTCGACAGCAACCGTATGGATGCACGTACCTTTGCGACACGTTTGTTCGTGGCGCGTCGTCAAGCTGAGATTGCTTTGTCTCAGTATGAAAACTTCTACATCTGTTCTTTGTCTGACAAAGTCTTGTCATACAAAGGTTTGATGATGCCAGTGGATTTGCCATCTTTTTATAAAGATCTTGGCAATGAAAAGCTAAAAACGGCGATTTGTGTATTCCACCAACGTTTCTCAACCAACACCTTGCCACGCTGGCCTTTGGCTCAGCCATTCCGTATGTTGGCACACAATGGTGAAATCAACACTATTGAAGGTAATCGTAACTGGGCATTGGCTCGCGGCAGCAAATTGCGTTCACCTTTGATTCCCGAACTACAAGACCTACAGCCTCTGGTTAACCTAACAGGATCTGACTCTTCTTCAATGGACAATATGTTGGAGATCCTGGTGACTGGCGGTATGGATATTTTCCGTGCGGCGCGCTTGATTATTCCGCCAGCATGGCAAAATGTCGAAAACATGGACCCAGAGTTGCGTGCTTTCTATGAATACAATTCCATGCACATGGAACCTTGGGATGGCCCAGCGGGCTTGGTAATGACCGATGGCCGTCACGCAATTTGTATGCTTGATCGTAATGGTCTGCGTCCGTCTCGTTGGGTTGTGACCAAAAATGGCTTCATTACCCTAGCATCTGAAATCGGTACCTATGATTACAAGCCAGAAGACGTCGTCGCTAAAGGCCGTGTTGGGCCTGGCCAGATGTTGGTAGTGGATACTCAAACGGGTAAAGTTCTTCACACGGATGACATAGATAATCGTCTAAAAGCCTTGCACCCGTACAAAAAATGGCTGAAACAAGAAGCCATTCGTATTGAAACCATCTTGGTGGAATCGTCACAAGAGTTTGTGCCTTTCACCCATGATGAAATGTCCACTTATCAAAAGATGTTCCAAGTGTCTTTTGAAGAGCGTGAACAGATCTTCCGTCCATTAGCGGAAAGTGGTCACGAAGCGGTCGGTTCGATGGGTGACGATACGCCGATGGCGGTGATGTCGAGTCAAACTCGCCCAGTCAGTGACTACTTCCGTCAAAAGTTTGCTCAGGTAACTAATCCGCCGATTGATCCATTGCGTGAATCCATTGTGATGTCATTGGAAACTTGCGTCGGTGTAGAGCGTAACTTGTTCGAAGAAACACCTAAGCACGCAAACCGTATTATTTTGTCATCGCCTTTGCTGTCGCCACGTAAGTTCAGCCGTTTGTTGGCGATGGACGATCATAGATTCCGTTTGGTGCGTTTGGATACCAATTACGATCCAGCCGAAGCGTCGTTAGAAGAGTCTATTAAAGCGCTGCAATTGAAAGCCGAGCAAGAAGTTCGTGATGGCGCAGTGATTTTGGTGTTAACCGATCGTGATTTGGCCAAAGGTCGTTTGCCTATTCCTGCGCCAATGGCAGTAGGTGCGGTTCACCATCATCTTACCAAAGTCGGTCTGCGTTGTGATTCCAACATCATCGCTGATACGGGCTTTGCTCGTGATCCACATCAATTTGCTGTGCTATTAGGTTTTGGCGCCACGGCAGTGTATCCATACCTGTCCTATCGTTTGATTAACGATATGATCGAAAAAGGTGAAGTCTTGGGTGACCCTATCGCCTGTCACGTCAAATACCGTAAAGGGATAAACAAAGGCCTGATGAAGATCCTATCTAAGATGGGCATCTCCACCATAGCGTCATACCGTGGTGCGCAATTGTTTGAAGCTGTTGGTTTAGCAAAAGACGTGGTTGATCTCTGTTTCAAAGGCGTGGCAAGCCGCATTCAAGGTGCCAACTTCATTGACTTCCAGCGCGAACAAGCGTCGGTGGCGAACAATGCGTGGAAATTGCGTAAGCCGATTCAGCAAGGTGGCTACCTAAAATACGTTCACGATGCGGAATATCATGCCTTTAACCCAGATGTGGTACGTAACCTGCAAACCGCTGTGGGTAGTGGTAAATTCACTGACTTTACCAAGTACACAGAGCTGGTAAACAGTCGTCCTGCTTCTATGTTGCGTGACTTGTTTGCCATTTCGGATAAGGCAACACCGATTGCTTTGGATCAAGTGGAGCCAGTGGAAAGTATTTTGCCACGTTTTGACTCCGCTGGTATGTCGCTGGGGGCTTTGTCACCAGAAGCGCACGAAGCGTTGGCACAAGCGATGAACGAATTAGGCTGTCGTTCCAACTCAGGTGAGGGGGGCGAAGATCCAGCTCGTCACGGAACAGAGCGCCGCTCTAAGATCAAACAGATTGCCTCTGGTCGTTTTGGTGTGACGCCAGAATACTTGGTGAACGCAGAAGTGTTGCAGATCAAGGTAGCACAAGGTGCGAAACCAGGCGAAGGTGGTCAGTTGCCGGGTGGTAAAGTAAACGGTTTGATTGCACGATTGCGTTACGCTGTTCCAGGTGTCACCTTGATTTCACCGCCGCCACACCACGATATTTATTCTATCGAGGATTTGGCACAGCTGATTTTCGACTTGAAGCAAGTTAATCCAGAAGCATTGGTTTCCGTAAAACTGGTTTCTGAGCCGGGTGTTGGCACCATCGCCGCGGGGGTAGCGAAAGCCTACGCGGATTTGATTACTATCTCTGGTTACGATGGTGGTACCGCTGCGTCGCCAATCACTTCGATTCGTCATGCGGGGTCTCCTTGGGAACTAGGGTTGGCAGAAGCGCAACAAGCCCTGCGTGCCAATGATTTGCGTGGCAAGATTCGCTTGCAAACAGACGGTGGTTTGAAAACCGGTTTGGATGTCGTTAAAGCCGCTATTCTTGGGGCTGAGAGCTTTGGTTTCGGTACCACTCCAATGGTTGCTATGGGTTGTAAATTCTTACGAATTTGTCACCTAAATAACTGTGCCACGGGGGTGGCGACTCAGGATCAAAAATTGCGTGATGATCACTTCTTAGGCACAGTTGAAATGATCAAGAATTTCTTCTTGTTTATGGCGGAAGACACTCGCTTGTGGTTGGCAAAATTGGGCGTATCTAATCTGCAAGATTTGATTGGACGTACGGACTTGTTGACCCTACTACCAGGTGAAACAGACAAACAGAAAAGCTTGGATCTGTCGCCTATCCTTAACAACGATGCGATCCCTGCAGATAAACCACAATACTGTGAAGTACCGCTGAACCCGCCACACGACAAAGGCTTGTTGGCATTGAAAATGTGGGACACAGTTAAACACGTCGTGGAAGAAAAAGAAGGTGGCGAGTTTGCTTTTGACGTCACGAACTGTGATCGCTCAATTGGTGCGCGTTTGTCTGGTGAAATTGCTAAGCGCTATGGTAACCAAGGCATGGTGGATACGCCTTTGACCTTGACGCTAAAAGGTACAGCTGGTCAGAGCTTCGGTGTTTGGAATGCTGGCGGTCTGAATATGTACTTGGAAGGTGACGCCAACGATTACGTGGGTAAAGGCATGACTGGCGGTAAGCTGGTGATTCGTCCACCACGTGGTTCTGCATTCAAATCACAAGACTCTGCCATCATAGGTAATACCTGTTTGTACGGTGCAACAGGCGGAAAACTGTTTGCTGCTGGTTCTGCTGGTGAGCGTTTTGCGGTACGTAACTCTGGAACGCATACGGTCATCGAAGGCGCAGGCGATCACTGCTGTGAGTACATGACTGGCGGTATGGTAACCGTATTGGGTAATACCGGTTACAACTTCGGTGCAGGTATGACAGGTGGTTTTGCTTACGTGTTGGACTTGGATCGTACCTTTGTTGATAAGTACAACCATGAACTAGTGGAAATTCACCGTATCGGTACGGAATTAACGGAAGAATATCGTTCACACCTTCGTTCTGTAATCGAAGAGTATGTTCGCGAAACGGACAGCGAATGGGGCCATGAAATCCTAGAAAACTTCTACGATTACATTGGCAAATTCTGGCTGGTTAAACCGAAAGCAGCGAGTTTAGGGGCGTTGTTGGCCAATACTCGCCAACGTCCAGAATAAAACACGCTGTCATGGTGCTGAGCACCTTGAATGAATTTTGACCCATTTGAGAGAGTGCCGCTTCAATGGAAGCGGCCCCAGGAGATAGCAGCTTATGTCTGAGCGCTTGAACAATGCATTTCAATTCGTCGAAGTTGATCGTCAGGATCCAAAGAAAAAGCCTTTGATTACTCGTAAGGCTCAGTTCGTCGAAATTTATAAACCGTTTGAAGAGCCTAGTGCCAAAAATCAGGCTCACCGTTGTTTAGAATGCGGTAACCCATATTGTGAGTGGAAATGTCCGGTTCACAATTACATTCCGAACTGGTTGAAATTGGTTAGTGAAGGCAACATTTTGGAAGCCGCTGAGTTAAGTCACCAAACCAACTCTTTGCCCGAAGTATGTGGCCGAGTTTGCCCACAAGACCGTTTGTGTGAAGGGGCTTGTACCCTTGGTGAAGGCGGTTTTGGTGCCGTTACCATAGGCTCGGTAGAAAAATACATTACCGACACGGCGTTTGCCCTAGGCTGGCGTCCGGACATGTCTAAAGTGGTACCGGTAAACAAAACGGTTGCTATCGTTGGTGCCGGTCCTGCAGGTCTTGCTTGTGCGGACGTATTGGTGCGCAACGGTATCAAACCTGTGGTATTTGATAAATACCCAGAGATTGGTGGTTTGCTTACATTCGGTATTCCAGAATTCAAACTGGAAAAGAGTGTCATGACACGCCGTCGTGAAGTGTTTGAAGAAATGGGTGTGGAATTCGTACTGGGTACGTCTGTTGGTGATGATGTGCCGTTTGAACATGTTTTGGAAGAGTACGATGCGGTTTTCCTTGGCATGGGTACTTACAAATACATGAAAGGCGGCTTCCCAGGTGAAGATCTGCCAGGTGTTTACGATGCACTGGATTACCTAGTATCGAATGTTAATCACTGCTTGGATTTGGAAGAGGACGAAGCCGATTACATTAACCTAAAAGGCAAACAGGTTGTGGTTTTGGGTGGTGGTGATACTGCGATGGACTGTAATCGTACGGCGATCCGTCAAGGTGCTAAGAGTGTGACTTGTGCTTACCGTCGTGACCGTGAAAACATGCCTGGCTCGCGCAAAGAAGTGACTAACGCCAAAGAAGAAGGCGTGCAGTTCCTATTCAACCGTCAGCCCGTGGAAATCATCGGTGATGGTAAAGTCGAAGGCATCAAGGTAGTAGAGACCCAAATGGGTGAGCCGGATGAAAATGGTCGTCGTTCTGCGGAAGTGATCGAAGGCAGTGAGCAGATTATTCCTGCTGATATTGTTTTGGTCGCTTTTGGTTTCCAAGCTAGCCCAGCACCTTGGTTCGAAAAGTTTGGTATTGAAACGGATAGCCGTGGCCGTGTATTGGCGCCACATAACGGCGAGTTTATGTTCCAAACCACTAATGAAAAAATCTTTGCTGGTGGTGATATGGTACGTGGTTCAGATCTTGTGGTAACGGCTATCAATGAGGGTCGTAAAGCCGCAGAAGGCATCATGGACTACCTAGATGTATAACAGCTTAATGGGGCTGTCTGCGGTAGGCCTTTAGATGTTACCATCAATGCCAACTTAATTTGATTAAGTTGGCATTTTTTGTGGTGAACACATCTAAACACGCCAGTTTTGCGTACATGACTATTACTATAGGAGTAAAGTCATGTTCAGTTTCTTAAAAGCGGATCCGCAGAAAAAACTCAATAAAGATTATGATTTATTACTAGAAAAGGCCATGCAAGCACAACGCAACGGTGATATTCGCTTGTATGCTGAATTAACCGCAGAAGCGGAGGTGGTAAAGGCTCGGTTAGAGGAAATGGTTTCCTTGTCGACTAAGTAATTTTTGAGTATCAACAAAAGATATGATCAAGAACAAAAAAGCCAGTCTACAGTAGACTGGCTTTTTTTATTTAAATTAGTGAGTTACTTTTCATGCATGGAGATTGTAAGAATTAATCTATTTATGAGCTTAGCGATAAAAAAAACATGACAATTAAAAATAAAATACAAAGTTATTGTATATTTTTGTAAATATACTGTATCTTTTAGTATCTTATGAAACCATTAGATAGGATTAAGTACTAACCATGATTCAAAAGCTGAAATGCTTGTGCTTGGTGCTCACATGGAGTTTTACATCTGCTTTAGCACAGGGCGTGGAAGTGGAAGATTTGGGCTATCAATTGGGAGGTACACAAATTTCGGCAGGTTTGGCTGTGGGAGAGAGGTCGTTCTCGTATCAGCCATCGTATTTATATTATCAATCGAATATAGGAATAGAGAGCGCCCTGACAAGTGGTCGATATATATTACAAGGTCGTTATGATTTTAATGTATATCATCCTGAACAGAGGGATGATGAGACGCAAGATCATCTACTGACATTAAGTTCAGCATGGCGACCAATACCCTCTTCGACAATATCACTTGCAATTAACTTAAATGACAAAGAAGAGGAGCGAGGCACAGGTTTAACATCGGACCTTATTAATATCGACAACTCGCTTAGTTCCTATCGTCAGCAAGGTATGGATGCCAATTTTAACTTCAATCGAATTGCTGAAAGGAGTCCTATTTTAAGTATTTCTTATAATAAAGATATTAAAAAATATGATCAAAAAACAAATTTAGCATTAAATGCAAATTTTGAAAATGAGTCTGTCAATATTAGTTCTGGCTATCGATGGTCAGACAAAAAAATATTTTATACTGTTGAAAAAAGAAGAGAGTTCTATCCCAATGCTCTAAGCAAAAACTCAACTAATTATATTTCGTCATTGGGTTTCGGCTTGCCTTTGACTTTAATAACAGATCTATCTTTAGCGTTTGGTAAAGAAAATAAAGAATTTGATAGAGATGAAGAAGAACAAAAGACGACATATTGGTCTGGAGCAATTAACTGGAAGCCATATGCAAATAATACAATTTCGATACAGAGTATTAATCAGCAGAACCCATTAACAAAAGAAAATCAAACGCTCAATGAAGAAAATGAATTTTCAATATTGTGGAAATATGAAAGAAGCTCTGTTTATAGTATTTTGGTTAGACTCTCAGATAAGAAATCTATTGTTGTTATAGATGAAAAAGAAAGCAATGAAGAATCTATGTCGCTTAAAATTGATAATAATTATAAGGGTTTTATATTTTCCTTTTTATATGAGAGAGAAGAAGATGTAAATTCAGAAAAATATTGGAGTATGGGTCTATCTGTATCATATAGATTTTCGGGGGTTATATGAGTAAAAAAATACTCTTTTTATTGATGCTTTTTTGGTCCTGTATTGCTGTGTCACAAGATGATTACGTTCTGAAGGCAGGCGATACAATCAAAATACATGTTTTTAATGAAGAAGAATTAAATTTAGAAACCAAAGTGGATTTATCTGGCACAATTAATTTTCCTTTTGTCGGAGAAGTGGAAATAGCAAATAAAACCAGTAAAGAAGTAGAAAAAATAATAAAATTAAAACTAAAAGATGGATACTTAGTGAACCCTGAAGTGAATGTCTCCATTTTAGAGTATCGACCTTTTTACATTAATGGACAAGTTAAGCAACCAGGTGGTTTTTCGTATCGCCCTAATATGAAGGTTTCTATGGCGATTGCCCTTGCGGGTGGCCTTACTGACAGTGCTTCTCGATCCGATTGGTTTATAAAAAGATCATCAGAGAAAAAAGAAAAGGTAACAGGTGAAAGTTATATCTACCCTGGCGATATATTAATTATAGAAAGAAGTTTTTTTTAATATGAAAGATCAAGTTGTACATGAAGATGAAATAGATTTATTGGAAGTTTTTTCAATTATTTTGAATAAAAAATTGATTTTTCTAATTGTCTTTTTGTTTTCAGTCTTGTCTTCCATTTATGTTTTTTATACATCGAAAGATACTTATACATCGGAAGTTAATATTCAAGTGAATCTAAATTATAAAGGTGCTGTCTCTATTCTTGATCAGTTTTCCTTGGGTTCTGGTGCTTCAAATAGCTATGGCTCAGAAATTGAGCTTATAAAATCGAGAAATTTACTCTCGAATGTCGTAGATGTTATTGATTCTAAAGTTCTGGATGAATATGTCGAGAGTGAAATTCCCTATTATATTGATGTTTTTTTGAGTAAAATAGATAGTGTTTTATTAAAAATAAAAAGCTATCTTTCTTTTTCTGGTAATGAAGAAAGTTCAGCTATAGAGAAAAGACTTGCAACGATTAAAAAAATACAAGGTATGCTCTCTGTTAATTATGATGCTGCTAGTAATTCGTTGAAAATATCGATTACATCAAATAAACCAGAAGTATCAAAAAATATAGTGAATGCAATTGCCTCCGAGTATATCAGTTATAAAGACAAAGAGGTTGCAATACGTAATAAAGAAACGGTTTCTTGGCTTTCAGGAGAAATTGAGGGTATTAAAAAGGATATTGTGAAATCTGAAAGTGAATTAAAAGAACTCTCTGGTGATGAAGATTCTCCTGATATTAGTATTATGATGAACTTAAAAGAGGATGAGTTAAATAATCTATCGTCAAAAATAAATGATTTAGAAGAACGATTGGCAATTGAGAATATCTACATTAGCAAATTAGATGGAGTTGACGATCCAAATGTTATCTTGGAGTCTCCTCTTATTAATTCTAATTCTGAAATTGAAAGAACAAGAAGCGCTATTTCTTCTGCAGAAGCTCAATTACTAGAAACCAGTCTGAAATATGGTGCTAAACATCCTAGAAACATTGCCGCTAAAGAAAACTTAGATAATTTAATTTCTCGGCTATATCATCAAGTAAAAAACCAGCTATCCATTAAGCAATCCATTTATGAAGTTGAAAAGAAAAAGCTGTCTTCTTTGTATGACGAATTCGATTTAATTAAAATTGAATTAAACTCTCTTGGTCAGTCTGAAGATGCTTATATGGAGAAATTGCGAGAAGTTGAAACTTATAGAAGCTTATATGATATAACGTTAAGACGTCTTCAAGATAGCCAAAGTGTTAGTAATATTAAAAATGAGGTTGCTAAGGTTTTAGATTATGCATTATTGATAGATGTTGTGAATAATGACGTGCGTTATAAGAAAGCCTTTCTTTTTATTTTTTTAGGTTCTATTTTAGGTCTGTTTATTAGCCTTTTTTTTGGTGTGTTGGATCAAAAAATTTACACTAAGAGAACACTTGAGCTTCTTACGGGAATCCCTAACTTAATAAATTTGCCAAAAACGACTTTTAATAGAAGTAAAAATAATCACTTTGGTTATTCAAAAAACAAGGCTTACATTGAGTCTATATACCGATTAAGAACTCAGTTGCGTAGCATACATAAAGAGAAAAAAGTAATAACAATCGCTTCAGCCAAAGCGAGAGAAGGAAAATCTACAGTATCTTTACACTTAGCAAAAGCGCTTTCAGAGTTAGAAAAAACACTAGTCATAGATATCGATTTTAGACGCCAATCCATTGCTAAATATTTAAATATACCGAGTAATCGTTCTGGTTTATCAAACATTATTGCAAAAAAATCAAAAGTATCAGATGCAATAACGCAAAATCATGATGAAGGATTCGATGTTATGGGGGCGGGTACGTATTTGGATAAACCAAATGATCTATTGTCTTCTCATATGATGGAAAAAATACTGGATTACCTAAAAGATTATTACGATAGAATTATCATTGAAGCACCTCCCATTCAACTATTTTCAGATGCAGAAAGTGTTGCTAAGTTTTCTGACGGATTGGTTTTTATCGTTAAGTCTGGTAATACTAAAAAGAGAGATGTTTCTGAAACCATTGAACAGCTAAAAATGATTGAAGTTAACTTAATAGGCAGTATTTTAAATCAAGCTAAAATGCCATCTCGCAGGAAAAGCTATATTGATTATGTTAAATAGGTAGTAAAAATGTCTGAAATTTAGGGTTTATTTGTATTGTATCAAGCCCAAACTCTCTTCTGCGAACCCTGTCCCTGCTTCGGTATAAAAGTTGAAAACATTGTCTATGCCTGCAGTGAGTAATTCCTCACGTTCATCTTGATAACGAGCAATGGCGGCAATTTGTCCTTGATAATTTGCTTTACGCAGTTGAATAGCAATATTGGTGCTGTCTTCTGCAATTGGTAACGCCAACATGATGAGCTGAATGTTTGAGGTGTCCAGTCGCTCCCACAAATCCGCATCTTCACCATCGCCATAAAATACATTGTCATTATTGTCTTGCATTTTTTTGATGCGACTGCGATCTGCATCCATGCCTGCAACGCCATTACCTACTAAATTTTTCAAAGATTCAAAGGCACCGCGGCCAACTCGACCTAAGCCGACGACTAAAATCCTCGCATCTTGGGGCTGACTGAAAATATCTGCAGGTAAACAATCAGGGTTTTCATATCGACGAATAGAATCTTTGTTAGTTTGATAGAGACGATGAGATTGTCGATATAGAATACTGGTTATTACGAATGAGAATGACACAGCAAGGGCTAAAATGACGAGCCATTCTTTGTTCAGCCAGCCATTAGAGACACTGAGTGCGACCACGATTAAGCCAAATTCGCTGTAGTTGGATAAAATCAGTGATGATAAGAACGATGTACGGGCGCGCAGCTTTAGTTTAGTTAATAAGCCAAAAAACAAAACAAACTTCACAAATAGTACAAAGGTAATAATTAAACTGATGCCTATCATTGCCAAGTCAGGCAAGGCGGTAAAACCAATAGATAAGAAAAAGCCGATTAGGAACAAATCTTTAAAATTCATTAATGACTTATTCATTTCCGATGCTTTGCTATGAGAAGCAAGCAGAATACCTACAATTAGAGCACCTAAGTCGCCTTTTACTCCAACTAAATCAAACAGTTGATAGCCGCCTAATGCTAAGAATAAGCCCGTTAAGGGGAGCATTTCTCCGTGTCCGGCTTGATCTAATATTTTATTGATCAAAGGACGAACGATGAATAAAGCAAACAAGCCTAGTGCCCAAATAGAAGGTATCTTGCCTGTCGCCGCTACAAGGAAAATCACCGCCACTATGTCTTGCATGACCAAGATGCCTAAGGCCAATTGACCATGACGGGTTTTAAGTTCACCGCTTTCTTCTAGTAGTTTCATCACGCAAACGGTGCTGGAAAAACTCAACCCAAAGCCGATAAGCGCAGCGGTTTTTAAGTCCAGTGCACCAAAGAAGGGTAAGCTTAACAAACTAATCAGCAAGGCCAAGCCAGCAAAAAGAATCGTCCAAACACTCATATGACTAAGTGTTGATGCCCAAACTTCACGTTTGAGTAAATCTTTCACATGCAGTTTTAGGCCTATGCTGAATAACATCAAGGTAATGCCAATATTGGCCAGAGACTCGAGTATGTTGCTGGGTTGAATGCCGAGATAATTGAGGAGGAAGCCCGCGAACAGAAAGCCAATAAGAGGTGGCAGGTTGGCGAGTTTAACTGCTAGACCACACATAAACGCAAATAAAATCCAAATGAATTCCATACTTTCCTTCTATTTACCTCTAATGGACGAGCTGACGAAAGGGGAATTTAATGATACGAGATTTACTGCACTCGCGCAGCTTTGAAAGAGCATGTTTTTTGTAGCCTTTCGTGTTTTAGAAATTTTGCTTTTGTTACTTCATGACGAGTACACTTCTATGTCCTTTATTAAGCGCATGACGAATGGACTCCCCACTTTGCTTTAGTGATTTATATTGCACGTTACCAATTTGAACTTTATTGATATGGATACACTTTACCTATGTCGCATTCTGACACTGCTCATCTTACTCAGATAAAACGCCTTCCAGAACGAGAATTCATTATCTTGTTTGCCCTCATGATGTCGTTAACGGCACTGACCACGGATGCCATGTTGCCAGCGTTTGCTTTTATCGCCAAAGATTTGGTCATTGATAATTACCAGCATACGCAGTGGATTATCTCGGCGATGATTTTGGGCATGGTGTTTGGTGAAATTACCTTTGGGCCATTGTCGGATGCAATCGGTCGAAAAAAAAGTATTGGCATAGGAATTGGGATTTATCTTATCGGTACATTAGTGGCGTTGCTCTCGTCTTCGTTGGAAATTTTATTGATTGGGCGCTTAATACAAGGTTTTGGTGTATCGGCTCCGAAAATCGCCTCTCGAGCTATGATTCGTGATTTGTACAAGGGTGCGGCCATGGCACGCATTATGTCTTTTATTATGATGATTTTTTTGTTGGTGCCGTTACTGGCTCCAGCGATTGGTCAGTTGGTGATGAAACTCGGGAGCTGGCGATGGATATTTGCCATGTTGTTGATGCAATCTTTAATTGCATTGGCTTGGTTATATTGGCGCCAGCCAGAAACCTTACCAATTGATCGTCGTATTCCTTTGCATTGGCGTAATTTGTTAAGGGACGCACGAGACATTTTGAGTCATAAAGACGTTGTGGCCTTTACCATATTACTGGGTTGTATCTTTGGCAGCTTGATGCTTTATATCAGTACGGCGCAATCCATTTTTCAAGACATTTATGGTGTTGGGGAAGCATTTCCTTTGTACTTTGCCATGATGGCGATTGGCTCTAGTGTGATGAATTTCTTTAATGGAAAGATTGTGTTACATGTTGGTATGAAAGCTTGTGTGTATTTTGCTTTAATCTTAATGGTTTGCCTGTCATTTACTCTTTCCTGGGTGGTTTTAGCTTATGATGGTGTGCCGCCTTTTGTGTATTTTATGGGCATTTGTATGGCGATGTTTTCTTGTCTTGGCATGGTGTTTGGTAATGTGAATGCCATGGCAATGGAACCACTAGGGCGAACCGCAGGCTTAGGCGCCGCTATGATTTCATCTTTGTCGAGCTTTGTTGCGATAGTCTTGTCGGCATCAATAGGGCAGTTTTATCACAATACTCTTACGCCTTTTGCGACAGGCTTCTTTCTATTATCTGTTGTTAGTGTAGGCTTAATGTTTTTCGCCATACACTTTTCTTCTTTACAAAAAGGCTGACTTTTATCAGGGCTGTCTAGAGGTGATAACACACCTTGTAACCTAGTCCTAAGCTGTATTGCGGGACGTCATCTTGTCTTTTGGCTTGATGCCAATGCATTTAAATCATGTGTGGTACCTAATCAGTGTGATGAAATAGCGATGAGATATCTGTTGAGCTGAAAAATAAAAGAGTGAGTAGGTTTTTACTTTCAATACATTAATCACATCATAAGAAAAAGAGTAGAAGCGGTTCATGCTTCATGGCCCAGACATTGCTCTTTCCCCATTAGGAAGGAGTTAATATGGAGTGAGTTATGACTCAGTATTTTATTCATCAAGCAGAAGCCGTATTTGGTTTTGATAAGCCGGTATCCATTCAAATTAAAGACGGCATGATAGCCGACATAGGTGAAAACTTAGTGGCAAGAGATCAAGAGGTGGTCATCGATGCCAGTCAGTGCGTAATCTACCCTGGTTTTGTCAATACTCACCATCATTTGGCGCAATCCATATTAAAAGGCATTCCAGCTGGTTTGAATCAAGGGTTAGGAGAATGGTTGGCCAGTGTGCCATATCAATTTTGGCCGCATATCACACCAGAGCACATGTATTTAGCGGCTAAATTGGGACTGTTTGAGCAATTAAGGTCAGGTGTGACCACTTGTGCCGACCATCATTATTTATATCATGCGGCGACCACTCCTGAGTTAGAAGAGGCGGTATGGCAGGCAGCGCAAGATCTTGGCGTACGCTTTGTACTCTGTCGTGGTGGTGCAACCGCTCAAGGTAGCCATAAAGGTTTGAAATCCAGTGCGATTCAGCCTGAGTCCTTATCTCAGGCCTTGATGCGCATGGAAAATTCTTATCAGCAGTATCACGATGACCACCCTCACAGTATGAAACGTTTGGTGGTGGCGCCAACTAGCTTGGTGCACACTTCGCCCGCGAAGGACTTAAGAGCCTTTGCTGAATGGGCCAAAGCCCGTGGTTTAAAACGTCATTCGCATTTATTGGAAGTTGGCTTTGATGAGCAAATGGCTCAGCAAAAATTTGCCATGAGGGCGATCGATTACGCCGCGCATTGTGATTGGCTAGGTGAAGATGTTTGGTTTGCTCATCTGGTAAAAGCAGATGAATATGCCATTCAACGCCTAGCGCAAACTGGTACTAGCATTGCTCATTGTCCTACATCAAATTGTCGGCTTGGTAGTGGCATTGCGCCAGCCATTGCCATGGAACAAGCGGGGATGAAAATTACACTGGGTGTGGACGGTTCAGCATCTAGCGAAAATGCTTCTATGCTGCAAGAATTAAACTTGGCTTGGTTGATACATAGATCCCAGCATGGCCCAGAAGCGACTAGGATAGAGCAGGTGATTCGCTGGGGAAGTGAAAATGGTGCAGACTTACTTGGTTTAAAAACAGGTCAATTAGCGCAAGGGTACGCTGCTGACTTGGTCATTTATTCGTTGGATGCCCCCCGTTATGTTGGTGTTCACAGTCGATTACAAGCGCCAGTTTTGTGCGCAGAGCCCGCTAAGATCGCCTACAGTTTCGTTAACGGTAAACTAGTGGTAGAGCAAGGTAAGGTCGCAGCTGTAGAGGAAACCAGCTTAATGCAAGAGGTTAGCAAAGCTTGTGAAGACTTGATCAGTAGAGCGACAACACAGTAGGTAAACTTGTTACTGATTGAAGGTGCACGTGACGAGAGATTTAACCGATATCTTCACAATTGCGGATGGGCTTCTGCCAAATTGTCGCAGAAAAAGCGTTATAATGTAGCGTTCATTATTGTTTGAGTGCCGTTTCTCTTATGTCAGTATCTTCCGCTTCTTCTCTTGGTCGCGAACTCTTTAAAATGACTTGGCCCATGTTGTTCGGTGTTTTGTCTTTGATGAGCTTTCAGCTGGTAGACAGTGCCTTCATTGGTCAATTGGGGGTTTTACCTTTGGCGGTACAGGGCTTTACCTTACCGATTCAAATGTTGGTCATTGGTTTACAGGTGGGCCTTGGCATCGCTACTACAGCGATTATTTCGCGAGCGTTGGGAGCACAAAATACTCATTATGCTAAGCAGTTGGGTGGCTTGGTATTGATGATTGGTGGTTTGGGGATTGCTGCGTTCAGTGTGCTGATCTGGCTGATGCGAGGCGCTATTTTGTCCCTGTTAAGCGCGCCTGATACGGTTTATGCCATGGTTGATGACTATTGGCCACATTGGTTGTTAAGTGCTTGGATTGGAGCTTTACTGTATTTCTTCTACAGTATTTGTCGGGCCAATGGTAATACTATTTTACCGGGCATCATGATGATAGTAACCAGTGTGTTAAATGCCTTGTTGGATCCGCTTTTTATTTTCACCTTAGACATGGGATTGAATGGAGCCGCCATTGCTACTAGTGTGTCATTTGGTTTGGGCGTGTTGGTCGTCGCACCGAAAGTAGCCAGTAAACATTGGTTTTCATTTGATTGGAAAAGCTTGGAACTGACCAAAAGTCTGGCGGATATTGGCCATATCATGGGGCCTGCTATGGTGAGTCAATTATTGCCACCAGTGTCGTCTATGTTAGCTACTAAGCTAATCGCCAGTTTTGGTACGGCAGCGGTCGCTTCTTGGGCATTGGGTTCACGCTTTGAATTTTTTGCTATTGTCTCTATATTGGCCTTGACCATGTCCATGCCACCAATGGTTGGACGTTTACTTGGCGCACGTCGGATAGAAGACATTCGTACTGTGGTGTCAATTGCTTGTCGATACATAATATTATTCCAATTACTGGTTGCTTTGGTGACCTTTTTATTCGCAGACCCATTGGCGCGCCTGATGACCAGTGAACAAGAAGTGACCCGTATTTTGACTTGGCATTTATTGATCGTTCCTGTCAGTCTTGGTGCCCTAGGCATCTGTATGCTGGTGGTTTCCGTGTGTAATGCCCTTGGAAAATCCTATACCGCTCTCGTTATTTCCGCCTTACGCTTGTTTGCTTTTTTCTTACCTTGTTTGTGGATCGGCTCTGAACTGGCTGGCATCAAGGGGATTTTTATCGGTGTCTTGGTTGGTAACCTTTTAGCTGGACTGTGTTCGTGGCGTATATACCAGAAAGCCCTACAAAAGGTTACTGCAGCACAAACAGAAGCTTAATATTTCCTTATGTGGCAAGAGAGTGTCTTATACCGCACTCTCTCCATCGTCGTCTAGGGTAATTCACTTCCATCACTTCCTTTTTCTTTCTTTTTTATTCTCATTCTTCGTTTTCAATTGTTTTGATTGAGTGAAAACACCGCATGAAAAAGGCGTTTTACGGGGAATGAATGTGTTCCTCTTCTTAACATCAATCCTTTCTATGGCTTTGCTCTAGCTATTCTTTTTTTAACATTGAAAATGGCCGGAAAATGACATGAGAAACAACGGATTGTCGGTGTATTCGCCCCAGTTTTTGAAAAATAGGCAAGCTAAACTGAGTGAGCATTAGATTTTAAAAAAGAGGACATCTCGATGCCAGTTGATATCGAAAAATTGTTAACCCAATGGTCGCCTGTTAGTTCACGTGACATGTATTTGAATATGGTAGCGGATTCATTAGCAAAAGCATCACAAAATGCTGCTCATACCCAGCAACAAATACAAACCATCACTGTGACCAATACCGCATTAGGTTCTGGGTTGATTTATGCGATTGCGGCTCAAGGCTCGAAGTAATAATGGCCAAAACAATAAGCTAATGAGTCATCTAACTAACAAACAATGTGACTCAAGGTGTCTATGCCGCTAGCGAATCGCTTTGACCATCGAGTGATGGAGAAGGGTATGAGACATCAACTGACTCATGATGATGGGTACTGTGATTTAGGTGTCAATCATCATATTGAGGAGAGCTAATAGCCTATTAGCTTGTAGAAATACCATTTAAATCAACGGAAAAGGAGTAATACCATGCCAGTAAATGAACAAGTCACAGATTCAGTCACGCAGGTCAACACCAAAGTGGTCGGTGAAACGCCGGCGATGGCGATGGGCAACCTACTGATGTCAACCAGCCAAGCGTTGAGTAATGCGGCACATAATGCCACAGCGGCTCAACAACAGGCACAAATCACTATGCAAGCGGCCACAGTTCAAGGTGTGAATTCACTGATGGCAATAGGTTCTGCAGTGATAGGTCGTGGTGCTGAGGGCATTATTGAGAAAGGCTAAATCTTGCCAAGACTACAGAAGATTAGAAAAAAGAAAGGAGTTAAACCATGCCAGTAAATGAGCAAATAACCGACTCGGTCACTCAGGTGAATACCAAAGTAGTGGGTGAAACGCCAGCCATGGCAATGGGAAATTTATTGTTGTCTACCAGCCAAGCCTTAGGGACAGCAGCTCATAACGCAACAGCGGCTCAGCAACAAGCTCAGATCACGATGCAAGCGGCCACCGTTCAAGGAGTCAATTCGCTTACGGCTATTGGCTCTGCTGTATTGGGACGAGGTGCAGAAGGCATTATTGAAAAAGGCTAGTAGCGAGTGAACATAATTCAATATAAGGAACGAAATCATGCCAGTAAATGAACAAGTCACAGACTCAGTTACGCAGGTCAACACCAAAGTGGTCGGTGAAACACCCGCCATGGCGATGGGTAATATGTTGATGTCAACCAGTCAAGCGTTAGGTACAACGGCGCACAATAGTACGGGAGCACAACAACAGGCGCAAATCACTATGCAAGCGTCAACGGTGCAAGGAGTCAATTCTCTTATGTCTATCGGTTCTTCGGTGATAGGTCGAAGTGCGGAAGGCATTATTGAACCTGGTTAGCGGGCTAATCTGAAATAGGGAAAGAAAATGTGACAGCGCATTTTCTTTAACCATTTGTAAGCAAGTAAACATAAAAGAAGGAATGAAATTATGCCAGTAAATGAACAAATTACCGATTCAGTGACTCAAGTCAATACCAAGGTAGTGGGTGAAACACCGGCCATGGCAATGGGCAATATGTTGATGTCTACCAGTCAGGCATTAGGTACGGCAGCTCATAACGGCACCAGTGCACAGCAGCAGGCGCAAATTACGATGCAAGCGGCCACGGTACAAGGTGTGAACTCCTTGATGTCGATTGGTAGTTCCGTTATCGGTCGCAGTGCAGAAAGCATTATTGAGCCAGATGCCGCGCCTGAAGCAGAAGCTTCTTAAGGTTTGTCTACCTAACGTCATAAGACAACACCCTGGTCAGTGATTTACTGGACAGGGCGTTCTTTCAATAAGGAGAAGACGATGAAAAGTGTGAGTACCCCTCCTGATCCGGATACCTCCGCATTTCATGCGGCTACCCAATCGGTGGCGCAATCCACTGCCATGGCATTGGCGGATGCAACGGATAACTTAAGGAACTTAAATACCCTGAGCACAACGGCCATTGGTACGGCATTAAGTCAGTTATTGGAAACGGGGGACAGTAAGTACCTTGATGTGATTGAGCAGGCACAAAAAATTGTTGTGAATGGCACAGAAAATTTTGGCGCAGTGGGCGAAAAAATAGCGACTGTACTTTATGAAAGTTCGCCTTAAGAGGCTCTTTATCGCCCAAGTGATCGATACTAGCAAGTTTAACCTTTATTCATAAAAATCGTGGCTTAAATGGCTAAGGAGTGAAGATGGAACCTCAGGATATACGCTATGAAAATGAGTTTGAGCAAGAAGTGCCCGCGAAAGCGGTTCAGGAGTTCAACACATTACAGACTTTTTCCGTTCAGCCAACCAGTCTGTTGGAAACCACGTTAACAGATACATTGGGTTTATCAATGCACAATGCGGTGACCAATCAACAACAATCACAGATGACCACAGCGGCATCTATTACCAATGCATGTGCACGCTTGTTAAAGACTCATTCAGTGATTAGCAAACCAAAGCAAAAAGCAGATGATAAGGTGCCAACCACTGAAGATCCTATTAAGGAGTCAACCGATGAGACTCAGGCCCCTCCCCCTGAGGATCCACCTTCAAAGAAAAAAGCCTTGAATGTAAAAGGTTTTCTAAAGGGTAAGAAAGGAACAGAAGATGAACAAACCCAGCCAAATGAAATTTGATCTGGATGCCCAGCTTGAACAAATTGATACCTTTACTAAGCAGCAACATCTCGAAGTAGAGAATCTGATCTCCAGCACACAGGAAAAACTGTCTAAAGCTGAGTCAGAGAGCGCGGTAAACAAGGTGGAAAAAGAAGTCAGTCAAATACTCAGTAGCATTGAGTCGAAACTGGATGAAGAAATAACCAACATCAATCAGCAGCTACAAACCTTGCTGCCAGCAGAGAAAAAATAGAGGTTATTATGGCTAAGAAAGTGAATGAACAAATTACCGATTCGCTGACGCAAACCAATACCCAAGTGTTAGCGTCGACACCCGCAAGTGCTATGGGTAACCTATACACGGCAATGGGACTGGCTATGTCGAATCTGAGCAGCAATGCATCCAGCGCTCAGCAACAAGCGTCGATCGGTATGCAAGCAGCTACCGTACAAGGGGTGAACGCCATGACTGGCATTGGTGCTGCCGTACTGAGTCGTGCTTCCGAAGGCGTCGTGGAAAAAGACAGTTGAGTCGACTAGACACAAAAAGTCCTTTAGCAACAAAGTAGGGCTTTTTGTGGATGAATAGCAGCAATCTAATAGGGGAAGAAGCATGAGTGACGCTAACTCACAAGATTTGCAGCAAGTTAATCAGGTCATAGGTCAACTTACTGAATCCGCCATGTCGGATACCATGGGATTACAGATGCAAAATGCCGTGACCATTCAGCAAGGTATGCAAACCATCAGTAATGCAGCGACCTCGACCGCTTGTGCTCTTATTCTCAAAAAAGGTGGCTAATAAGTGACGCATCATGGCCAACGACAGCGCAACGGACAAGGCCAAACAATCGGTGGCACAATCCACTGCCATCGCGGTACAGGATGCCGCGGATAATCTACGTAATTTGAACACCATCAGTACGACGGCCATAGGTGTGGCCTTATCGGAGTTGTTGGCCACAGGGGATCCGAAATACATTGATGTGATAGAGCAAGCGCAAAAAGTCATGTCAAAAGGGACAGAAAACTTTGCCGAGCTCGGCACCAAAGCGGCGGAAGTGGCGAAGAAATTTAGTGAATGATTTTTATTGTTCAGTAAGGAGCTTAGTGCCAATTCAAATGAGCACTTTGGCGTTGATTTTTTGTTAGAAAGCCCATTGCTGATTGCCTCTTTCTTTACTTAGGGAAGGAGCGAACAAGTCTGACTACGGCAATGCGCCCTAATCCCCTACATCCATGTTAGGGGCAGCATGTGGATACGCTTATTTGAACTATTTCACACTACTCAATACATTATTAATTTCTGTCTTAGCTGGGGTTACTACTTCAGTGGCGATAGCAGTAACCACAATTATTAGAAAAAGACAAAATTATAGGTTCAATTATTCGAAATACGCCACTCCATGTACACTCATTGGAAGACGTAAACGTTTTCCGCTGTGTTCAATTCGAGGTGTATCCTCGTCCACTATATTAAATATCTCTATGCCTCCCATTTTTTCTGCCGGGGTTTTCTCGTGACGATATTCTCCTATCCCCAGAAACAATCTATTTCCTGAACGATCAAAACTCAGGCCCTGAGAATTATTGGCCTTGATTTCGACACTATTTAAAAATGATACCGTGCCGTTGCTGGGATTAATTCGAAATAACGAGACTGCCACCATTGGCTTATATAAAGGGTCACTTTCAGGTCGTGTCGATTGATGTATGTCAGCCGTAGCTAATAAGCCATTTCGGTTAATTGCAATAAATTCAGCATTCATGCCACCTTGAACGCCACCAATAACAATATGGCCCGGACGTGGGGAGTTCGTACTAGGGTCACCTAGCTTAATCGATGTTAATACCCCCAGGCTCGTTGTATGCCATAACCCAGGAACATCGAGCCCCCATTGTGCATCACTGGTAATAAAATATTTCCCATCAGGGGTAAACTCACCTGCCCAAGGAAACTTATTTGTTTGAACCGTCCCCCAAGGTGTCAACGAGACCTTACCCATTTCATCTTGAGCAAACTTAAAAAAGCTTACTTGAGAGCGAAAAGGCAACAACATTGCTACTACTTTTCCTGATGGATGCCAAATCCCCTGAAAAATACCATCCGCGCGCAAATCCGGTCTAGGTACCAGTTCTGGTTGAATGTCTATGGCCTCTCCAATCCCTGTTTTTGTAATAGGAATAAACAATGCATGACTTTCAGGCCTCGCTCCCACCACCATGGCCATTGTTCCGCTAGCATTTATTGTCACGCCTGTTGGTTGAAATCCCGTCTCTATTGATGCAATTAACTTTGGTTGCAAAGGGTTACTAATATCAAAGGCTCTGACATGATTACCACGCTGAAGCTCTGACAATTTGGTATCTGAAGGCTGTCTCGGTTCCCAAATTTCGATCACAAAAGCTATGTCGCCATCTGGGGTTATCGCGAGTGGATTTGCTGGTGCATTCATGCCATTTGATGCATTAATCGAACTTATAGAAGAAGCAGAGTCCTTAGATAAATCAAATACGGACAGGGTATCCAGATACGAACGAGGTTCAGCCAAATTACCTGTATAGTATGACTCGGCTTCCATATCAGCATCAGAAATGGCAACCAGATAACCTTTACCATGTGCGACCACGCTTGATATTTGAATGGCCAGCACCGCTATAAAAACACCTATCGGACGATATAAAAACGTCAAGTTTGTCATCGTTACTTCCTCATTTTTCTTCATGATTTTTGTCATAGAGAATAAAAGTTCAAAAAGTATTAGACGAACTTCTATTACTTATATTGATCACTCACCTTATTTGATTCACTGCAAAAATGTATAAAAAAACGACAGTGTTCCTTTTTAAAAGCACATTCTGTCCATGGGTTTTGCTTATTTTGTGATCTACTCGAACAATAATTGGGTTATTAAGTAGAACGTTTTATGATCAAATAATCGGGCGCAATCTATTAAAAAATCATGTTGTACTGAAAGCCAAATCATGGCGATTTTGAAGCAACACGAAGCAGGAGAGTCGATTCCTGACAAAGCCCGAGAACGCATCATCATTACCGCATCGATCAGTGGCGAGCGAAATACGGCGGTATGGATGCTCCAAAGGTGAAGTGTTTAAAAGAGTGAGAGACAGAAAACTTTGCCGAGCTCGGCACCAAAGCGGCGGAAGTGGCGAAGAAATTTAGCGAATGATTTTTGTTGTTCAGTAAGGAGCTTGGTACTAATTCAAGTCAGCACTTTGGCGTTGATTTTGTGTTAGAAAGCCCATTGCCGATCGCCTCTTTACTTAGTTAATTTGAGAATGTCTTTAAATTCAGGCGCTTTACTGTCAGCGACTAACTCATACAAACACATCTCCAAACTGCTGGTGGCAGCGCCGTAGGCGAGTAGCTTGGTAATGGCCAATTCTTTATTAAACAATGATCGAGAAGAAACGCAGTCAACCACCACTTCCACCTGGTAACCTAAGTCGAGCAGTTGCCTGGCGGTTTGGTACACGCAAATGTGAGTCTCAATGCCACATATTAACCAATTTTCGACCCCTGTTTGTTTGAGAGCGCGAATAAATTCTGAGGAACCGACTGCACTAAAGGTGTGTTTCTTAATGGGTTCAAGGGATGTCAATAAATTGACAATTTTAGCTTGAGTAGAGCCTATTTTATCAGGAGTTTGTTCTAACCACAGAATGGGTAAATTCAATAGCTTAGCACCTTGGATTAATTTGGCCGTTTGATCCATGAGAGCATCACTGTCGTGGACAATGTCTGCCAGCTTGCCTTGGATATCAACAACGATTAACCCTGTGTTTTGTTTGTTTAACATCATGATTCCTTAGTTGTTTGGTTACTGGCACTTTGCTCTTTTGAATCGCGTTTTTTTAATATCATTAAATAGCTCGAAATTGTCCAATTAAATTTCACCGCGCTGACAGCCAGTAAGATAAGAATTACCCCCAATATTTGTAGCTGGCTGATATGAGTCGCGAAAGCCAAATGATCTACTACCAAGGCTGTTATCGGATAAATGAAAGATAGCAAAGCAATTAAGCTGGTGGGCAGTTTTTGAAAGCTGTCGTACATGATGATGTACATAAAGCCAGTCAATACAGCTCCTAGTATCAGTAGGTCTAACCACTGGCTGGCTTGGGTTGGTAAGTTGTTGAAATCAGCAAATGGCAAGAGCATGAATATACCAACAATGACCTGTACTAACGCGACAAAGGCTGAGGGTATTTTGCTGACTTGTTTAGTAATCATGGTCGTCACTGTGTAGAGTATGGCCGCACCTAATGCGAGTAACAAACCAAATACAGCAGTTGGACTTGTTTCAGTTGATTCATCTTCGAAAAATTGACGCATGTCGTTCCAGTTAAGTTCTGTCATTAAAAATAAGCCAACAAACGCCAGTAGAAGCCAGAATATTAAGCCTATGGACAGTTTTTCTTTTGCTACTAATGTGCCCGCTAATACCAAAAAGAGTGGCTGCATGTGGTAGGCAACAGTTGCGATAGAGAAAGGTATATATTTGAATGATGCGAATAGAAAAACCCAATTTCCGACCAAGGTTATGCCCCCTAGTATGATCATCATCAGCACACTAGGTTGAAAAAAGTCACGACGAATCACGCCTGAAAAATAGGCAAATACGCCTAGCACAACGGCTGCAATGGCGCAGCGAAAAAACACCACATTCCAAAAATCTTGAGCTGAGTTAATGACAAAATAGCCAATGGTGCCAGACAGCATCATGGCGAGAATGAGCTCAAAGGAGCCGATATTAATGGCTGAGCCTTTCATGGTTTTCTCCTTGTATTGATGGCGATTGAAACGATACGCTAACGATAATAGATTAAAGTGTCAGCAAAGCTTTTGGCATATAGAAATGAAGGCAAATGAAAGCAATTACCGTATATATTAGAGGTAAAAATGCAAAATAGACTTGGAAATTATCAAATTCATTTGGACGGTACGGATGTCAAGCTGATTAAGCTTCTATATGACAATGCCAGAATGCCCATTGCCGAACTCGCCCGTACTGTCGGTATGACGGCTCCGAGTGTAAATGAACGTTTAAAACGACTGGAAGAGAATGGTGTCATTTCGGGGTATCGCATTGACATTAACCCTGCAGTGTTAGGCTATCGCCTGATGGCCATTGTGCGTATTCGTCAGCACCCTGGCAAAGTGAAACAACTGGAAAGCCTAATTGAGTCCATCGCAGAATTTGTTGAATGCGATAAGGTAACGGGAGACGACTGTTATATTGCTCGTTTGTATTTACAAGATATCAGCGATCTTGATCCTATTCTTGATCGTGTTTCAGAAATAGCGGATACCAATACCGCTATTGTAAAATCTACGCCGGTAAAGCGGCGATTATTGCTTTGAGTCTCTACCTTTCAAAGAGCTAAGTAAATACTTATTGCGCAGAAGTAAGTCTGACGTAATGCTCGGGGAAATAGGGATAAAAAATAGAACAACTAAAGTCCATCATTGTCAGACTTAGCTGTTCTACTCTTTGCCAACCATCAAGCTCATTTTCCGAGGCTTTTCTCTTATTTGATCAAGCAGGCTAGATCTTGTCTGATCTTAGCTCCAACTAAATCCAGCCAAGGCAAAGTCATGAACTTTGACATTACCACCAAGCTTTTCTAACTTAGTTTGGTGACCGTTCACATAACTATATAAACTATCAAGTATCGATTTGGAGTTATCTTCATTCATAAATTCACTTAGGGTGCTGGTTGGCTTCCATTTTCTATCTTGCTTGTTTCCATCAAGGTAAACACCTCTACCATCAGTTATACCGGGAGCACTATGTTGATTCATAGGATTTAGATGTTTGGAAATAATTGCGACTAATTGAGCCTGTTTTTTGTACTGAGCGAGTGCCTCACCAGTAACGACTAGAGGGTTCACTTCACTATCTAAGTTGGAGTCTGTTCCATTATAAAAGACACGCAGGTTCATTGTTTTTTCCTACCTGTGGGAGTGATGAAATTACAATATCTTCTCGCTGAATTAAGGACTTGGAGAGTGAGAGGATAAAAGCGGTTTAATGAATGGTCTAAGATAATAATTTTGGATTAAAAGAAGAAAAACCGGCTGGCATTAGTTGCTAAACTAATGCCAATAAAAACCTTTCTTCCCCGCCTTTTTTCATCTGACACAGACGTGATATTTGACCGCTGCCGGCTTGACCGCTGTCTAACACATAAGCGCATTCTTTGTGGTTATCCAATGGTTGGAAATGTTGCAATTCTTCACCACTGAAGCGTCCCCATAAACCAATGAAAAGCAGGATGTTGTCATTCGATAAAACGGAACGTAATGCATTGATGCGCTTAACATCTTCGTAGAGTTTATTGCGTTCTTTTATGCTCGCCAGTTCCTCTTGACGGAGGGTATGAAATTCAAACCAATAGGTTGAATCAGAAGTGACGAGTTTTAAGTCGGCTTTTGACGCGGCTCTTTTTTCACAAGGGGCCACTTGTTGGGTCTTTAGGTTATATTTGTAATACTCTTCTGCTTGCTGATAGGAGCAGACGTATTGGCATTCTTGGCTGTTAATAATGCGACTTAGTGGCAGGCTCAGTTCAAGAGTCATCCAGTAACGGCTCAATGTTTTGCTTTGCGGTAAAGAGATGATCTGGTTAGCCTGATCAAAATTATACTGCGCCGCGATTTGGGCAAGTAAGCTGTGTTGTATCATGGCAAGTCTCCAGATCCATTAGGCCAATTATACAAATGAAATGCGACCATGAGATCGCATCATCTTGTGGTGTCCATGTCTTCATCATGATTGATCTGGTCCGGTCAAAGCCAAGGTTTTGTCCTTGGTACCATTGCTTTGTTGAATGGCTTTGACAAATTGGTTAATGGCGTTTTCGGCATGACCTTTGTCGACGTTTTCTTGATTAATGTAGGGGTCGAGTTCGGTGCGAATGTGGCCACCGGTTAGGGCATCTTTCTCTCTTTGTACTACGATGGCATGGACAGCCTGACAAAAGGCAAAAGCATCGGTTTTACTGTAAATTCGGTGTTGTTTTCCTGTGTTACCGGTATCTGGATAACGTGGCGCGGCATAAGACACTAGGTAAGGCTGGGTTTTTGGATCGTTACCGACCATTTCTTCACAAGAAAAAAGGACAAAGTCGGTGGATTTGCAGTTGTCCATGACGTTATTGCAGATGGGGGCGTTAGCCTCTATGCCTAGATTATAATCACAGAAAAATACATCAACTCCCTTAATAAGAGAGCCCATCATGGTGTCGAAGGCAGACTGGACATCCTCAGGTAGATCATGATCTTCAGCTAGCTTGTTAAACTCTGAAGATGTCACGATAAAAGAGTTACGCCAGCTTGCCAGTAATTCCGTGCCATTAGAATTATCACGATTTTTGTAAGCAACTTTATAGCCACTGTCGAATACATCTTCGACATTTGGTTGATCTGAAAGGCAGGCAAAAATCCGCCCGTCGGACGCTTCACATAATCGAAAAATGAGTTGACTCATGGTGATCTCCTGTTGAGTGGTGATATTGCATTGAGAGTTGAAGAATAAGTTGTTCTGTATTGATAGACTCGGTGGAACCTTTTAATCACGCGGTGAGATTAATGCTTTGATGCCAGCATACATGACGGAATATTGGATAAGTTTTGTAGGCTAGGACTGATGATCTTGGAAGAGGCAGAAATAGGGGAAGGTGTGTTGCTTGCGCTCGGATCTATCGGTAAGAATGTCTCGTTGTTGGGTGTGTGTGTTGCTTTGTCCAGAAAGGTTGTCGTGGCGCTTTCGTCGTCATTATCGCCATCTTCCGTATTTTCATCTTCTGGCTTGTCTGGTGCTTGATGACAGTCTGTTTGTTCCTCTGTTTCAGGAGAAGAGCCCTCTGCTGGCTGGTTTTTTGGGGGAATGGTTGCCGAGTTGCGATGATCCAGTACTGTCGTGTCGATAGAGCTTCTAGTAAAGGCATCTTGCGGTAAATCCGGGAGTTGCATGCATAAGTTATTGATAAATTGTTGATAAGGATTGCAGGTAAGATCAAAATGCGCCAAAGGTGTCGCGGTATTTGTTGTAATCCTTTGTAGAGTGGATTCTGGTGTTTCAATGTTTTGAGATGGCGATTCGTTTGTCTGTAAACCAGGCTGAGTCGACTGGGTTGGTTGGGCTTTTTTTACCCGCTTTTTGAGGATTTTGGGACGCCGAATGAATCGAAAACCATAGCGAATTCGGACCAGACGACGTTTTGGTTGTTTCATGTGAGTTTCCTTTATAGAGCGAGACAAGTTGAGTACTTGTCTCATTGTGATGTATTGGCACCTTCCTCAAAGCAGGCCTTTGCTTAGAGATTGAATGGCATCATTGACCAGTTTTTGAACTTCCGCTTTGGCAGTAATTTGTTTAGTCAGCATCTCAGCTTCCAATATGTCTTTTTCTCTTTCTAGCTCCATGTCCAGCTCTTCTTGGGAAATAATGCCTTCTTGCTTGGCTTGTAATAAAGCACTTAGCGAGTCCTGTTGTTTTGTTAGGCTGCTGGTCAAAGCGTCACCTAGGGTGTTTTTCAATGGTGAGTCTTCTACTTGATCTAAGGTTTGTTTAACAATTTTGCTAAAAATTTGATTCATGTTCAGGTCTCCTATTGGCGGTTATTGTTTGGCCATTTCCCCTTCAATCAGGCTATTCATTAGCCGTCGGTATTGGTCCATTCTGCGTTGAATAATGAAGTCTGAGATGGCGTTGTTTTTCTTATGTGCGGCAATGTCCTGTTGCCACAGGGAAGTGAGTGTTTTGCTTTGGGTTAAGGTTTCGTTATTTTTTTCGCGTAGTGCCTGACGACGTTCTAGGCTACGAATTTGCACTTCAATATCGATATAACGAGCTGAGACGTTGGAGTAAGTTCGTTCTGACTCTGGTAAAGACTGTAAAATCAAATAAAAACGATCAATGTCTTTATCAATGTTCTCCATTTGTTCTAGGGTTCTTGAATCAAAGGGGGCGACGAGTTGGATAGAACAACTGATTAATATTATGGCGCTGAGTAGTAAACAGGAGAGAGTGAGTCGCTTTTTCATGAGAGTCCCTTAGTTGATCAATGATGCTGATATTGTGATCTCATTTAGCTGCAAAGACTCAGGCTTTTAGATGCATTTGTTTGCCCAAGATATTCTCTTTCTAAATGGCATGGTGGGGGTTTTGGGAGGTGCTATGAGTGACTTGATAAAAGGGTTAAAGGCGGTGGAAAGCGCACTAAAAGCAAAACCAAAAGGTCAAGCTCCCAAGTTAACACCGGAACAATTTCAACAGTTAGGTAAAGTGAAAATAACCTTACAGTTAGTGTTATTGGGGATTAAGACACCGATGGATTTGCAAAAAGAGACGGCTAAGATGCTAACAAAATTGGCTAAGACCTTTATTGAAGAGGCCAGTCAAAAAGCTAACGTGAAGCAGGAGGAGTAACAGGACGAGGACCGGGTGGTGCAATGTTGGTTTGCTTACGAAGATTATCGATGAGTTTATCCAGCAGTGAAAATAATACTTCGATGCTGTATCCGGATAGAAAGGCCAGAGCCATAGGAGAGAGTGCCATCTCGCCCACATCGGGTTTAAGGAACCAGCCAGTAATCATGCCAGCAAGACACCCTAAAGTTAACCGTAAGCGATAGCCAATTTCTCGACTGGCCGTGTAAGTGAGGCTTCTTACTTGTTGTAAAAGAGTGCGTAAGACAAAGATCAAAGCACCTAACAATCCATAGATTAAGGGCAGTAAATAACTTTGTAGCATTTGAATAAAAGACTGAGCCGCAATCATATTGGCTGAAAACTTGATGCCTAAATGTTGTTGCTCTAATGGCACATCCAAATGAATCTCCTGACCGAACATCCATACAAGATTCCATTTTTTCAGCAATTGGTAGTTGGCTTCAATATGGTCTGGTAACGGATGGGTGATGGGTTGCGGAAAGGTTTTTAAGTCTTCAAGCAGGGTATAACCAAACAGGTAAAACATTTGCACCATGAGTAAGAAGAGCAAGGTAAAAACCGTGTAATAGCGATACAAAGTGATGGTTTTTGATGCTGTTGGTCTGGTTTGTTTGCCATTTTTAATGATGGGCACTACCGCTTTAATACTTTCAATGGTAACAGGGTAGATCTGACGTGCGAGACGGTCATAACATTGGATTAAGTAGATTTCATCACCTATCGACCAATTATTGTTTGCAATTTTTGTGCTGACGGCGGTGATGCCCTTGGCAATTTCTGGGCTGATGGTGAGATTGCCGTGACGGGCGACATAATGCAAAAGACAACGACCATCTTCAGCGAGTCTAATCAGTTCCTTTTGGGCGCTGGAAGAGGCTTTTATTGTCTCGTCGTTCGTCACTGGCAATGGCTCCTTTAGTAAAGATACTCTGAAACACTTTCGTGTTGATAATCCAGCAACTTGCAGCCCCCGCCAGAATTGTTCCAAATGGCTTGAGGGCTATCAAAACTGAATTCGTTGGCTTTTAAGTCGAATTTATTGGTATAGACTTTAAGCGAAGTAAACGCATCAAGCTTGGTGTGTTTAGGAAACTGGAAGAATCGGTCGTTGGTGATGGCTTCTAAACGCCAACCATCCAGCATGACATCGCTGTCGGATAGATTGCTGATTTCAACAAATTCGTCGCCTTCACTGCGGAATTCTTTGCCATCATAATTCATATGACTAATGACGACTTTATCATGAGCACTTTTGCCATAAGCTAGACTACAGAGAATGTTGTTTTGAGCATCGTATAGGGTGCCTAAATCGCCCTGATTGTTCCAGATCGGGCGTTTATAACGAAAACTGTAACTGTGGTTACCCGATGTCATGAGTTTGAGTTTGTCATAGGGAAATAAAACGCTATTTTCAGGAAAAGTGAACACTTGTTTGGGCGAACCCGCTTGTAAGCGCCAGCCAGTTAAGTTGATCTGCAGGCCTCCGCGGTTGCGAATGGTGACGCATTCGTCTAGCGGATCGGAAGGGTTGTCGTATTCTATCTTGTCGATTACGACCTGATTAAAGGCTTGAAGTTTGTTTAACTTATCCCAGAGCTCATCCGCTTCCTGACGACTCATTGGCGGACAATCTGCAATGCTTTTCAGCATCTTGGTGATGGCGTTTTGCAAGCGATTATTAAAATAGGACATATTGATTTCCTTATTGAGAAAGGGTCGTTAGGAGAGGGCAAGACATCGCCCTCGTTGGTTTTTAATCTGCATTGTGTTTGTCGTAAGCGGCTTGCAGTTTTTCGTCATAACGGTTTTCAGCGTAGCCTGGGCCGTTGTAATAACGAGCAAAAGTCGGCCAATCGAGGTTTTGAATGGCTTCAAGTAAGCGACTGTTAGATTTGATGAAGTGAACGAACGCAATAAGGTGATAACTTTCTGCAAAGAACATATCTCGTACAAAGCTTTCCACGTCGTCGTAGCCAGCGGCTTCATGGTTAAAGCCCATAATCTGATAGCGTCCGTATGAAGCCGACTTAAGTGCGGCGATACGATCCAATTGCATAGCCTTGTATAAGCGTTCGTATTCTTTCTCTCCGCCGACATAAAGGGATCTGTCCCACTTGGGGGAGGAAATATCGGGGTCGGACTCATCGAAACGATGATCGCTGTATTTGGAAAATTGATGGGCTTCAAACAGAATGCAGGGGGCATCGTTTTCGAAATAACCACTGCCTGACGACTCCACTTCAGAAACGGCTTTGATGGCGGCAACATCACAACTCAATAATTGTGAGGCTTGTTCAAAATCTTCTTCTTTCAGACCTTCTTCAGGTGTGATCTTAGGCAAAAAGAAACTGAGAGTGGGGGCAGACTCAACTAAGGCTTTTTTTAATGCTTTGTGTGTCATCCCATTGCAACTGATTAAGCCATCAGGGTTTTTAAAACCGACAATTTTACGTTGCATTAAAATGATGGCGAGACAAGTGCTGGACTCACTTTCGTCTGAGTTAATGTGACCGTCTTCTTCTAATGGTGCATCCAGCCCAATTTTATTTTGCAGGGTATTCAAGGCTTTTTGTACCGCCAGTACATCATCTGTTTGGTTGTCTCCACCAATACCAACAGAGGATGATAGATTCAGTTTAGACATGATTTTTCTCCCTATATGAGATGCTGATCGAGGCTAAAATGGTAAAAAAGCTGAGGGTGATTTTATTGGTGTGAGTGATTTATTCTTCGGGCAAATGGATGACAATGCCGATTTAAGCAATACCTCGGCAGAGATTTGTTTAACGCAAATGTGAGGATGGTATTTAAGAGGGTCATACAGAGGATTAGAAAATTACCTTACAGATGCCTATGTTGCTATCTGTATGATGGTTTTTCTGCTTGCCTGCCGCTGTTTTGATGACAAGGTTACCCCTATTATTTAATCACTACCTATTATTTTACGTACCAGATTTGTCGGGGGTTGGTATGGTTATTATTGCGATATTTCAGCATGTATCTGTTTGTTTTCAGCGTTATTATTCTCGTAAAAAATTAGCTTCTTTATCTCAGGCGTTACGAAAAGACATGGGAATTATGCAAGATAGTTTTGAGATGGAAGTGGATAAAGGATCGATTTGTCACCTTCTTAAAGAGCTCGTTCAGCCGCTTTGGTTTCAAGGGAAAAACAAGAAACAAAATAGTCGTTAAATGTAGAGATTACCTGACTTCCACAATTTTACTATTGAAAATAGGGGTGAGAATGAATACCATTTAATTTTGTATTTTTACTCACTTGGAGAGTATTGTGGAAGATTCAATTCAGCAAAAGATCATTGATTTCTTATTGGTCGGTGGACCGGTAGTATGGATTTTGATGGGCTTTTCTGTTGTGGCCTTGACGATCGTCTTGTTGAAATTGTGGCAATTTTCATCTCTGCGTGCCGAAAGTTTGAAAACGACAAATTTAGCGTTAGCGCAATGGCGTCAAAATAATCTAGACGTTGCATTTGAAGTGCTTCAACCCAAACGACCTATCGATGCTCTGGTGGCTTACACAATGCATTCCTTGGTAGCTGGGAAAGTGTCGGCTGAATTGATTCGTGAAGAAGTTGAGCGTCGCGCTATGAATCAACTAAATCAATTACGCTCCTTTCTTAGACCGCTAGAAATTATTGCTACTTTGAGCCCATTGCTGGGATTGTTAGGAACCGTATTGGGCATGATTACGGCTTTCCAACAAATGGAAGGCGCGGGCAACCAAGTGGATCCTTCTGTATTGTCTGGTGGTATTTGGCAAGCTTTGTTGACCACCGCAGTGGGCTTGGCGGTGGCCATTCCTGTGGTGACACTGCAAAGTTGGTTAGAGCGTAAGGTCGAGCGCATCGCTCACAATATGAATGATGCAGTGACGCAAATTTTTACCAGTGATAAAGCCAAAGAGCTTGTTGAAGAGGCAGAGAAAGAGATTTTACATGCCGCTTAAGCTGACCCAGCCGCGACGAAAAAATGCCATCAGTCTGACACCGCTTATCGATGTGGTATTTATTCTCTTATTGTTTTTTATGCTGACGTCGAGTTTTGTGCCTTGGCGAACAGTCGATACTCCTTTATCGGTCGCAGCGGACGCTCCTCAGCCTGAGAGTGAAGTAGATAACCTGATTCTGACCTTGAAGCTCAACGATAATCAGGTGTGGATCGGTGATCAAAAGATAAGCTTGAACGACGATTTGGCGTTTCAGGACTTGGTCACAGAACACAATCAAGGGGTGTTTATCATCAACGCTGAGCAAGGTGTTAGGTTACAGACCTTGATGCAACTCGCTGACCAGCTTAAAGCCAATGGTGCTGATAAGGTCTCCATCGCCAATGCGTTTGCTATGCCTGCTGAGTCGAAAGCGCCATGAAAATAGGTCAAAAGTACGCAGCACGTAAAGCGGCCAACGACGACAACATGGTGCCGCTGATTAACGTGGTTTTCCTTATGTTGGTTTTCTTTATGGTGGCCGGTCAAATTCAAAAAGCCGATCCTATCCCTGTTATGCCACCGGAATCCATTAATGATCATAGAGCTGAAACTGATCCAAGTGTTGCCATTTTTGTTGGTATGAATGGCGAACTGTTTGTAGAAGATCAGCCTTATCAAGTGGAAGAGGTGAAAGCGTATTTAGAGCGCCAGTTTAATTCCGCTGACGATCAACAAGCTTTTTGGGTGCAGATAAAAGCCGATGGTGCGATTCCCCTTGAAGAGCTTAGACCTATCTTCGATCAAATACGACAAGCAGGTCTTACCAAAGTGAGTTTAGCGACCCAACTTGAGCGAGGGCAGCCATGATAGGCCCTCGTCATTGGATTATTGCAGGTGGTTTGGCAGTTTCGGTACACGTTGCTGCTTTCTATTTGGCTTTTTCTGGTGACCAGTCTGAAGGCAGCCAAATGGAGGGCCTTAACGGTATTGAGTTTGACCTTGGCATGATGGGGGATTTAGGTGCCGCTACGCAAACCACTTTGGCACAGGAAGAAGTCCAAGAAGTTGAGGAAGAGATTGAAGAGCCTGTTGAAGAGGTAATAGAGGAAACGCCGCGAGAACCAGAGCCAGTAGTAGAACCAGAGTCTGAACCAGAACCTGTGATCGAACCAGAGCCTGTTGTAGAACCTGTGGTTGAACCTGATCCTGTGATCGAACCAGAGCCTGTTGTAGAACCTGTGGTTGAACCTGATCCTGTGGTGGAGCCAGAGCCTGTTGAAGTGAAACAGGATTCACCAATTGAAGTGGAAAAAGTAGAGCCTCAGCCAGAGCCCAAACCTGAGACCAAACCAGAGCCAAAGCCCAAAACCAAACCTGAGCCTAAGCCAGAACCCAAACCTGAGCCTAAGCCAGAACCCAAACCTGAGCCAAAGCCAGAGCCCAAACCTGAGCCAAAGCCAGAGCCCAAACCTGAGCCCAAACCTGAGCCCAAACCTGAGCCCAAACCTGAGCCCAAACCTGAGCCAAAGCCAGAGCCTGTTGCAAAAGCGGTGGCACAAAAAGTCGCTCCGCCATCTATGGCGAATATGAAGGCAACAACAGGGACGGGCAATGCTGCGACAACGGGCGGTAATACGGGGGCAAAAGCGACTTATTTTACTAAGCTTAAGGCGGTATTGGCGAAGAACAAACGTTACCCTCGTCAATCTCGACGTCGTAACGAAGAGGGTGTGGTGTCCTTGTCCTTTATTGCCTATGCAGATGGTTCGGTATCGGACGTCAAAATCACCAAAAGCTCAGGCTACAAACGCTTGGATAAGGCCGTGTTGAAAATGATTAGAACCGCTACGCCTTTGCCGAAATTTAGTGAGGATATGGAAGAAACTCAGCTAAAAATTAACATTCCGATCTCTTTTAAGTTAAGTGACTATCGCTGATTAAGTAACAGTCTTGGAATAGGAAAGCAGGTCGCAAAAAAGCCGCAACTCAGTCAAACTGTGTTGCGGCTTTTTATCGCGTAATGGATACCGTTACTTGGCGGGCAGCAACAGCCAGACTTTCCCAAAGTGTTTGAGTTGTCCTGCATGAAAGTGCGCTTCTTCCCCAATGCCCTGATACCAGTCAATATGACCTGGGCCTTTAATAGCGCCACCTTTGTCTTGTGCCAACAATAAGCGAAATTCGTGTCCAATCAACTCACCTGTTTGATCCAGCTTAGGCACTTGGGCCAATAAAATAGAACCCAAGGGGATGATGCTAGGGTCTACTGCGGCTGAATATAATGGCGTAAGGGGGACGTTGGCCGCCCCGACGGGCTTTTCTAATCCTTCACTGAAAAACAAATAGCTGGGATTGGTGGAAAGAATCTCACGCATTTTTTGAGGGTGTTCATCTAACCATTGGCGAATGCTCTGGGCAGAGATGTCGGCTTTGTCGATTTCTCCGCGCTCGATCAATTCTTTGCCAATGCTGCGATAAGGATGACCATTCACGCCACCCCAAGATAACAGTTTCTGTTCGCCATCCTCGTATTCGATCACGCCCGATCCTTGTACGTGCAAAAAGAAGTTATCGACCAAGTCAGCACTATAAGCAATCTCTAAACCTTGTCCTGCGAGAGCCTTTTCAAAGTCGATTGCTTCGCGGGACGGATAACGACCTTCGGCATCGGTCTGAGTTGGCTTGCGGTACAAAGGATAGCGAAATGTTTCGTCTGGCAAATGTCGAACGGGCATCACAGGCACATAATAGCCAGTGATCTGCACATTGCCACGCTTATCCTGACCAGCCAGTTGATGAGCCACGAGATGAGGTGTGTATTTTGGGTTGTCTAACCATAATGAAAGTTCGTAGGCCACATGCTTGAGATCGGCCAAATCCACTTGTGTGTCTTGCAGTTGAAATCGTCGTTCTGATAAGCGATTCAAATAGGCTTGTTGCTGCATCAGTCCTTCACGAAAGTTGTCTTCGGGGTAAGGCAAACCCGGTGGTAAACTCTCCTTTAAATACAGCTGATCTCGCTTTAATGCGGTGGTATCTCGGCCATTGTTTTCAAAATCATTAGAGTGATCGATTTCGTTAAAACTGCAAGCGGCGATAAGGGTGATACAGGCAAGACAAACAGGACGTATTACGAGACGAGAGCGGTGTAAAAAGCACGATATAGACATAACATTCAACTTATCATTCGGTGTTAGATGTAGGTCATTCAAAACATAGCGCGAATGACAGCGTTGTTTTATCTTGAATTTTTATGTCTACAAAAGCAATGTTTTAGGGGGCTTTTTACACTTTATGACTGGGCTTGCAGCATCAATTGTTCATACGCTTCTCGAAGACTGATGAAGGTTTCTTGATCACCGCCTCGGTCTGGATGGTATTGTTGAGCAAGTTTACGATATTGTTGTTTAATGCTGTTTTTACTAGGATTGTCTTCTGCTAGCTTCAGGGTTTTGAGTGCCATGCGGCGATCGCCGGAGTGAAAGATGCCCTTATAAAAACTATTGAGTAAACGCGCGACATCTGTTTCGTCAGTTTTTTCGTATTCACTCCAGTCTAGGTAATAAGCGGCAAGTTTGGCTTCGGCGCTATTGTTGATATCGGTATTTTCAGAAGTGGTTGTCTTTCGGGCACTGAGAAGGCGGATGCGTGTTGCTTCTATATTGAGCATCAGATTGTCTTCTTGCCATAGCTGGCTTTGCAATTGATACAAGGCATTCATGATTAAGAAATGCTGACGAAACAATTGTAGATTTGTATCATCTGCTAATTGGCTGAATTCAGGGAACTGACCCTGCAAAGATTTGAGAATATCAAACTCTTTTAGGCCATGAGGTCGCGCCTTCAGCATAGTAAGAATGGGGGCAATTAGCGGGTTTTTCATAATGGTCTCGCGTGTTGCTCGTTATTGGAAGTGTATGCTACGTGAGACAAAAGCGCCAAACCATTTGTGACACGTTGACAGTTTGCAGAGAATAAAGGCATAGGTATGTTGTGGGTTTTACTGATTATATTCGCTTTAATCTTGATCTTTGGCCCCAATATTTGGGTCAAGTATACCTTGAAGCGTTATGCGCAAGAGCGCAGTGACATTCCAGGCACTGGTGGGCAGCTTGCTGAGCATTTAGTAAAGCGTTTTGAGTTGGATCAGGTAGCTGTTGAAACCACCCAGGAAGGCAGTGATCATTTTGATTTTAAGCAACATGCGGTTCGTCTAAGCCCAAGTGTCCTCAATGGCCGTTCATTGACGGCAGTGGCGGTGGCGGCTCATGAAGTGGGTCACGCCATTGCTCATGAAAAGAAACAGCCTATTTCCCACTTGAGTTCCCGTTACCTGCCGCTGGCGCACGGTTTAAATCGTATTGCGGGTGCTTTGTTACTTGGTTGGCCGGTGATTTCCATTTTGTTGCATTTACCTTATGCCGTGCCTTTGCATGCGGCTGTGGTTGGTCTATCAGGTGTATTGGCGGTGTTTGTCCATCTGGCCATGTTGCCAGAAGAGTGGGATGCCAGTTTTAAAAAGGCCTTGCCTATCCTGGCGGAAGGAAATTATGTGCAGGCTGATGACCTGCCCAAGGTAAAACGCATTCTCACCGCTTGCGCCATGACTTACGTGGCGGCCGCTTTAATGCGTATCCTTTTTGTGTGGCGTTGGTTTCGGCGTTAATCTTGCGTGATACCACTTTGTGTAGACATCACTCCTGCTTTTAAGGTTAGCTAACAGAGCCATGAGTTTGTGATGCTTTCCCCTTGTCATAAAAAACTCATGAATTCATCACCTTTTCGTTTTATGATCAAAAAACTGACTATTTGGTAAGTATTGAATTTTTTCTTTGATGGAGTATTAACATGACGTTTGACCTATCTAAGAAGGTGGCTTTTCTGGCTTCTTCCTTAGCCTTTGCTTCCTTAGCGCAGGCTTCTACGATTGATTTACGCGTAATGGAAACCACGGATATTCATATGAATTTAGTGGATTACGATTACTACAGTGATAAACAAAGTGATGCAGTCGGTTTATCCCGTGTGGCTACTCTCATTAAAGCGGCGCGTGCCGAAGTGACGAATTCGGTTTTGGTCGATAATGGAGATTTGCTTCAGGGCACGCCATTGGGGGATTACCTCGCTAAAGGTCGTGTCTTGCGTTTTGGTGAAACACACCCAGCTTTTAAAGCCATGAACTTGTTGGATTACGATGTGGGTAACATAGGTAACCATGAGTTTAACTATGGCTTAGATTTCTTAATGAAGAGCTTGAGTGGTGCCAATTTTCCATACATTAGTGCCAACGTTTACGCAGATGATGGTGATGATGACGCGAGCAATGATCAGCCTTATTTCCAACCTTATTTGATTAAGCAAAAAACCTTAATGGATTCGGATGGCAAATCGCAAACAGTAAACATCGGCTACATAGGGTTTGTGCCGCCACAGATCATGACGTGGGACAAAGACAATCTTACCAACAAGGTCATTGCCAAAGACATTGTTGAGACAGCGAAAAAATACGTTCCAACAATGAAAGCTCAAGGCGCGGATGTCATCATCGCCATTCCGCACAGTGGCATGATGAATTCACCTTATCTGAAAGGGGAAGAACATGCGTCTTATCATTTGGCCAAAGTGGATGGTATTGATGCTATTTTATTTGGTCATTCCCATCGTGTGTTCCCGGGGGATAAAACCATTGCTCAATTTGACGGCGTAGACAATGAAAAAGGCACGGTTTATGGCAAGCCTGCGACCATGCCAGGTTTCTGGGGATCTCATTTAGGTGTGGTGGATTTAGTGCTAGAACCTGCAGGAGACGGTTGGAAAGTGGCCGATGGTAAAGCCGAAGTTCGCGCTATTTCTCGTCGTGAAGGTCGTAAGATTATTCCATTGGTGGAAGCCGATGTTGCCATTAATGATGCAGTAGAAACGGAACATGAAGGAACGTTAGCTTATATGCGCCGTAAAGTGGGTGAGTCTACCTCAGACATCAACAGCTTCTTTGCCTTGGTGCAAGACGATCCTTCTATTCAAATCGTGAATAACGCACAGCTTTGGTATGTAGAAAATATCGTTCGCGGTACCTCTTATGAAGGTTTGCCTATTTTATCTGCAGCCGCCCCTTTTAAAGCTGGCGGTCGTGGCGGTCCAGAATATTATACAGACGTACCAAAAGGTGACATTGCGTTGAAAAACGTGAGTGACTTATACATCTATCCAAATGATTTGAAGGTGGTGAAATTGACTGGTGCACAAGTGGTTGAATGGCTTGAACGCGCTGCAGGGCAATTTAATCAAATTGATGCCAAATCCAATACAGCGCAAGAGTTAGTTAACCAGTCTTTCCCAACTTATAACTTTGATGTCATCGACGGCATTTCATACAGTATTGATGTCACCCAACCGGCTCGTTACGATTCAGAAGGTAAGCTGGCGAATCAAAATGCACATCGTATTGTCAATGTGATGTTCCAAGGTAAGCCAATGGATATGACAACCGACTTCCTTGTTGCAACCAACAACTATCGAGCTGGCGGTGGCGGTAGTTTCCCTAACTTATCCGGTGACACCATAGTGATTGATGCACCCGATAAAAATCGTGATGTGATTGCAAACTATTTGTTAAGTCAGAAAACCATTAACCCAGCAGCCGATGGCAACTGGTCTTTCGCAGATTTTGGTCAGGCAAACGTTCTATTCACTACGGCTGTTAAAGCCAAAGAGGCGGCGGGCAGTAATATGATTTATCAATCCACCAACAAGGATGGTTTTGCGGTATTTGAATTGCAGTAAGTCTTTTCGTTCTGCGTGAAAGACATATCTCTCGAACCCAAAAAGCTTGCTAGTTGATTTAGCAGGCTTTTTTTATACGGTCATGATAGTAAGCATTCACTAATATAGATCATGTATTAATTTACCCGTTTTAATCAGAAAATTACAAATTCAACACAGAATCTCGTCGGCTTTGAGCATTTAATATGTGTGTGTTTAATCACTCACTATGGCATAAGCACATTGAATGAGGCGAGAACCCCTGAAAGGCTGTTGTCATAGTCCGCGAATGAATAGGTTATGTATCGATAAGCTGAACATTCGCAACTCGTACAGATGTAGAGGGCTAACGAATGACATTCAAACGAAAAATAATAATTATATTGATCTTAGTTGGGATACTCCCTGCATTGCTCATGGCGGCAATATCTCTATACGTTTCTTCTGGTGCCTTGAAGGAAACGGCCTACAGCAAGCTATCTTCTTTGCGTGAAGTAAAAAAAGATGCGGTGGAATCTTATCTAACGAAATTGGAAGAGGAAGTGTATTTGCTGTCCATCAGTCCTTTTATAAAAAGGGAAATGCCTTCCATCACGCAAGCCTATCAACAAGCGTTCAGTTCAGCACCAGAAACCATTCCTAGTGTTGATATCATGCGAGATGAACTTGTCAGTTATTATCAAAAGAATTTTGAGCCTGCCTTGGTGGAAGGCAGTAAAAATAGGTCTTTACCAACAATGGCCTCTTTGATCGAGGAAATGTCTGATACAGCAGTATTTTTGCAATACATTTATATCTTAAAAAATCCTCATCCTGTGGGGGAAAAGGATGCTTTGATTAATTCTCTGAATGGATTGAAGTACGACAAAGAGCACCAAGTAGTGCATCAGTATTTGGCGGAAATCCAGAAAACATCGGGTTACTACGATTTGTTTTTGATCGATACCAAAGGTGACATTGTTTACAGTGTCTTTAAAGAAGTGGATTTCGGAACCTCGCTTGAAAATGGCCCCTATAAAGATTCCGGTATTGCTAGGGCTTATCGAGAAGCCATGCAAGCCAAGGAAGGAGCTTATATTTTTAGTGATTTTTCTTTGTACACACCGTCTTTTAATGCGCCAGCGGCTTTCATTGCTTCTCCTGTTTTTGGGGACAATGGAAACCATTTGGGGGTGGTTGTCGCGCAATTTCCAATTGATAAGCTGAATGCCATCATGGGACAGAGAGTTGGCTTGGGAGAAACGGGTGAAACTTATCTGGTGGGTGACGATTTATTGATGCGTTCTGATTCTTATTTAAGCCCGGTCGATTTCTCTGTTCTTGGTTCTTTCCAAGCATTAGGTGATGACGGTAAAGTGGATACAGAGGCAGTACGACGAGCTTTTAATGGCGAAACAGCGACAGACATCATTATTGATTACAATGGCAATCCAGTTCTCTCGGCCTTTACTAAGTTAACGGTAAAGGGGTTGAATTGGGTTTTATTGGCTGAAATTGATGAGGCAGAAGCCTTAGCCAGCTATAAGATGCTCATTAATATAAGTGGCATTTTAATAGCGTCTGTTTTTGTGATTGTTTTGTTTGTTGCTCTGTTTGTTGCTCGTTTGGTATTGCAGCCATTGGGTGCTGAGCCTGTGCTAATGCAAGATATTGCGCGACGTATCGCAAAAGGCGATTTGAGCCTATTTACTGAGCCAGTAGCAGATAAGAAGAGTGTGTATGGTGCAATGGCGATGATGTCACATAATTTACGTCAATTGATCAACCAAATTCATGGTACGGTTTCCGCTCAGGTAACCACGTCCAAAGAACTGGCGAGTGTGGCGCAGACCACAAATGGCAATATTCAAACACAGCACAAAAATACCGCTCAGGTGGCATCGGCTATGCAAGAAATATCCGTTTCTGTTACTCAGGTGGTGGAAAATACTCAAACCGTATCTCAGTTAACGTCAGAAGCTAAAGAGCGTGTGGATTCGAGCGTCACTTCGGTGTCAACGGCCGCTCAAGATATTAATGCTGTGGCGGAACAACTAAAACAATCTCAGAAAACAATGGATGTGTTAAATCAACGTACCGCAGACATATCGGCTGTGGTGGAAACCATCCAAGGTATTTCAGATCAAACCAATTTGTTGGCACTCAATGCTGCGATTGAAGCCGCACGAGCTGGTGAGTCGGGCAGAGGTTTTGCAGTCGTTGCCGATGAAGTACGAACCTTGGCACAAAATACTCAGAATGAGACACAGCAAATAGCCTCCATTGTTGAGGGACTACAACAGGGAGCGAAAGATGCTCAAAATACGTTAGAAAGTAACGTGCATGAAGCAGAGCGTGTATCGTATCAAGCCCAAGGTACGATTCAAAAATTACAAGAAGCTGTTGAGTACGTTGATCGTTTAGATCAAATGACGGTGCAAATTGCCAGTGCTGCTGAGCAACAAGGGCAAGCAGTGAATGAGATAAGCCAAGGTATTGAAGAAGTAAGTCTCCTTTCTCAAGAAAATGAAAAGGCGATTAAAAATGTGTCTGGCTCAAGTGACTTGATTGCCAATCAATCGCTCAAGTTAAATGGCTTGATAGATAATTTCAAGTTATAGGTTTGGCATTAAACTCCATAAAAAAGACCAAGATACTCAGTATCTTGGTCTTTTTTTAACTAACGCTGTTTGGTCTCGTATTCAGGATGTATCCAAACCGCTGCGTCCAAGCTTGGTAATGGTGTTTTGCCGAGGATGATATCCGCGGCTTTTTCTGCCACCATGATGGTGGGAGCGTTCAAGTTACCATTGGTGATGGTTGGAAAAATGGACGAATCTACCACGCGTAAACTCTCCACACCACGAACGCGACAGGCTTCATCCAGTACCGCCATTGGGTCATTGTCTGCCCCCATTTTACAGGTACAGGATGGGTGATAAGCACTCTCGACGTTCTCTTTAACCCACTGATCAATGTCTTCATCGCTTTGTACGTTAAGTCCTGGCTGAATCTCTTCGCCACGGAAATCGTCCAGTGCCGATTGCTGAAGAATTTCACGGCTTAAGCGAATGGTGTCGCGCCAATCCTGTTTATCTTGTTCAGTCGAAATGTAGTTGAACAAGATACGTGGCTTGGCCGCAGGGTCAGCCGATTCAATCCATAATTTACCACGGCTCTCTGGTTTATTCGGGCCAACGTGGACTTGATAGCCGTGACCGTCAAAAGCAGAACGACCATCGTAACGCATCGCCGCCGGTAAGAAGTGGTATTGGATATTCGGCCATTTCAAGCCAGCACGAGAGCGAATGAAGCCACAAGATTCAAAGTGGTTAGTCGCTCCCAAGCCATCTTTGAACAAGATCCAACGAGTACCGATCAAGCCTTTGCTGATTAAGTCCAATTTACCGTTTAGGGTAACGGGCTGATTACAGCGATATTGGAAGTAGACTTCCAAGTGATCTTGCAAGTTTTCCCCCACGCCAGCTAGTTCTTGAACCACAGGAACACCTGCTTTCTCAAGTACGTCTTTAGGGCCCACGCCAGACAATTGCAACAATTGCGGGGAACCAACAGAACCTGCGGATAGGATGACTTCCTTATTGGCTTTTACTTGATGTAGCGTGCCTTTTCTACTGAATTCAATACCAACAGCGCGTTTACCTTCAAACAGGATTTTGTGACTCAGGACACCGGTTTTCAAGGTTAAGTTAGAGCGTTTCATCGCGCGACGCAGATACACATTGGAGGTAGAAGCGCGTACGCCGTTTTTCACCGTCATGTGCATTGGCCCAAAGCCTTCCTGACGAAAGCCATTGTAATCGTCGGTTTTGCCGTAGCCAGCTTGATCACCTGCTTCTATGAAAGCTTGGTAAAGCGGGTTATAGCTCATGTCGTTACCATTGTTAGTGGCTAACGGGCCTTCACCACCGCGGTACAAATCGGTACCGCCTTTCCAGGACTCGGCTTTTTTGAAGTAAGGCAGGCAAGACTGGTAGTTCCAGCCTTTCGCGCCATTTTCTTCCCACTCATCAAAGTCGCATGCGTGGCCACGCACGTACACCATGCCATTAATGGATGAGGAGCCACCTAACACTTTTCCGCGCGGGCAGTGCATTTCACGGCCGTCTAAGCCGGGCTCTTTTTCGGTGTGAAATTGCCAAGCGTATTTTTCTGTATTCATTGGGTAGGACAAAGCCGTCGGCATCTGGATAAAGATGCTTTTATCTGTTCCGCCCATTTCCAGCAGCAAAACCTTATGTTCACCAGTTTCTGTCAAACGGTCTGCCAGTACACAACCTGCTGAGCCAGCACCGACAATCACGTAATCGTAAGTTTCGTTTGCCATACTTTATTCTCTCTTACTCAGTCTCGCTTAATAAGGGTTCTGAATGTCATTCAAATCGACAAAAATACTTTTGTTTTGTGTGTAGTGGTATAAAGTATCTATGCCATTTTCACGACCAATACCGGACTCTTTGTAACCGCCTACTGGCATTTCCGCAGGAGAGGCGCCCCAAGCGTTAATCCAACAAATACCCGCTTGCAATTGATTAATCACACGGTGAGCACGAGCGAAGTCCTTGGTAAAGACACCTGCCGCTAAGCCCAATTTTGTGTCGTTAGCGCGCGCAATGGCGTCGTCTTCGTCTTTAAAACTCAATACGGACATGACTGGGCCAAAGATCTCATCTTTTATTTGTGGCATGTCATCGGTACAGTCGGTGAAGACAGTTGGTGCCACAAACGCACCCTTGTCTAGACCGTTTTCTGTTACTTGGTAACCGCCACATAGTAAGGTCGCTCCTGCGTCTTTTGCCGCTTGGATGTAACCCAAAACCTTCTGCATGTGATTTTTCGAGATCAAAGCGCCAACTTGCGTTGCCATGTCCATTGGGTCTCCGACAACCATGGCTTCGGTGCGTTCTTTTAGCTCTTTGGTGAAGGCTTCTAACATGTCTTCGTGGACAAAGACACGTGTGCCGTTAGTACAAACTTCACCTTGGGTATAGAAGTTGGCCAGCATAGCAGCAGAAACCGCTTGATCGATTGGCATGTCTGGGAAGATGATCATAGGGGACTTGCCACCCAACTCCATGGTCACTTCTTTAAGAGACTGAGCTGACGCCGCCATGACTTTTTTACCTGTACCCACTTCACCCGTGAAGGATACTTTGTCGATATCAGGATGATTGGTGATCATTTGACCAGTACGACCATCACCTTGTACTACGTTGAAAACACCGTCAGGTAAACCGGCTTCGGTAAAGATTTCCGCCAGTTTGAGTGCGGTTAATGGGGTTTCTTCAGAGGGTTTGAAGATCATCGCATTGCCGGCTGCCAGTGCTGGGCCTGATTTCCACATGGCGATCTGAATAGGGTAGTTCCATGCGCCAATACCCGCACAAATCCCTAGCGGCTCACGGCGAGTGTAAAAGAAGTTACCATTGCCCAAATCTTGGTATTCGCCTTGAATTTTATCGGTTAGGCCCGCGTAATATTCGATCACATCGGCACCGGTTTCGATGTCGACACAGATGGCTTCTTGTAGTGGTTTACCTGTGTCTAATACTTCCAGCTTAGCCAATTCTTCGTTACGTTCACGTAGCATGTCTGCGGCTTTTTTAAGAATGCGACCACGTTCTACCGGGCTCATTGCCGCCCAGACTTTTTGACCTTGTTTGGCTGATTCAACTGCAGCATCGAGCTCTGCTTGTCCAGCATGTTCTACCGTTGCGATGACTTTCCCAGTAGCTGGGTTGATGGTTTCGAAATGTTCACCGCTGGTGGATGCATGGTAGCGGCCATGAATGTATTGCTGCTTGTGTGCCATGTTGTTTGCCTCTCTTGATTGGGTTCAATACCCTGTTTTTAGTCGAATCAAGGTATGAATTTTTTATTAAACGCGCATTTAATAAAAAACATTGTAACATTTTTACTTACGAATATCAGCCTGCCGACTAAGGGCGACGCAAAGAGTTCGATTGGGCGTCGTTTCATATGAGTTTAGTGATGTTTTATGACAGGATGAGTAGAAATAAGCAGATGTATGGCTAAGAAAAACGGCACCTCAATTTAGCGGTGATCATGAGGTGCCGTAAAATAGACAAGGGTAGTCGATAGCATTAGAGGTTTAATACACCGTTGTTGTCATGGCTAATTGGGCTTGGCACATAGGCGTCGGCCATATCATCATTAAGCCAATAAACATTGTCAGCGACATAGCGAAATTGGTAAGTGTTATCTACTTCCAAGTTTAACGTTGACGCGTACAAACCGGTTTTTTGTTTCCTGAGCGGATTGGCTTCCGCATCCCAGTTATTAAAATCCCCCACGACAGACACTTTACTGGCGTCACCAATGGCTTCTGCAGGTAAGGAAAACTTTACTTTGCATTCTGGCTTAGTCTTTAGGTAGGTTTTCTCAATCATTTCCAGCTCCATATGATCTAACAAAAGAAACATCAATAAAAAGGCTACTGCAAAAGCCTGAGGACAAACGAGATACATGATTAATCCAAGCTAAAGCAAGGCTTGAGCCAGATTTGGTAACTCATTAACGTCAAAAGAAAACTTGTTTACCAACGGATAAACAAAGGTTTTTCTTATTGCTTAAGACCGATTTTTGCCCCAAATTGGCGCTTTAGGAAAGTACAGATAAGTTTTCCTTTAGTCTTAGTTGGAAGATCAAGCGAGCGTTCTGTGTTGACCTTGATCACACCATTCGCCGTTTTTCTCTTCCTTTCTTATTATAGGATGTAAATTCACATTCTACTTGACTGAATTAAGCTAGACTGAAAAGACACTAACAAAAAGTATAAAGAGGTGTGCAATGGATATTGAATTGATTGTCCTCATGATTTTGAGTGTTCTGTTGGTCGTCAAAATCGCCTACTTGGTGATGGTGAAAAAAATACCAGAAGAGCCCAAAGACTCTTCTCGTCATGACCATCATGGATCTTGAGTTATTGGCCTCGGTAGCGCTTGTTTTTCGCTTCTTTCACTGTGTTAAGGTCGACCAAAACCAAACCGTCTACACAGTAGCCAAAGTCGGCATCTACGCCAAAGTCTAAGAAGCGAACGCCGCCAGGTTCGCATAATTCACTGTACTGTTTGAATAAGGTCGGAACGCTCGCGCCAAAGTGTCCTAGTTGTTCTTTTAGCACTTTAAAGTCTTCTTCATAGTTGTCACCCTTAAACATATTTTGGATGATGTCCTTGTGCTCTGGATTTACCTGATAAGGGGTGAAAGAACGAGCCAAATGTTCTTTGTCGGCAAAATACAGCTGATAAAAAGAGACAATAAAGTCTTTTGCCGCCTGCGGATAACTGTTGCTAAGGCTGACAGGGCCAAACATATAGCGAATCTCAGGATGACGATTCAGATAGGCGCCAATGCCGTACCATAAATAATCTAGGCTGCGTTTGCCCCAGTATTTTGGTTGTACAAAACTGCGACCCAGTTCGATGCCTTGTTCAAAGTAAGACTCCATGTCACAGGAATAGCGAAACAGTTCGGCACTGTAGATACGATTGGATGATTCCTCTTTCATGTAGCGCGCAACTTCGCCAATGCGATAAGCCCCAACAATTTCCAGTTCTTCTTCGTCCCAAAGAATCAGGTGGCGGTAATATTGGTCGAACTTGTCTAGGTCTGAGCGTTCTCCTGTGCCTTCGCCCACTTTGCGAAATGCTACTTCCCGTAAACGACCAATTTCCTTCATGGTGACAGAGGCCGCATCATAGTCGAATAAATAGATTTGTTTATTATCTTTGGTGCTGCCCAAATGTTGTGACTGTTTTAGTTCGTGTTTGATGAGCTGACGATTCTGTGGATGATCTACTGTTTTTTCCGTTTTCAGCAAAGGCTTTTTGCCTTTGGCGATGCGGTACAAATGACGTTTCACCAGTTTGTTTTTTTCTTTGTCACTTAATGGCAATTGAGCCACTTCCTGAATGGGAATGGCTTGTCCCACTTGCATTGGAATCTTGCGATTACGCTGACGAAACATTTCATTGGCAAGTTGAAGGGTGGACAAGGGGCGATACACTAAAGAGCTGGTGTAAAACAGCATGGAATTGCGGCCACCAATATGCACTGGTAATAATGGACTATTGGTTTTTTGCGCCAATTTAAGATAGTTTTGATTCCATTTTTGGTCTTTTACGCCACTGGGTGACATGCGAGAGACTTCACCAGCGGGGAAAATAATAATGGCTTCTTCATTGTGCAGACAGCTCATGATGGCCTTAAGCTGCATTCTGCCCGTTTTTCCGCCCAGGTTATCCACTGGTAATACTAGGTTTTTGAGCCCATCAAATCCCATCAACATATCGTTCGCTATGATTTTGACATCGGGACGAATCTCGCCAACCAAACGTAATAATGCGAGTCCATCCAGTGCGCCTAATGGATGATTGGCAATGATCATGACACGACCCACTGCTGGAATATTGCGCCTATCCATTTGACTGACTTGGTAACCAAAGTTGAAATGATCTAAAACGCGATCAATGAATTCAAACCCAGCGCAACCATCGTTCTGTTCAAGGAACTCGTTCACTTCATTTTCATGAAATAAGCGCTTTAATAGGCTTAAAGTTGGACGAGTAATTAATGGACTTTTGTCGAAAAACTGAGGTGATTTACTGGCAATCATTTGCTCGACTTGTATCACGATGGCGCTCCGCTCTGAATAAACTTTTGATGATTTATCACTCAGAGTAGTGGGAGGATGTGACAAGCGGGTGAAGCTTATGTGTCGAAAAGATGACCAATTTTTAACAGAAAAATGTCAGCCTGTTGTCTGTTCTGTTAAAAGGATATCGAATTATTAAATACAGCAAATAGAAAAGTCTGATTGATCACTCGTCAGTAGACTCTTCTTCAAAGCGATAAAAGAAGTTCCATATGCAATAGATGGTCAGTAATACAGCGAGACTGGCCCACAGTGGTTCATCATAAAGCCATTCGATGGCAGCCCAAATGCCGCAGACTAGGGTGGCGACTACGCGGCGCCAGAAAGGTTGGAAAAATTGGCGATCGGTTTCATTTAACATGTTGTGTACCTACGAAAAGGACAATTATTGTTATTCGAATAATGAAAGCACTATGGCGACGATGCAATGTGTTTTTTGTCTTATTGATGCGAATGGTGAAAAGGGTAGAGTGGGGCAGGCCCAGGTGAAAAACACATGAGCCTGAAAATATTACTGCGCTTTGGTTTTGCTGTTGCCCAAGGATATATGGCGTGACCCAGTCGTTTGCGATTGACCACTGACACCTGAGTCAATTTTGTTAATTTGTCCACCACGTGCAAGAAACTCTTGCATTTGTTTTTCAATGGATTCCGAGGTTTCCGTTGCCGCTGGCTGTTTCTTTTTTGTGGCCATGAGAAGAGTCCTTGTTGTGAATTTGAACAATGACTATATCAGACTTTCACATTTTTTTCTTGTTTAGGTTAAAAAACATTCACTTAGCGAACGGCAGCAAGAGAGAAATTAACGGTGAATAAAAGCTAAACCTGCAAGAAGAGAAAGTGATAAGAGATCTTAATTGTCTCTTATCACTCTGTTCTAAAGGTTGGTGTGCGGGTGGTAACGACGCAAGATAGGGTTAAGTAAACGTGTGAACCATCCAGTGAATTCGATCGGTGCATCCAATACAGTCAAACAAATGCATTCAGCATCTTTGGTGACAATGGGTTTGTGTTTGTGGCGTGCATCACGGCTTATAAAGTCACCTTTGCGGTATATTCCGCTTTCATCAGAAAATGCCCCTTCCAATACCAGCGTAATTTCATCACCTGTGTGCGTGTGCGTGGGCATGTGCGCGCCTGGTTTCACCCGTGTTAAGGCAATTTGCGCACCACCTTCTTCATTGTGCAAAGTGGCGATCTTAAAAGAAGGCGATAAATGCATCCATTGAAGTTCGTTATAGTCATGATGAATGAACTGTCGCAAACTCTGTGGAATCAAGTAACCCTTGCTGTTGTCCCTTTGTGGTAAGGGTTTTTTAACCGTCGTGTCGCTGGGTATCGCTTCTTGCTTTGATAGTTTTGCAAAGAACTGGTCTTTTAAATGTCTGACTGATTGAGTCGGCATGGTATTTTGCTCAAACAGTTCAGCGCCAAGTGCTTCAAGCCTCATTAGTTGCTTTTGACACTCAGGACATTGTTCTAAATGGGTCGACACACACAGAGAATGTGCAAGCGGCAAGGCACCGGCAGCATAGTCAGTTAATGTTTCGATTGATGGATGGTAGTGAGTCATCACATACTACCTCTTAACGTATATGGTCAATTTCTGGAGCGCCAAACGCACCCGAGATTTAATGGTTCCAAGGGGCAGAGATAATTCTTCTGCGGCTTCTTTGTGAGTTTTGCCTTCCAGATAAACTTTTGAAAGTACCTGTTTCTGATCAATTGGCAATTTATCAAGACTTTGTTGAATGCTTTGTTGATCGCGCTTTAGTTGAGCATCTTTAAAAGGATCGGCGCTTTCATCAACAACATTTTGCCAAAGATACTCGGGGTCAATATCTGACTGATAGCGACTGTTTTTACGTAAATAGTCTATCCGAGCGTTTCTTGCCAAGGTAAAAACCCATGTATTGAGTGACGCAGCTTCCGGTTTGTAAGTGTGTGCTTTATTCCATATACGAATCATTACTTCTTGAGCAATGTCGTCTGCCATTAGGTTCGCACCTGGCTGAGCGGCAAGGCAAAAGCTGCGAATTTTAGGCACATAATGGTCAAACAAGCGAGACAAAGCTACTTGATCACGTTGCTCTGCGATAGCAATCATGTCTTGCACTCTCTTTTTGTCTGGTTCTATTTTGTTTGCGCTTTCCATTTAGGGCTCCGAGTGATGGAGTATCGTCAAACTTTCTGACTGCGTTTTTTTCAATATATTTGTTACGCAGCCGCTCGAATTTTGGATCACAGTGCGCTGCTTTACAAATAGAAAAATAATAAATTGATCCATTTTGTCACCTTGTGCGTTTAATGAAACGTTGATTTTTTTAACTCAAATGCAACTACTGAACCAGAAGTGACGTGTATTATGGACTCTCAACTCGCTCCCAATTTACAACTGATAGAAAGTTTTAAAGATTTCTATCGCGATGTTAAACATCCCAAGCTTGGTAAAATTGATCAAGTTTATGCGGACAACATCATCTTTAAAGATCCCATCCATGAGTTGCGAGGGGCAGAAGCGTTACACGCCTATTTGTCTGAGATGAGCGTGAATGTTCAAAGCGGCCATTTCGAATACCTTGATCAGATAGTGTCCGACAACATGGCCTACATTAAGTGGAACATGCATTTTAAACACCCAAAACTTGGTAAGGACACCATATCGGTACGTGGTATGAGTCAAGTCCAGTTCCATGAATGCATTTATTTTCATGAAGACGTATACGACCTGGGGCAGCTTCTCTATGAAAATGTGCCCTTGTTGGGAAGTGTGGTTAAAGGTCTTAAAAGGCGTTTAGCTGTATAGTTTGAGGGAGTTTGCCATTATGAGCCAACACAATACGGTGTGGATTACCGGTGCCAGTTCAGGCATCGGTTTCGCTTTGGTAAAGCGCTACTTGCAAGCAGATTGGCGAGTCATTGCCAGTGCGCGATCAGCAGGGGATTTAAGTGAGTTAACAGCAAAGGACAGCCGTCTAACTTTTGTGCCATTCGATATAGTAGATAAAACAAAAATTGACAGGGTGCGTGACGAGATTGCCAAACAGGTGGATTGTATTGATTGTGCTATTCTTAATGCTGGTACCTGTGAATATTTAGACATAGAAGGCGAAGAAACGGATTGGCCTATGATGGAACGAATTATGTCAGTCAATTTCTTTGGCATGGTTAACAGTGTAGAAATGTGTTTGCCCTTGCTACAAAAATCTTCCCAGCCACATCTAGTAGGTATCAGTTCTCAGGCGGTACAAGCCGCCTTTCCAAGAGCCGAAGCTTATGGTGCCAGCAAAGCGGCAATTCGCTACTTTCTGTCATCATTACGTATGGATCTAAACCCCTTAGGTATTGATGTGACCTGTGTTTTACCCGGTTTTGTGGACACTCCGTTAACACGAAAAAATACTTTTGATATGCCTTTTTTAATGTCCGCTGACGACGCGGCTCAAGGTATCTATCGAGCCATACAAAAACGTCCTTATGAGTATGCTTTCCCTAGAGCTTTATCTGCTTTGCTTTGGTTGGGACGTCATTTCCCAGCATGGTGGTTAAAAAAGTTAGCACCGAAGAAAACAAACCATTTGTAACGAAAATAATAACGACAGGAACTCATATTAAGAGAAGAGACCATCCTGTTATGAGGAGAAAGTGAGTGAAAATCGCCATTATTGGTTCAGGGATTTCAGGATTAACCAGTGCTTATTTATTGCAGCAAAAACATGATGTGACGCTATATGAATCAGCGGAACGCATTGGTGGTCATACGGCGACAGTGGAAGTTCAAGAAGCGGGACGTATCAGAGCCATAGATACGGGTTTTATTGTATTTAATGATTGGACTTATCCAAACTTCATTCGTTTGATGGATGAGATTGGAGTGTCTTCTCGTCCAACGGAAATGAGTTTCAGTGTGAGTTGTCAGCGTACTGGTCTAGAGTATGGCGGAAACAATCTTAATACCCTGTTTGCACAGCGTCGTAACCTGCTTAATTTGCCCTATCTTGGTATGTTGAAAGACATTTTACGTTTTAACAAAGAAGCCATACAAGATTTGGAAAGGGGGCAATTAAAAGATGGCATCAAACTTGGTGAATATTTGGCGGAACGACGTTACGGTAAGCGTTTTGCTGAACATTATTTGATTCCTATGGGCAGTGCCATTTGGTCGTCTACTTTGGAAGAAATGATGGATTTCCCGCTCATCTTTTTTGTCCGCTTTTTTAAAAATCACGGTTTGCTTAGTGTCAATGATCGACCTCAATGGCGTGTCATTGAAGGTGGTTCTTCTGCGTATTTGCAGCCCTTGGTGGAGCGCTTCAAAGATAAGATTGTGTTAAGTGCTGACATTAAACAGGTGCAACGTTTAGACAATAGTGCGGTGTTGGAATTTGCTGACGGTAAGACAGAGATGTTTGATGAAGTGGTGTTTGCCTGTCACAGCGACCAAGCCTTGGCTTTGTTAGCGGATCCTAGTCAACAAGAGCAGGAAATCTTATCAGCCATTCCGTATCGTAATAATGAAGTGGTATTGCATACGGATACGCGTTTATTACCAAGGGCCAAATTGGCGTGGTCAAGTTGGAATTATCATTTGGATGAAGAGCAAAATAAGCCTGCAACCTTAAGTTACAACATGAACATACTTCAGCACTTGGACAGCGATACTACTTATGTGGTGACCTTGAATCAAACGCAAATGATTGATCAAAATAAGATTTTAGGTCGTTTTAATTACGCTCATCCAACTTTTACCATTGAAGGTATTGATGCTCAGGGGCGCTGGTCAGAAATCAATGGTGTTAATCATACTTGGTTCTGTGGTGCCTATTGGCGCAATGGTTTCCATGAAGATGGATGTTGGAGTGGCGTTCGTGTCGCAGAGGGATTGGGAGTAAATTGGTAATGTCGGCTTCTAGGTCACAGCCTACAGAGACGCACAGTGCCATTTATTATGGCACTGTGCGCCATCGTCGTTTTGAACCTCGTCATCATGCCTTTCAATATAAGGTCTTTATGATGTATTTCGATTTGGATGAATTGGATGACATTTTGGCGATGAGCCCTTGGTGGTCAACCCAATTTTGGTCATTGGCGCGCTTTGCTCGCAAAGATTATTTTGGTGATAACTGTCTTCCTATTAAGCAAGCAGTACAGGGAGAAGTCTTTCGTCAGCTTGGTATCGTTTTGAATGGGCCTGTGTGTATGCTCACTAACTGTCGTTACTTTGGTTTTATTATTAACCCTATCACTATTTATTACTGCTTTGATCAGGATAAGCAACTGCAAGCAATGTTGTTGGAGGTAACGAATACTCCGTGGGGAGAAAAGGTGGCTTACGTACTGAGATGTGATCCACAACAAGGTCGTCAGCGTATGCAGTTTGGTAAAGAAATGCACGTGTCCCCATTCCATCCGATGAATCATTATTATGATTGGCGGAGTAATCAGCCAGAGAACAAATTGACCGTGCATATGCAAAACAAAGTCTTAGGGTCCAACGAATGTGTTTTTGATGCCACTTTGGCTTTGTCTAAGTTGCCGATGAACAGTAAGAACCTGCGTAACATCTTGCTTTATTATCCTTTTATGACAGCAAAAGTGGCGTTCGGAATTTATTGGCAAGCAATGAAATTGTGGCTGAAAAGAGTGCCTTTTTATAGCCATCCTAAAACATTAACTTAAGTCGAGTAGCAATATAAGAGGTTCCACTAGTATGAGTTTGGCCAGTGTAGAAAATCATAAGCAAGCTAAGAAATCCTCTTCCTCCCGAATTGATGGCATGGCACGTAAAATGGTGTTTGCCATGTTAAATCGCCTTTCCATAGGCCACCTTACTCTTGAGGAAGAGGGTATGGTTTATTCCTTTGGAGAACCCCTTACCAAGGCTCAATACATAGCGCACATTCGTGTTGAAGATAAAACGGCTTATCGGGATGTTTTTTTCAACAGCAGCATAGGTTCTGGCGAAGCTTTTATGAAAGGTTATTGGTCATCCCCCGATTTAGTGGGGGTTATCCGCTTGATGGTGGCGAACTTAAATCTGATCAATAAGATGGATCAGAAGCGACCCATTTGGTCACGAATCGGCACTAAAATTCTGCACAAGATGAATGCCAATACCAAAAAAGGTTCTCGTGATAATATCTCTGCCCACTACGATTTAGGTAATGATTTTTTCTCGTTATTTCTTGATCCTACCATGATGTATTCCTCTGCCTTCTATCCTGAACAGAAAGCCTCTTTGGAGGAAGCTGCGGTATTTAAGTTGGATCGCGTTTGCCAAAAACTGCAATTGAAAGAAAGCGATCACTTACTTGAAATAGGTACGGGTTGGGGAGGCATGGCGATTCATGCCGCTAAGCATTATGGCTGTAAAGTCACTACAACGACCATTTCTCAAGAGCAATATGACTTTGCCAAGGCGCGTGTACACGCGGAAGGCTTACAAGACCAGGTCACACTTCTGCTTGACGATTATCGGGACTTGCAAGGTCAGTACGACAAACTGGTTTCAATCGAAATGATCGAAGCTGTCGGCCATGAATATTACGATAGCTACTTCAGTAAATGCAGTGAGCTGTTGAAGCCAGAAGGTTTGATGGTAATTCAAGCCATTACCATTGCCGATCAGCGTTATGATTATGCACGTCGTTCAGTTGATTTTATTCAGCGCTATATTTTTCCTGGTGGTTGTCTGCCTTCGAATCAGGTTATTGCTGATAAAATTGCCAAGAAAACTGATATGCAAATCGTTGGCTTAGAGGACATTACAGAACACTATGCGAAAACCTTAGCAGACTGGCGAACACGTTTTCATGGGGCCCGTCAGGAAATTTCTGCTATGGGCTTCGATGATGTGTTTTGTCGTATGTGGGATTTTTATCTCGCCTACTGTGAAGGGGGCTTTAAAGAGCGAGCCATCAGCACAGGGCAATTTATTTTCGCCAAACCTGGTCATCGCTTAACGCTTTCGACAGGACAATAACGCCATGGCAAAGAAGGCCATTTTAAATGGCATCTTATTCCAAATAGTATGGTTTATTTGTCTTTTAAGCGGCTCTTTCTGGGCGGTGCTTGCCACCGCCGTTTACCTTGTTTTGCACCAGTTTTTTTTCATCAAAAATGCCAAAGAATGGCGTCTCATTCTGCTGTTTCTAGGGCTCGGTTTATTGGTGGATGGCAGTTTGTTTCGTTGGTCTGTCTTTACCTCAGAGACAGAGCTTTGGACAGCACAAGGCGTTCCTCCATTGTGGCTATTATGTTTGTGGGTAAGCGTGGCTACCTTATTTGCTCACAGTTTGGTTTTTCTCCAACGAAGGTATTGGTTGGCGGCGGGATTTGGTTTGGTTGGTCCAACCATGAGTTATTTTGCCGGTGCCAATATGGCAGGGGTTTCTTTGGCACAACCTGTTTGGCAAAGCTTGTTGCTGGTGGCGGTTTTATGGGCAATGATTTTGCCTCTTGGCGTTTGGTTGACGCATAAATGGCAACTTACTGAAAAGCGGGATTAATATGTTGTATTCACTAAGGGGTGCTGTCTGTTTAGCCGTAATGGGTATGTTACTAAGCGGTGTGGTTGTGGCTTCACAAAGTTCAACACCTAGCTCTGCTTTTGGTCAGGTTTACAGTTTAGAAAGTGGGGAACTGCTCTACACAGAGCGACATCAGCGATTACCCGATCATCAGCATAGTGTGGTCTATTCTGAGCCGGATGGCCAGGTCTTTGCGCGTAAAAAAATTGACTTCTCTCAATCCTTGATACGTCCCAGTTTTCAACAGTTGAATCAGCGTAATGGCGAAGCCATTCAAGTGACTCAACAGGCTGACAACTTCTTAATACGTTATCGAGAAAGTGCCGACAGTAAAGAAGAGACGGAAGTCATTGGTGACAAAGCCAACATGGTCATAGACGCGGGCTTTGATGCCTTTGTGCGTCAATATTGGCAAACCCTAATGACAGGCAAAGCCATGGATGTTGAGTATCTAGTGCCCACTAAGCAAACGACTTTTTCCTTCCGTTTTCAGCAGGCGTCCTGTTTAGCAGACACGCCAGCGAATGCGGTTTGTTTTACTTTGTCATCGGTTTCTTGGCTAGTTAAATTAGCGGTTGATCCCATCGTTGTTGCTTATGACAAAGAGCTACAGCAACTGTTACGTTTTACTGGCCGTGCCAATATCAGCAATGCCGAAGGCAAATATCAAAGTGTTGATATTCGCTACCAATACGATGAATAACATCAGAGGACAACTATGAGACTCATATCATTGAAACACGGACTGATTATCCTATTTGCCAGCCTATTCTTATCTGCTTGCTCTACCACTGAGGTCTCCATTTACGCCAACAACACGCCGAAATTTGATCTGCAATCCTTTTTCTCTGGTGAGTTGCGGGCTCATGGCATATTGAAAAATCGCAGTGGTGAAGTCATTCGTTACTTCAATGCTACATTGGAGGGCCGTTGGGAAAATGGCGTGGGTACTTTAGCGGAAGTCTTTGTGTTTGATGATGGTGAAATACAAAATCGTACTTGGACTCTAACCCCAAACGCAGAAGGCCAATACATAGCCACCGCCAATGATGTGGTCGGTTCAGGCGAAGTGAAAATAGCTGGCAATGCTTTATTCATGAAATACGTGCTGCAAGTCCCATACGATGGCGACATCATTGAAGTGACAGTGGACGATCGCATGTACATGGTCAAAGACGGGGTGGTAATCAACGAGTCCGTAATGACCAAATTTGGTTTTGAAGTAGGCTATTTGTCTATCGTGATTGAGAAGGTTTAAAAAGAGACTTTTACTGACTCAAGAGGGGCTTATTCAATCACTATTCTGATCTGATTCACAATTTATTACATCAACAACTTGCTGACAGCCGCAATGCCAACTAGGTTTTTAGTTAACATGTTTAACAACCTTTAGGGATGAATTGCTCAATGCGGCCGATATCTTTATTGTCAAATTGGTTCAATCAATTAAGCTTGAAAATGAAGTTGTTGTGCTTGGTTTTTATTTTTATTGGCACATTGACCACGCTCATTCTTTATACAGTCATTTCATTAAATCAACAGTCCAATGATACTTTGGTGGTCAATATTGCTGGCCGTCAACGTATGCTGACGCAAAAAATCACCAAAGAATTTTTATTAGCATTAGAAGTGGCTAAGTTAACTCAGACCAAGCCAAATCTTGAGGCGGTACATAAATCGGAAAGGTTGTTTGATCAATCTCTTGACGCCTTAACCTATGGAGGGGAAACCTTTACGGATTTGGGCATGACTCAAGCGGTTGAACTTCCGCCTCCACCTAATGAAGACATTAAGGCTCAATTGGAAAGGGTTGCCGTGTTATGGAAGGCGCATGAGGAAAATATTGAACATATTGCTGCCGAGGAGTACGACGTTAATGTGTTGCAAATGATCAGTGAAAACAGCGTCAATGTATTGGCCAATATGAACAAGGCTGTGGTGATGTTTAGTCAGGCATCGCAAGCCAAAATTAAGCAAATGGTGAGAAATCAAATAATAGCAGCTGGGCTGACGTTTGTTTTAGTGGTTATTTTTTATGGATTAATTTTGCGCAACATTATGCGTTCTATCAACTTTGTTATCGATACGACACGTCAAATTGCTGATGGTAATTTGCAAAATCAACATAAGGATATAGTGAAGTATCCGAGTAATGAAATGGGCGATTTGATGCGCAATGTTGAGAAAATGCGGCTTTCCTTGCACGAAGTCATCGCATTGGTGCAGAAACACGGTCGACAAATGTCTCATTCAGCGCATCAGGTATCGGATATTTCTCATGAAATTTCGGTAACGGGGAAAGCACAACAGAAAAGCTCTAATGAGGTACATTCAGCCATTTCATCTTTATTGGAGGCGTCTAATGAAGTCAGTGACAATATTACGTTGGCCGCCAACAGCTCCAAAGACACCTTATCTATCTCGGCTGATGGTATTGAGTTGGTAAATAATAATATCCAACAATTTGATAGCGCTGTCAGGACGGTAAACCAAGCGGCACAACAATTGGGAGCACTCAAAGATTTCTCGGTGCAAATCAATGACATTATCGATTCCATCCATGATATTGCCGACCAAACCAATTTGCTGGCTTTGAATGCCGCAATAGAAGCTGCCAGAGCAGGTGAGCAGGGGCGTGGTTTTGCGGTGGTGGCCGATGAAGTTCGAAGTTTGGCAGCTCGTACTTCAAGTTCTAGTAAGGATATTTCCGAGTTGCTTGCTCAATTGATGGGCAAAGTCGACATCACTGTAACCTCGATGAACCAAGTGGTGGACATGGTCAATCAAGCGCAGCAAACGTCGAAGAAAACCATGGCCTCTTTTACTGCCATGTCGGAAGGCATTAGTACTACCTCGGAGAATACGGAAACGATCGCGCAATTGAACCAAAAACAAATGGATCACTTCGAAGTCTTGAGTAGAAAGCTGGATGACTTAGTGAATGGTTTAGATGAAAGTAACAGTAAAGCCAATACCACTGCTATGGTGGCGGATGACCTTTACCATATCTCTGAGAAGCTGGAAACGCATCTACAAGGCTTTATGACCGAAACCCATGAATTTGTGGCGAAAGCGGATAATGAAAAACGTGATGCTCCTCGATCGGAAAATAAAATGCGGTTGTATGTGGAACAAGGCGACATGTCTGGGGAAGGAATGACCAATGACATCAGTATGCAAGGCATTAAATTTCGTTCCAAATTGCAATTGGATCCTCAGTTGCTTGTTAGTTTGCAAATTGTGTTACCAGAAGACATTAAAAGGCATGGCAGCCAAGCACTCTTGTCTTTAAAAGCGAATATTATCCGCACGGAGCAGCATAGTGCTTATTTTATTTATTCTCTCAAATTTGATGATGTGTCTGCGCAACAAGAGCAGGTCTTAAAAGCATTATTTACTTTCTTCAAGGGGCCTCATTCGTTTATGTCGTGAATGGGCTTTTGGATCGACACCCTTTATTGTCGTGGAACAAGGCAAATTGAGGGGCGCTTTACTCTGGTTTTCAAACTGAATCACCTTATTCCCATCATCAAGATATGCGCTCATCTTGATGATGGAAAAACGGCGAATTAATCGTCGTTGTTCATATAGGCAGACAATTGATCTACATGGCTTTTTGTCTCATCAATAAGGGAAGAAATTTCATGGGCGGATTCCGTTGTGCTCTTGGCAAGATTACGTACTTCGTCTGCTACCACGGCAAAACCTCGTCCAGCTTCCCCTGCGCGTGCGGATTCAATGGCGGCATTTAGGGCCAGTAAATTGGTTTGATCAGAAATGCCATTAATGGTCTGAATAATACTACCGATACGCTCTAAAACCTGAGACATAGCGCCGTGCGTTTTCTTGATCACAGCATTTCGTTCTGTGACGTCGGAACCATAAATCAAAATTTTACTGAGATTACCTTCCGCATCGAATACTGGTGTCATGGCAACGGCCAATATGAGTTCATTCATGGTCAATTCGGCATTGATAAATTCACCATTTTGTACCTTGTTCCACTGTTCGGAAGTAATGTAGGTATTGAGGTTTTTGGTATGGCTTTGCAAGGTAGCAAACTCGGTGATAGCAAAACTTTCCATCGCTTTAGGGTTAGCCAATTCCAGCTCTCCATTCGGACTAAACTCCATAACGATATTACTTAAGCTAATGGCCTCTAAGCGAACATCATTTTCTAAGGCTTTGCGTTTTGTTTCGTCAATGTTAGCCTGGATGGAGATGAACTTAATCAACTCACCATTTTTATCGAACACAGGATTAATGGCCAAACTGATCCAATAAGCATCGCCATGTTTATCGTAATTGAGGATTTCATCGTAGAAGGCAACACGATTGCGAAGATTATCAGCTATTCTTTCTACTGTGGCTTTGGATGTGTGTTCTCCTTGCAGAAACGAACCTGGTTTTTTGCCTATCACTTCTTCTAAGTCATAATGCGTCAGTTTGGTGAAGCCTGGATTGACGTATTCGATTAAGCCTTTATCATCAGTAATGACAACAGAATTGGCCGTTTCGTTGGCCACCAATGAAAGTGTGGCGAATTGTTCTTGCTGTAATTTTTGTGCCGTAATGTCTTTTACAAAAGCGGTGTAAAGAATTTTGCCATTTGATTCAATTTTTGACAGTGACAAGTTCGCCCAAATACTTCGGTCGTCGAGAGTTTCGATCTGAATGTCGCGAGAGGTGCCAACAATTTTATCGACGCCAGTCGTTCTGTTGGCATTGACCAGATTATCATGATTGCCCTGAATGGCTTTGGGTACCAACATTTTAACGTTGCTCCCTAATACTTTGTCTCTTGTGGTTCCCCAGAGTTTTTCTGCCGCCTTATTAAAAAAGATCACGTTATTGTTTTCATCAATAGTGATTACGCCATCAATACATTGTTCTAATGTTTGGTCAATTCTATCAATGGCTTCTTTTTGTGAGGAAATGTCTTTAATAAAGGCGGTATAGGTGATTTTACCATTCATTTTGATTCGAGAAAGTGCCAGATTACACCATATATTGGTGCCGTCTTTGCGTGGTACCAAGATGTCTCTGGATTGGCCGACAATTTTATCAATGCCCGTTGTACGGTTAGCGTTGACATAATCATCATGATTGGCTTGGATGGCTTTAGGTACCAACATCTTAACGTTATTGCCTAGCACTTCTGATCGCGTGTAGCCCCACAAATTCTCGGCCGCTTTATTGAAAAATGTGACCTTGTTGTTTTCATCGATACTAACGACCGCATCGATCGCTTGTTCTAGCACTTGTAAGGTACTGTCGGAAGATCCTGTAAACAATCCACGTAACATAATTTTTCCTCTAATGAGATAGATGCGTTTGGCAATAAAGAATTAGCTGGTTTCCTAATGTTGAGATTAGAGGAGATAGGTTTTTTTTCAAGTTAGGTATTTGAGGGCTTTTGTTAAGGTTTGTGTGAATGAAGGTGATTAAGGTGAGCGATTGAGTATTGCTTGTAGGGTAATCGTATAAGAGGGCTAACGATAGAGAAAAGCCAGATGGGAAGAGAAGAGGTTTGCCATCGCATTTAGATTTTTTGCGTCACAAGATGAAGATTGCGAAACTTTTTCTTTTCATCTTACTTTTTAGGTGTAGCATTCATATTATCCCTAAATGGATTAATAATGTATTTAAAACATGGATTTAGTTTGTAAGGAGACATTGCATGACGCAATACAAAGAAATTGGATTTTTCGATAAATGCTGGGGAGTATTGGTTGGCCTAGGGGTGATTGGTAAAGCATTTATCACCAAACCCACCCCTAAAACACTGCAGCAACGTCTGGCTATGTTACCAACGGATAAGCTAACACTGAGTGCTCCCGTTGACATCTATTGGAATCATCATCAGGTTCCTTTTGTGGATGCACAGTCAAAAACCGATCTGGCGCAAACATTAGGCTTAATTCACGGCCATTTAAGATTGGCGCAAATTGAAATCATGCGCTACTTGGGGATGGGGCGAATCTCTGAATTGATTGGTCCAATGGGCGCTGAAATTGACCGTTCTTTACGCTTATTGGATATTGCTAAGGCCGTGCCTGAGATGATAGCGACAATGGATTCAGAGACGCGTGAGTGGACAGAAAATTTTTTAACGGGTCTGAACACAGCGATTCTTCATTGTCCTGAGCTACCACACGAATGCAAAGTGTTGGGCATTCAACCAAAGCCATGGACGATGGAAGATTTGATGACCTTTACGCGCATTAATTCTGCTGATATCAGTTGGTTAGTTTGGTTAAAACTGTTGAAAGCCCGCAGAAGTATGTCGACAAAGGATTGGCAAGCTTTGTGGCCGACTTTGGTAAACGCCGACAGTCCGAGTGCCTATGCTGCACAAGGTCGGTTTAGTGCAGAACATGTACTGGCATTACAAACTCGCAGTGGTAGTAATTCCTCAGGGATTTCCGGCCAGCGTACCGAAAGTGGTTATGCCGCCATTGTCAGCGATCCACATTTGCCGATTGCCGCTCCCAGTCCCTGCCTGTTTATTGGTGCCAAAGCCCCAGGTATGCATTTGGTTGGGGCTATGATGCCGGGTATTCCATTTTTCCTATTGGGCAGAAACCAGCATATTGCTTGGGGGGCGACCAATCTACATGCACAAAGCAGTGATTTGTTCGATGTGTCCGATTTTACCGATGAACAGATAGAAGAAGAATGGCAAACGATTAAACCGCGCTGGAGCCGACCTCGCAAAATCAAACTGCGTCGAACCGCTCTTGGACCAATGGTCTCAGATGGTAAATTGATGCGCTGTGATCAAGCTGTGTCCATGCGCTGGCAAGGACATCAGGCAAGTAATGAAATAGGCGCTTTATTGACTATCTCTACTGCTAAGAGTTGGGAGGCATTTCATGATGCATTGACGTCCTTTGGTGTTGCTGGATTGAATATGGTCGCTGTGGGTGGTGAAGGTCAGCGAGCAGGTCATTGTTTGGCGGGACATTTGCCGAAACGCCCAAATCAGGCACCAGAGGATGTTATTTTACCCATTAGTGCGGCAGAAAATTGGCAAGATATGGCGAACACCAAAGACATGCCTGTTAGAGTGGATACTGCACAAGGCTTTGTGGTGTCAGCCAATCAACGACCAGAAAACAGTGATTTTCCAGTGGGTTACTTCTTTTCGCCCTATGATCGTAGTCAAAGGCTAACGGCGCTTTATCAACAAAATAGTAAGCTAACTTTTGCCGATTTTCGCGCCAGTCAGCTCGACGTGCTTATGCCCAGTGCATTGCCATTATGTCAGTTGTTTTTGCGCAGTATTGATGACAAGCGATACCCAGCTAACTTACAAAGTATGATTTTCTTATTGCAAGAGTGGGATGGTGGTTATCAAGCGGAGCGTGTTGAACCACTGGCGTTTGAACTTTTGCTTTGTGAAGTCGTTAAGCAATTGCAGTTGATGAAAACAGCGAAGCATTATCAGACCATTTGGATGGCCTATTCTCGTTTGCTGGATGATCTTCAAAAGGTGGCAACAGAGCAATTAGCCAATGCGGTTATTAAAGGGCTTAAAAAGCTGCGTAAACAACTTGTTCATCATTCGAACTGGGGAGATATTCACCGTTTACGATTTGACCATATGTTTGCACATCTGCCCTTTATTGGTCGTCGTTATCGCTTCGCTGATGTGCCGGCAAGTGGTGGTGCTAACACGGTAAATAAAACTGGCCATCCATTAGTCAGTAAAAAACACAAAGTCAGTTTTGGTTCTTGTATTCGTCATATCAGTGATATGAGCGATGAAGATAGCAATTATTTTGTCATGATAGGCGGTCAGGATGGCTGGATTGGCAGTGATAATTTTGCTGATCAAGTCGAGTTATGGCAAGCCGGTGAGTATATTCAGTTGCCAATGAAGCTGGAGACCGTGAAGCGTTTGTTTAAACACAAAACGGTCCTGCTTTCATGTGAATAATTTACCAGCTGTATTCATCGTCTAGAAAATGATTAGACGATGAATACAGCCTTGGGTGAATGGTTTGATTAAGGAATATAGCCAAACTCTTTTAAAGCCAGTATCGCATTTTCTACGCCATTCTCAGCGCGAATCTTCTGACCCAATTGGAAAGCATTTTGTTGGATCGCTGCTGAATTCGCATCGTCAATGTAACGCACTAATTGTGTTACCGAAAAGTTTTTTTGGTCCAGTGAGCCAGGAGAAACGTTAAGTCGTTTTAGGCACCAGGCCCAAAAGGGTTGGTCCGCCAAAAAAGGCACGATAATAGAAGGAATACCTGCTCTCGCTGCTGCGGCTGTCGTGCCAGCTCCGCCATGATGTATTGCCATACTAACACGGGGAAACAGCCAATCATGTGGGGCGTTGTCAATGAGACAAATTTGCTTTTCTAAGCCAGATATTTGTTCGCTTGATATGCCCCCCCATCCAGCAGCGAAAATCGCCCTATGGCCACTTAAGCGAATGGCAGCAAGGATTTTTTCCGTTAATTCAGCAGCATTGCCATTAAGCATGCTACCAAATCCTACATAGATGGGTTTAGAACCCTTATTGAGGAAATCTTCTAAATGTTTTGGCGGTTGCCAGCTAGCAGCTTGGTCATAAAACCAGAATCCGGATACGACAATATTTGCTTGCCAATCGTCTGGGTTTGGTAACAGATGCTGACTGTATCCATATATGATGGGTTTGTGTTTTAGCACGGGTAAATAATAAGGGCTGCGCCAAGGATAGGGCTTTAATCCCAATTGCTGACGAAGTTTGGTGTTGATCGCTGGACGTAAAATGTGCCAGCCGATCAAGCGAAAGACATGGTGACTAGCAAGGTTATACCATTCGATCACCTTGTCTTTTGGTAATGGTAATCCCATTGCTGGAATTTTTCGAGTAGGGGTCATAGGTTGAAGGTGTGATAGGGCAAAGGGAATGCCGAGTGATTCTGATAAAGAAGAAACTATGGGAACAGACATGCCATTACCTATCAGTAAATCTGCACCTTTCGCGGCATTGATACCTTGTGAGGCCCATTGATCCGCCATATTGAATAAGCCTCGGCGCGCAACCTTAAATACCGTAACAATACTCTTGCCCTTTTTAAGCTGTTCAGGGTTGGTTGCCATAAGTTCGAGAAAGTCAGCATGGATAGGCGAAAATTCTAATCCTGCGGATTCAACCAGAGGTTGAAATTTGATATTACAAACGAGACGCACCTGATGGTCTAATTTTTTGAGTCCACTGCCGAGCGCAACTAAAGGTCTTACATCTCCTTGTGTACCAATGGAAATAATAACTATTTTCATACTAACCTCCTGTATCGATGTCATAGAAACTGCGCTATCTTCGAATAGCCAACGCTGCTCTACATTCCTGACCTTGGAATATTTTGAGCATAGTGACTATAAATAGTCATACTTAGTAAGACAAGCTTTTAAAAACTGGAATTGGGCTCTTTAAGAAATGTTTTTTCGGCCTCAGTGGATGGACGGCCCAAAATGGCATTACGGTGAGGGTAACGACCAAACCTATCTATGATGGCTTTATGCTGAATCTCGAAGGCTAAATTGTTTTCGTTACCCAGTGATGTAAAAAGGGATAAAGCTTCGATATGAATGAGTTTAGACTCACTGTGCATGAAGGGCATATAAAGGAAAGCACGTTGTTTTTCGGGTAACTCGGAATCAAAGCCTTGTGCAATTGAAAATTGCGCCAAAGCTAAAGCCAATACATCAGAGGCAAAAGCAGCAGGCTCATCTCGATAAATATTGCGAGAGAATTGATCAAGAATGAGGATTTCTGCCAAACTGCCCATGGCGGTATGACGCCATGAAAAGAGTTCTCCGGCTGTGGCTTGGTCGTGTCGTTTCCCAAAACGCTGTTGAATCATAAGATCAAAAGCATGGTCTTTTTGAAACCATTGCTTAGGATCCGCTTCTGAAAACCAAAAATCGATCACATCTTGATACATGTGCCTGCTCTTTTGTTGTCTTGAATTAGTCTAGGACAACTTGTTTAAAACCGTCTATGAAGAATTCGGCTTCCGATTGAGTTAAGCAAAGGGGAGGTCTTAATTTCAAGGTTGCTCCCTGTTTGCCAGCAGCACCTGCCAATATTTTTTGCTCTCGTAAGCGATCTATCACCTGAATTGTGTGTTCGGCATTAGGTGCACCTTGTACTTGGATATCTATGCCGAAAAACAATCCTGAGCCACGTATTTCACCTATCATAGAAGAGTGTTCAGCGATATCGAGCAGACGTGCTTTAATTTGATCTCCCAAAACACGGGCATTCTCTTGTAGGCTTTCGCTTTCTAAAGTGTTTAATACTGCAAGGCCCGCCGCTGCGGCCACTGGGTTGCCACCAAAGGTATTGAAATATCCTACATCCTCACAAAAGGCTTCCAATAAGTGGGGTTTGGTGACCACGCCAGCCATGGGAAAACCGTTCCCCATGGGTTTGCCCATCGTGACCATGTCGGGTATCACACCGTGGGCGGCAAAACCCCAGAAATGAGTGCCAGTACGTGCAAACCCCGGCTGTACTTCATCAGCAATGTATACACCACCGGCACGACGTATGACGGCAACGGCAGATTGCAAAAAACCATTTGGGTGTGTGAATACACCGTCGGAAGAAAAAATAGAATCTAATAATAGCCCTGCCACCTTGATACCGCGTTGTGAAAGTTCATCGACGGCGGCTTGTACCTCATTAGCAAAGCCTTGTTCTATGTCCGCGCCATAGTTTTGCGTTGAAGGAGCGGGAATCGCCACCACATGGTTAGGTAAAGAGTCGTTTTTTAAGCTGGAAGGAGAGACTTGTGTTGCATAGGCCGTATTGCCGTGATAGGCGCATTCCGTGACAATAAAGCCGCTTCCTCCGGTGGATTTACACGCCAACCGCATGGCCAAATCATTGGCTTCGCTGCCCGAGCAAGTCAGCACCACATTAGACAGTGTTGCTGGGAAAGTGGCTTTGAGCTTTTCTATGTACTCGTCAACTACGCTGACCAAATAGCGTGTATTGGTATTGAGTCTGGCCATTTGTTGAGCCACCGCATCAATCACCGCAGGGTGACAGTGCCCAATACAAGGTACATTATTGTAAAAGTCTAAATATTCACTACCATCCGCTGCTGTCATCCATGCGCCTTTTGCAAAGACCATTTCGATTGGCTGGCGATAAAACAGCACAGCAGAAGCACCGACATTACTTAACCTACGTTGCACGGCAGGACTAACCTTAGACTTGGCTTGATCAAAGGCATTCATATCCAAGATTTGGGCAGGCTTGTCAGGCTTTGGATAAGGCTCCGTCATGCTTCTCGTCTCCGGTTTTTTTCCTCAACATTTGCCAGCTTATCCAGATAAGCTTTAGCCAAATTGACGGTGCCTTGAGTGAATTTTCCCAGTCCAACGTCTTTCGCGGTTTGCGTCTCGGAATGACTGGCAACCCAAGCGGTTAACAACATACGACGAAATAGGATAAACGTGGGAATCATGGCCTCGTGCTCTGCGGATAATTCTCGTATCGAACGATAGCCTTTTAACCAAGCCGCTTGCAAATCGGGGATATAGGCCTCTTCCTCATAGAAGGAGATGGCGGCGGCAAAGTCATACATAAACCAGCTAAAACCACAGTCATCAAAATCAATCACAGATAAATGACCGTCATCGACCAACAGATTTGCTAGACGTAAATCCGCATGAATCAGACCAAAACGATCTGTTGCTTGACCATAGTCTGCCAGCTTTTGTTTCAATACGTCACACAACTGCTCCAGTAGCGGTTCTTGCTCTGGGCTCAAATCAATTGCTTGACGCCAGCTTCCCCATAATGGCGTGTCGCCTAAAGCGGTATCATAGGTCCAGCTTTTGCGCACAAAGTGTGCTGGTAAAGTCCAATGTAGCGCATGATTATGCAGTTTTGCTGATATGGCACCAAGCGTTTCGAAACCTGTGATCAGATCGTCATCCGCCTTGGGTTCATCACCAGCTAAAAACTCAAAGGCCACCACATACCTTTGTTGGTCACCGTCCATAAAAGCGCTGATCAGTGAGCCATCGATGCGTTTTATTGGTGCTGGCGCTTTTACTGTGTCACTTTGAGTTAAGGCTTGCAGCCAGTCGAGCTCGGAGCAAATTTCCTCAAATCTGTGGTAATCCGGTCTGTGTACACGAAGAATAATTGGTGCAGATTGATGAGAATCCTGTACCAGAAAGGTGGCGTTTTCCGATAAGGTCAGTAGCTTAATCTCAGCTTTGTCGCTGATTCCCCAGGAAGGAAGTAACCCTTGTAGACCGAGCTTAATACGTTCAATGAAGCCTTCGTTATACACTCTAAGTTCTCCGTATCAACAGATTTATTTATCAATAAAAGCGCTTTTGCTGATGAATTTTATGACATAACTCGCTTGGATCGTTTCTTGCAAAGTTAATTCCAATATATGAATTCAAGATAAATATTCATCAGATAAGTGAGGTTGTTTCTCTATGTTTGCATCTCTTTCGGGAAAAGTGGCGATAGTAACAGGCGGATCAAAAGGCATAGGCAAAGGCATTGCCAAGGTGTTTGCTAGGCAAGGAGTGAAAATCATGATTGCGGCACGTGGTGAGCAAGAGGCAAAGGAGGCAGTGGGTGACATCATCGCCGAAGGTGGGCAAGCGGATTATTGTTTATGTGATGTTTCGAATTGGCAGGATGTGCAAGCTTTATTATCAAAAACAGTTGATAGCTATGGAAAAATTGACATTCTGTGTGCCAATGCAGGGATTTTTCCGCAGCAAAAAATGATCGATATGTCTGCTGATGATTGGGACAAGGTTATGTCGACAAATTTGAAAAGTACTTTTTTGACGGTAAAAGCCTGCTTACCTTATTTTGCCAAAGCTGGGCAGGGCCGTGTCATCGTTACTTCATCCATTACTGGCCCGGTAACTGGCTATCCGGGTTGGTCTCACTATGGTGCATCCAAATCCGGTCAGTTGGGCTTTATTAAGACGGCCGCAATGGAATTGGCCCCTTTTAACACTACGATTAATGCGGTGATGCCAGGTAATATCATGACCGAAGGATTGGCGGATCTGGGGGAAGAGTATTTGAAGTCTATGGCGGCATCTATCCCACTGAAACGACTAGGGTCGGTGGAGGACATTGGTAACGCCGCATTGTTCTTTGCGACTGACGAAGCCAGCTACATTACGGGTCAGCAAATTGTTGTGGATGGTGGTCAAATACTGCCAGAAAGCTTAGATGCCATAAATGAAATGGAGTAAGGCAAGAGTGAGCCTCTGCGCGGTATAGGGAGATCATTCAGTTTGCCAATGGGGAACTAATGTCGATTAAACATCCATTTGGATCTTTAACAAGAAATCGTCTTTGCCCATAGAATTCGTTACGTGGCGTTTGGAGAATGGACACTTTCATGGTTAAAGCCTTGTCATAAATCGCTTCTATGTCTTCAACCACAAAAGTGACATACATGCCTGTGGGTATGACTTGGTATTCTTTGGGAACCAATGCATGATCCCGTTGAATAATACCGTATTCCAAGTCGGAGTTCGTTGGTGAACACAGCTGGATATACCAGCTGCTTTCGTACTTTACCCTAAGGCCAAGTAGAGATACGTAAAAGTCTTTGCTTTTGGGCAGATCATCAGAACATATATTCGTCAGTATTCTCATCGTCTTTCCTTTTGATTGGTAAGCTTGACTTCAACATCATTAGTTTTTGCTACTTTATTGAGTGTCCTCTGCCTCTAGTTTTTTAATTTGTTTGGCCCTCTAGTTTTTTAATTTGTTTGGCATTGTAGATAAGTAGGATTAACGTCATGAAGGATACGCCTGCTTCAACAAAAATAGGCAGAGTACTAACGGCAAACAGTCCAGTATACTTCATGATTGCCATGATTGCCATGATTGCCATGATTGCCGTTAGAGGAACAATAAAATATAAGAGCTTTTGTTGCTTTTTTAAATTTTCCAACTTTTCATTATCCATTGTTTTTCTCCTTCAATATTGTCATTTTAACCGCCACTTTTACCATGACTTTCTTAAATAGGGCTTTAAGGAAGTGGGAATTTAGATCTTATACAGAAGATCGCCACTAATTAGCCACTTTTAACCTATTTTTCCCTGCATTTTGCCGATTATGTCCTATCCTCACTGTATAAAATAGTTGAGTTTACACGCAGTTAATCGTGTCTATCAAAGGACGAAAGGAGGGATAGGGTGGCAAAAAAAGACGAATTCATAGTGAAAGACAGATTTCGTAATTATGGAGAGTACTCAAATTGCTTAAGCTATTGCGTTAATTTAAAGCCCAGAATACGAAATTCATCGGCCATTTTTCATGCTGCTTGTGTCTCCGATGACGTTGGCATTAATGGTGAAACCGATTTTTTCACTATATTAACAAAAGTGCATGAATGCATAGGTAAATGTTGTAAAAGAAAATGGGTGGTGTATGGAAGTAGTCCGAATATTCCTAGCAAATATACGTTAGAAGTGTCTAAAAAAGTGCTGATCGGTGTTGGTCGAGTTCCTCATCCTGAAAACAAAGGCAACCTGCATTTCTACGTAGTCACCCAGATCAACGGTGATGGACAAAGTATCGATGCCGTGACGGATACCATTCAAGCTTGCCAGTTCCATTTTAATAAAGACAAGCATGATTACGAACTTATTCAATACGTTGGTGGTCATCCTGACCATCCGACGCATTATGAATTTCTTGGTTTCTTTACCACCGGAATTTTACCGAGTGAAAGTAAGATTGAAAAAGCGCAATATTATCCCGCTTATCAACTGTCTTAATGATATAAATACATTAAAAACTAATGTTGATTGAGAACTTGAATATTGCAAATACGACGAGACATCGGGCTTAAAAACATGGGGGGCGGTGTTCCCGGAATTTTCTACCCGGTCTTATCTTACCGCGAACATTAAGTGATGATGTGAGATTAGTTCTATACTGCGAGTATACTTTTGACATCATTGTTTTTTCATTGCTCTACGTCATTTAACGTAGGTCCATAGGGTAATTAGCGCATACCCTGTGCGGTGGTTTTTTTGAATACTGAACGGGCTGCTCACTAGGTCATAACCATACGATAAAGCGCCTAAGTGATCAGTTTGAACGCATCAAAAAATCACAATAGGACGACTCAATCATGAAAATTAAGACGCTTGCTTCTGCGATTGCGCTGACCAGTGCGACGCTTATTGCTTTCCCTTCTTTGGCGGCCGACACCATTAAAGTCGGTGTGTTGCATTCTCTTTCAGGCACTATGGCAATCTCAGAAACCACTTTGAAAGACACGGTTCTGATGATGGTTGAAGAACAAAATAAAAAAGGCGGTTTGCTTGGTAAAAAGCTCGAAGCTGTGGTGGTTGACCCTGCTTCAAACTGGCCTTTGTTTGCGGAAAAAGCCCGTGAGTTGTTAACGGAAGATGAAGTGGATGTCATTTTTGGTTGTTGGACGTCCGTATCTCGTAAATCGGTATTGCCAGTTATTGAAGAACTCAACGGTTTAATGTTCTACCCAGTGCAATACGAAGGTGAAGAATCCTCTAAAAATGTTTTCTACACAGGTGCTGCGCCAAACCAACAAGCCATCCCTGCGGTTAACTACTTAAAAGACGAGTTGGGTGTAGAACGTTGGGTATTGGCTGGTACAGACTATGTTTATCCGCGTACTACCAATAAGATCCTAGAAGCTTATCTGAAAGACATGGGTGTCGCGGAAGAAGACATCATGATTAATTACACGCCATTTGGTCATTCTGATTGGCAGTCTATCGTTTCAGACATCAAAAAATTTGGTAGTGCAGGCAAGAAAACCGCGGTGGTATCGACCATCAATGGTGATGCTAACGTACCTTTCTACAAAGAATTGGGTAACCAAGGCATCTCATCTGAAGACATTCCTGTGGTGGCCTTCTCTGTGGGTGAAGAAGAACTTTCTGGCCTAGATACGGCACCACTTGTTGGTCACCTTGCCGCGTGGAACTACTTCCAGAGTGTTGAAAGCGATGAGAACGAAGAGTTTATTACCCAGTGGAAAGCTTACACAGGTAATCCTGATCGTGTCACCAATGATCCAATGGAAGCAACTTATATCGGTTTCAATATGTGGGCCAATGCCGTAACCGAAGCCGGTACAACCGACGTAGACGCGGTTGAACAAGCCATGATAGGTCAAGAAACACCTAACCTAACGGGCGGAATCGCAGTAATGAACAAGAACCACCACTTGAGTAAGCCTGTATTGATTGGCGAGATCCAAGACGATGGCCAGTTTGAAACCGTTTGGGAAACCGATGGTGTGGTTCCAGGTGATGCTTGGTCTGACTTCTTGCCAGGTTCGAAAGACCTGATTGCCGATTGGACTGACCCACTGAAATGCGGTAACTACAATACTGAGACCAAAATGTGTTCTGGGCAAAATTACTAATTTGACTACCCCCCAGGGTTGAAACTTGGCTTCCAGCAAATGTTGGAAGCCTTTTTTGTTACTTTTGTTCGACTGATTCTGGAGATATTTCGTGAAACGTATTTTGCGTCTCTGCCTGATAGGGATTTTTATGGTTTCACCCACTTGGCTGATGGCAGTGGAAACCAAAGACTTGCTGTCTGAGCTTACCCAAACCAAGTTGTCTAAAATGCCCGCTATGTTGGAGCAACTGGAAGCCCAGGGCGATGAGTCCTTATTGCCTGTGTTTAGAGCTTGGTTGGATGGCGATTTATATTACACTCGAGAAGGGCGTCAGCTGGTGGTGAAAACCAAGCTGGATGGCAAAACGGCCTATGTGGATGTGTTTAGTCTTGCGCCTCAAACTGAACTCACCAGTAAAAAAGTGCGCAAAATCAAAGTCAATAATAAGTTACGTGGCATGTTAAGAAGTACCATTGCCGGCTTGCAATTAACCTCAAAAGACCCCGAATTACGTGAAAGTGCGGTGCGTGAATTGTTAGCCGATTTGGATCACGACACCTTTACTACCTTAGAAGAACTTTATCCTCAAGAAACCTATTCTAACGTACAGGAGATGATGCAAACCGCCCTGTCTTTGTACACGGCAAAAGATGTTGAGCAAAGTCAAAGTGTTCGTTTGGCGGCCATTGATTACTTATCTGGCAGCTTAGAAAACGATGTGCGCAATGGCTTAGTGACGTTAAGTCAAGAGGCGAATGATGTGATTGCGTCGGCAGCGACTCAGGCACTTGAAAAGATCAATCAAAGTGTACAGCGTTATGCCTTTGTTGATCAGCTGTTTTTTGGCTTGAGTTTAGGTTCAGTCTTGTTATTGGCGTCAATTGGGTTGGCCATCACCTTTGGGGTGATGGGAGTCATCAATATGGCGCATGGTGAAATGATTATGTTGGGTGCCTATACCACCTATGTGGTGCAATTGATCATGCCCAACTACATAGATTATTCCATTTGGGTGGCGATTCCAGCGGCCTTCTTAGTGTCGGGTTTAATGGGCGTATTGATTGAACGCTTGGTGATTTGTCGTTTGCATGGCCGACCATTAGAAACCTTGTTGGCCACCTTTGGTATCAGTCTGATTTTACAACAGTTGGTACGTACCATTTTCTCTCCTTTGAATCGTCAAGTGTCCACCCCAAGTTGGATGAGTGGTTCATGGGAAATCAACCCCGTCTTATCTTTGACGTTAAATCGTTTGTATATCTTGGCCTTTGCCTTATTAGTGTTTATTGCTTTGGTGCTGATTTTAAAGAAAAGCTCACTGGGCTTGAACGTTCGAGCGGTATCGCAAAATCGCAACATGGCCAAAGCCATGGGCGTGAAAACCGAGTGGGTGGATGCCATGACCTTTGGTTTAGGGTCAGGGATTGCTGGCATCGCCGGCGTGGCGTTATCTCAGCTTACCAATGTAGGGCCAAACTTGGGCCAAGCTTACATCATTGATTCCTTTATGGTGGTGGTGTTTGGCGGTGTGGGGAATTTATTGGGTACCTTAGTGGCCGCCTTCACCTTGGGCATTGCCAATAAGTTCTTAGAGCCAACCACAGGTGCCGTGTTGGCCGCCATTTTTGTGTTGGTATTCATCATTCTCTTTATTCAAAAACGTCCTAAAGGACTTTTCCCACAAAAAGGCAGGGCTGCAGAATGAGTAAGTTATTGCATTGGTTTAGCGCAGGGCGCACGTCTGGCAAATACACCTTGCCCTTTGTGATTTTGTTGTTAGGGGTCACCTTGTTGGCATCGGCTGCCAATTTACTTTTACCAGAAAGCTCGGCCCTACATGTGAGTACCTACAGTATTACCTTGTTGGGTAAGTATTTATGTTACGCCATGTTGGCTTTGGCGGTGGACATCATTTGGGGATATTGCGGTATTTTAAGCTTAGGGCATGGGGCGTTTTTTGCTTTGGGCGGTTATGCCATGGGCATGTATCTCATGCGCCAAATAGGTGACCGTGGTGTTTATGGTCACCCCATTTTACCGGACTTTATGGTGTTCCTTGATTGGCAAGAGTTACCTTGGTTTTGGTTGGGGATGGATCAGTTTTGGTTCGCCATGATGATGGCGGTATTGGTTCCGGGGTTATTGGCTTTTGTGTTTGGTTGGCTAGCTTTTCGTTCCCGTGTGACCGGTGTGTATCTGTCCATCATGACACAAGCTTTAACCTACGCTTTGTTGTTGGCTTTCTTCCGTAATGAAATGGGGTTTGGTGGCAATAACGGTCTCACCGATTTTAAGGAAATTCTAGGCTTTGATTTGCAGTCTGATGCCACAAGAGTGTCGCTGTTTATTATAACGGCGCTGTTACTGGCCTTAGTCTTGTTAGTCAGTCAGCGCATTCTGTCTTCGCGTTTGGGCAAGGTGACTTTGGCTGTTCGAGATGCGGAAGCCCGCACCCGTTTTATTGGTTATCGCACGGAACGCTATAAGGTGTGGTTGTTTGTCTACTCTGCGGTAATCGCTGGGGTGGCGGGCGCCTTGTATGTCCCTCAAGTGGGCATCATTAATCCTGGGGAATTTTCTCCGATTAATTCCATTGAAATCGTTATTTGGGTTGCTGTTGGCGGTCGCGGCACCTTAATTGGCGCCATTATCGGTGCTTTATTAGTGAATTACGCTAAGACTCGTTTTACCGCCATCATGCCGGATGGTTGGTTATTTGCCTTGGGTGCCTTGTTTGTCTTGGTGACTCTGTTCTTACCAAAAGGCTTAATCGGTTTATACGGACAACTTAAATCTAAGCGCCAAAGCCTATCGACACAGGAGGCGTCATCATGAATGCCATCGATCAATCTTTGCAAGGTTTAAGAGACACCTTTCGCCGCGATCAGGTATGGCCATTTTTAGCACCAGAACATGCGACTAAGGTGGATGTCTCCAATCAAATGATTCTTTATGTAGAAGGTCTGAACCTAAGTTTTGATGGTTTCAAAGCGCTAAACGACCTGAATTTGTATGTCAAAGACGGTGAATTGCGTTGCCTCATCGGTGCCAATGGCGCGGGTAAAACCACCTTGATGGATGTGATTACCGGCAAATCCAAACCGGACTCTGGCTCAGTGTTTTTTGGTCAAACTCATAATTTGCTCAGTAAAGACGAAGCGGACATAGCTCAGTTGGGAATTGGCCGTAAGTTCCAGAAGCCCACTGTATTTGAAGAGCAAAGTGTGTTCGACAACTTGGAGTTGTCATTGAAAACCGATAAACGAGTACTGCAAACCCTGTTTTCTCGATTGTCGCCAAGCGAAATAGATCGAATTGATGAGGTGTTAAAAATCATTGGTTTGAGCGATCAGCGTTTTATGCAAGCCGGTGCTTTGTCCCACGGTCAGAAACAATGGCTGGAAGTAGGCATGCTTCTTGTATCCGATCCAAGACTTTTGCTGATTGATGAGCCTGTTGCTGGCATGACGGCACAGGAAACTGAGCGTACCGCCGAGTTGCTGACGTCCTTAGCCGGAGAGCGCACTGTTATTGTGGTGGAGCATGATATGGAATTTGTGCGCAGCATTGCTCGCACTGTGACGGTATTGCATCAAGGTTCCGTGTTAGCGGAAGGCTCCATGGATCAGATTCAGAATAATAAAGATGTCATTGAAGTCTATTTAGGCGAAGAAGCGGTGGAGGCCTAACCCTATGATCAGCATGAAAAAAGTTAGCCAGTTGTATGGTGGAACACAAATTTTATGGGATCTGGATTTGGACATAGTGCCGGGCTCCATCACTTGCATTATGGGCCGCAACGGTGTCGGCAAAACCACTCTGATGAAAGCCATTATGGGCTTGTTGCCCATTCAAAGTGGTGAAATCTTATTGAACCAGCAAGCCTTGCATAAACAAAGTGCCGAACGACGTGCCTACGCAGGCATTGGCTATGTACCGCAAGGTCGCGACATTTTCCCCATGTTAACGGTGGAAGAAAACTTGCGCATTGGCTTGCCGGTACAGAAGAAAAAAGCCATTCCGGAGAAAGTGTTTGAACTTTTTCCTGTATTGAAAGAAATGTTACATCGTCGTGGCGGCGATTTGTCCGGTGGTCAGCAACAACAACTGGCTATTGGGCGGGCTTTGGTATTGGAGCCAAAAGTCTTAATTTTGGACGAACCAAATGAAGGTATCCAACCTAATATTGTCAAGCAGATTGGGGATGTGATTCTCAAGTTAAACGAGGAAGAAGGTCTAACCGTGATTCTAATTGAGCAAAAGCTGGGTTTTGCCCGTCGCGTGGGCAAAGAATTTCGTCTTATGGAAAAGGGTCGCATTGTCGCCGCGGATAAGATGGAAAACCTTAACGACGATCTCATTAAGCAGTATTTAGCCGTATGACCTTGGCTCTGAATCATAGCAGTACAGAGCAAACAGCCAGCCAATGGCAAGCCTATTTACGTTTAGGTTTTGCTCATGGCGCCCGAGGTACAGTGTTAAAAACCTGTGATCACAAAGGGCCTTTGTATGTACAAAAGCCTTTTTACCCTGAAGGCCAAGACACGGCCCATGTGTATTTGCTGCACCCGCCAGGCGGCTTGGTGTCGGGGGATGAGCTGGTCATTGAATCCCGTCAACAGCCATATACTCATGTCTTGATCACCACGCCTGGAGCAGGGCGAGTTTACCGTGCTCGTCCTGACAAATTGTTGCAGCGTCAAACCACTCATTTGCATGTGCCCAATCACGCCATCATGGAGTGGTTGCCACAAGAAACCATACTTTATCCCGATGCCAATACGGCGTTGGTGAATCAGATTCACCTTGTTTCTGGTGCGCGTTTTATCGGTTGGGAAATCACCTGCTTTGGTTTGCCGGCGAATCAATTAGACTTTGCTCAAGGACAAGCTAGCCAGAGCTTTCAGATCAATGTGGATGGCCGTATCAGGCTGCGCGAACGATTACGCATTGATAAAGAGTCGACAGCGGTCATGAATTCGACAGCGGGCTTACAAGGACAAGCGGTGAATGGTTTGTTGGTGGCTGGGCCTTTTACGCATTTATCAGACGATACCTTAGCGGCTTTACGTGATTCTTGTGCGGAGTTTGCTGGTTTGGCGGGGGTGTCTTTAGTGAAAGAATTTATTTTGGTGCGCGCTGTGCATGGTGACAGTGAGCAAATGAAAAAGCTATTCACTCAGTGTTGGCAACAACTGCGACCTGAATTGATACAACGCAATGCCTGTGCGCCACGTATTTGGGCGACCTAATGATTAAGAGGCTTTGACTATGGAATTACTACCAAGAGAAAAAGACAAACTACTGGTGTTTACCGCAGCTTTATTAGCCGAACGTCGCTTAAATCGCGGCCTAAAGCTCAATTATCCTGAGGCCATGGCGTATCTCACGATGGAAATTATCGAAGGCGCTCGAGATGGTAAAAGTGTCGCAGAACTAATGGCTTACGGCAAAACCTTACTGAGTGCCGAGCAGGTTATGGATGGCGTCGTGGAGTTGATTCATGAAGTTCAGGTGGAGGCAACCTTTCCTGACGGAACCAAGCTGGTCACTGTCCACAACCCGATCAATTAACTGGGGAGAAGCAAGATGATTCCAGGAGAAATACAGGTTAGCGAAGGCGATATTGTACTGAATCAAGGACGCAAAACCTTGAAAGTTCGAGTGGAAAATACCGGTGATCGCCCCGTACAAATTGGTTCGCATTACCACTTTTATGAAGTGAATCCTGCGTTAGTGTTCGATCGAGCCGCCACTAAGGGGTATCGCCTTAATATTGCTTCGGGGACGGCGGTACGTTTTGAACCCGGTCAGGGGCGAGAAGTCGAGCTGGTGGAATACGCTGGCAGCAAAAGCATTTATGGCTTTCGTGGTGATGTGATGGGCAAACTGACCACAGAGGAGACAGACTGATGGCAAACATGGACCGACAAAGTTACGCGCAAATGTTTGGCCCAACCACTGGCGACAAAGTGCGTTTAGGGGATACCGACTTGTGGATTCAAGTGGAGCAGGATTTCACTACCTATGGGGATGAAGTGAAATTCGGCGGTGGCAAAGTCATTCGTGATGGAATGGGGCAAAGTCAGTTGACCAATGAGGTCGCCGTCGATTTGGTGATTACCAATGCCTTGGTGTTGGATCATTGGGGGATCGTCAAAGGCGATGTTGGGGTGAAAAACGGTCGCATTTTTAAAGTGGGGAAAGCCGGGAATCCAGATGTACAAGATAATGTAGACATTGTCATTGGCCCCGGTACGGAAGTGATTGCGGGGGAAGGTTCTATTCTGACCGCAGGCGGGATAGATGCGCACATTCATTTTATTTGTCCGCAACAAATTGAAGAAGCCCTTACCTCAGGTGTAACGACCATGATAGGCGGTGGCACGGGGCCGGCCACCGGAACTAATGCCACTACTTGTACGCCGGGGCCTTGGTATTTGGGGAAAATGCTACAAGCTACCGACAGTATGCCAATGAATTTGGGCTTCTTAGGAAAAGGCAATGCCAGCTTACCTGAGGCCCTTGAGGAACAATTGGAAGCTGGCGCTTGCGGCTTGAAATTGCATGAAGATTGGGGCACCACACCAGCGTCTATCGATTGCTGTTTGTCGGTGGCGGAAAAATACGATGTCCAAGTAGCGATTCATACCGATACCTTGAACGAATCTGGCTTTGTCGACAGCACTTTAAATGCCTTCAAAGACAGAGTGATTCACACCTACCATACTGAGGGTGCGGGTGGTGGTCATGCGCCGGACATCATTCGTGCAGCAGGGCACGCCAATGTGCTGCCATCTTCGACCAATCCGACTCGTCCTTACACTCATAATACAGTCGATGAACATCTGGACATGCTGATGGTGTGTCATCATCTAGACAGCAATATCCCTGAAGATGTGGCTTTTGCTGACTCTCGTATTCGCAAAGAAACCATTGCTGCGGAAGACATTTTTCATGATCGTGGTGCCTTCTCTATGATCTCATCCGATTCGCAAGCCATGGGGCGCGTTGGCGAAGTGGTCACTCGTACTTGGCAGACCGCGCACAAAATGAAGCAGCAATTCGGCTTGTTACCAGAAGATGCTGAGCTGGGTGCAGACAATTTCCGCGCCAAACGTTATATCGCCAAATACACCATTAACCCAGCGATTGCGCATGGCGTTAGTCATGAAGTGGGTTCCATTGAGGCGGGCAAATTGGCGGACTTGGTATTGTGGAAGCCGGCGTTTTTTGCGGTTAAGCCTTCTTTGATTATTAAGGGCGGCATGATTGCCAATGCTCCCATGGGCGACCCTAATGCATCGATACCTACGCCGCAGCCTGTGCATTATCGTCCTATGTTTGGCTCCTTTGGCAAGGCCAGTGCGGCCACCTCGGTCACCTTTGTATCGCAGGCGTCATTAGACAATGGCATTAGGCAAAGTTTGGGATTAGAGCGCACCTTAGTTGCCTGTAAAAACACTCGCAATATAGGTAAATCTGACATGGTTCACAATGACTGGATGCCAGAGATTACCGTGGATCCCCAGACTTATGAAGTCAGGGCGGATGGCGAGTTACTGACTTGTGAACCGGCGGAGCGTTTGCCACTGGCACAGTTGTACAACTTGTTTTAATAGGCTGTTAAGGATTCATTATGTTGGATATTTATACGCGTTTAGGCACACATTGCCACGATCCTGTGTATACCAGTGTCACTTTGGATGCTGAGCAACGTGAGCGTGGTCGTTTGAAATTAACGGGTGCCAATGGTGACATTATTCGAGTCTTTTTAGAGCGTGGTAAACCCTTATTAGTAGGGGAATTTCTGCGTTCAGAGTGTGGCAAGGTCATTCAAGTAGAAGGTGCGTTAGAAGCTGTTGCCCATGCCAGTTGCGACCATTGGGCGGTATTTTCCAAAGCCTGTTATCACCTAGGCAATCGTCACACTAAAGTGGAAGTTGGCGAGCGTTGGTTACGCATTAAGCCGGATCATGTATTGGAAGACATGCTGCATTTATTGGGCTTAGTGGTTAGCCATGAAGAAGCGGTGTTTAATCCAGAATCGGGAGCATACAGTCATGGTCATCACCACCACTGATCAGTCTTTACTGCGCTTGCTGCAGCTCAGCAGTGTCAGTTTGCCTGTGGGTGGGTATGCTTTTTCTCAAGGTTTGGAATACGCCATTGAGAAAGGCTGGTTGAGCAAGCAAGCCGATGTGGCAGATTGGACGCAAGTGCAGTTGTTGCAATCTTTTGCTAGGGTCGATTTGCCGATTTTACGTTTGGCCATGGCCGCTTGGTATGAACAAGATGAAGTCAAACTGGTGGCTTTGAACGATTTAGTATTGGCTTGCCGCGAGACCAAAGAGCTAAGATTAAACGATACGGCCATGGGAGAAGCTTTAGCACGCTTGATGCGCAGTTTAGACATGGCGACACCGTTTCAGCGCATTGAAGAAGTTAGCTTTGTCATCTTGTTTGCGGTGGCGGCTTGTCATTGGCAAATCGAGTTTGAAACCGCTGCCTTGGGCTTTACTTGGTCTTGGCTGGAAAACCAGATTGCTGCGGCCACCAAGTTGGTGCCACTTGGGCAAACGCAAGCGCAACAATTATTGGGTGAGTTACAACCCGTGATCTCTGAGGCCATTCAGATAGCAAAACACTTAGAAGAAGATGGCATAGGGGCTGGTTTACCGGCCTTAGCAATCGCTAGTAGCTTGCACGAAACCCAGTATACACGGTTGTTTCGCTCGTAATTGGTGATTTTTTAAGCGTTAAACAAAGGCGACATTCCTATAATAAAGCGCACAGATAAGTACGCAAAAGAGGACGTATTTTATGACAAAACCAAAACAAACTCTGCGGGTGGGCGTGGGTGGTCCTGTTGGATCAGGAAAAACCGCTTTACTGCGTTCTTTGTGTTCTGCCATGCGCGAGCATTACCAGATCGCCGTGGTAACCAATGATATTTATACGCAAGAAGACGCTAAGTTTTTGACGCGCCATGAAGCCTTAGAGGCGGATCGTATCATCGGTGTGGAAACGGGTGGTTGTCCGCACACCGCCATTCGCGAAGATGCTTCTATGAATCTGGCCGCCATTGATGAATTGGTCGAGCGTCACGGAGAGCTGGACGTGGTGTTTGTGGAATCGGGCGGGGACAATTTGAGTGCCACGTTTAGCCCTGAATTATCCGATTTAACCCTTTATGTGATTGATGTCTCAGCGGGAGACAAAATTCCTCGTAAAGGTGGCCCGGGCATTACTAAGTCGGATCTTTTGATCATCAATAAGATAGATTTAGCGCCGTTAGTGGGGGCTTCTTTAGAAGTAATGGACAAAGACGCCAAGGCGCAGCGCGGTGCTCGTCCGTTTGTCTTTTCAAATTTGAAAGCGGCACAAGGTTTGGATGACATCATTCAATTTATCGTCTCAGAAGGCATGTTGGAAACAAAAAGTTTACCGCCAGCCAAAGCGGTTGTGTAATCGGAGAAATATGATGATATATCGAATCTCGAAATCTTGTGTGGCCTTATTGTTGGCCGTGTTTTCCTCTCTTAGCTTAGCGCATCCTGGTCACGGAGAAAGTATGGCTGGGTTGGCAGGTTTTGTTCATCCCTTCACGGGTTTAGATCACTTATTGGCGATGTTTGCTGTCGGCATTTGGGCGGCAAATTTGGGTGGTCGTGCGCTGTGGGCGGTGCCTTTGTCTTTCATGGCAATGATGATGGGCGGTGGTATATTGGCTTTCACGGGCTTGACTGTGCCTTTCATTGAACAAGGCATTCTTATGTCGGTGATGGTATTCGGCGTACTCTTGATGGCGGCGAAACATCTGCCTTTATGGTCGAGTCTCTTGTTGGTGGCTGGCTTTGCAACTTTCCATGGCGCGGCGCATGGTTTGGAAATGCCAGCCGCGGCCTCCGCTTGGTCTTATAGCCTAGGGTTTATTTTGGCAACGGCGAGTATACAAGGCGTGGGTATTCTTACTGGGCAATGGTTTCAGCAACAAGGCATACAGAAGCTTAATCAAGTATTAGGTGGTGTTATTGCGGGAGCCGGTATGGCTTTGGCTAGCCTTTAATACAGCGATTATGGCAGCTACGCAGAAAATCTATAAGGTACGGCGACACTACAATAAGTGGGTCGCTGACCAAACACTGGAAGACTATGCTTTGCGTTATACTGCGAAGCATGGTCATACCATGAGCATCGAAAGGGTGGGGCATACCGCATTGGGAGCCGCCGCCTTTTTGGCGTTAGAGGGATTAGCCGCCGTGATCACCCTAGGCTATGGCTTTACCAATGCGGTAGCGGCCATTTTGGTGGTGCTCGCGGTATTTTTTGTTACCGGTTTTCCGATTGCCTATTATTCGGCAAAACATGGTTTAGACATAGATTTGCTGACGCGCGGAGCCGGCTTTGGTTATCTCGGCTCTACTATCACCTCGCTTATTTATGCCACTTTTACCTTTATTTTCTTTGCGATTGAGGCGGCCATTTTAGCGTCGGCTTTTGAAGTCTTATTAGGAATTCCGCTGGCCTTGGGGTATGCCTTATCTGCTTTGTTTGTGATCCCAATTGTGACTCACGGTATTCGCGCCATCAGCCGTTTTCAGAATGGCACGCAATGGATATGGTTGGTGTTACAGGTCGCTGCCATTGGTGTGGTGGTGAGTCAGGAATATCAGAACTTTTCTGGTTGGACAGAATTTGTTCCACAGCATTTGCCACAAACGACGCAGTTTGATTGGATTTTGTTTGGTGCCGCCGCGTCGGTGTTATTTGCTTTGATGGCGCAAATAGGTGAACAAGTGGACTACCTGCGTTTTTTCCCCAAGAAGGACGCCAGTAATCATCGTCGTTGGTGGTTTTGGCTGATTTTGGCTGGCCCAGGTTGGGTGTTTATTGGCGCCATTAAAATGTTGTTGGGATCCTTTCTTGCGTATTTGGCCATCACAGACGGAGCCAGTGCGGTGCAAGCCACTGATCCAACCTATCTGTATCAGCGCATCTTTTTGTTTCTGACCACCTCGCCGTCTACGGCATTGATTCTCGCCGCTGTGTTTGTGTTTATTTGTCAGATGAAGATCAATTTGACCAACGCTTATGCCGGTTCCATTGCTTGGTCGAATTTCTTTTCACGGTTAACTCATTCACACCCTGGTCGAGTGGTGTGGCTGGTGTTTAATGTGACCATCGCTTTGTTATTAATGGAGCTGGGTATTTATCAAGCGCTTGGGGCCATATTAAGTGTGTTTGCCATCAGCGCGGTGAGTTGGTTGTCGAGTTTGTCGGCGGATTTATTGATTAACAAACCTTTAGGTTTGAGTCCACGTGATGTGGAGTTCAAACGCGCCCATTTGTATGACATCAATCCGGTGGGTACCGGCTCTATGCTGGTGGCAACCAGCTTAGGTTTATTGTGCTATCTCGGTTTGTTTGGTGAGGTGGCGAAGAGCTTGTGTCATTTCATTTCCATTGCGACTTGTTTTGTGTGCGTGCCACTGATTGCGTGGCTGACGAAGGGAAAGTATTACATTGCTCGACAGAGTCCGGAATTGTTGCCCTTGGTGGAAGCGGCAAAACCTCGTCACAGTTTAGTGTGTGGTATCTGTGAAAATACCTTTGAAGTGGAAGACATGAGTTATTGCTCGGCTTATCAGCTGCCGATTTGTTCATTATGTTGCTCGTTGGACTCCAGATGTTTGGACAGTTGTAAGCCGAAAGCGAATATTTCTCAGCAGAGTGATTATTTTCTTAAGCTGTTTTTGCCAAGGCGTATGGCCAAAGCCATCAGCAGTCGTTTGGGACGTTTTGCCTCCTTGCTGATCATGATCAACATCATCAATGGTGCCTTGATGATGTTGATTTATCGTCAAATGTCGCCCACTAATGACAGCGAAGCTCTATTACTACAAGAGACCATGTGGGCGTTGTTTTTCACTCTCTTAATTGTGTCAGGCGTATTGTCCTGGCTGTTTTTGTTGGCACATGAAAGTCGTGTGGTGGCGCAGAAAGAATCCAATCGTCAAACGCGTAAACTGACGCGAGAAATCGAAGCTCACCAAATAACAGACCGGGCGTTACAAGGAGCGAAAGAACAAGCCGAGCAAGCAAACGAGGCCAAAAGTCGTTATTTGAGTGGTATAAGCCACGAATTACGTACGCCGTTGCAGTCCATTATTGGTTATGCTCAATTGTTGTCAGACAAACAAGATACTCCATCTGGGCATCAAAATGGCTTGGACATTATCCAACGAAGTGGTTTGTATCTTGCTGATCTCATTGAAGGTTTGCTGGATATCTCGAAGATAGAAGCAGGCCGCTTTGACTTGTATCGTAATACCGTGAACTTGCCTAAGCTGATTGATGAGCTTAACAGTGTGTTTGCCATGCAGGCGCGAGCCAAAGGCATTCAATTCCAGTCGAAAATTTTGGCCCCCTTGCCCAATCATGTGGTAACGGATGAAAAACGATTACGACAAATATTGATTAATCTGCTCTCCAATGCGGTGAAATATACGCCGCAAGGCAGTGTGCAGTTTAAAGTGAACTATCGTAATCAGGTGGCGGAATTTGTTATTCGTGATACGGGTTTGGGCATCAAGCAAGAGCATCTACAGCGGATTTTTGATCCGTTTGAGCGCGTACGAGATTTGTCTACCGCCAGCTTGCCGGGGACGGGCTTGGGGCTAACCATAGTGAAACTCTTGTCAGAAATCATGGGCGGGGATTTGCAAGCCAAATCGACCCTAGGAGAAGGCAGCGAATTTAAAGTATCCTTGATGTTGCCTTGGGTCAGCGAAGGGGATGTTGGCTTGACGGTTAATCGTCGTATTGTGGGTTATCAGGGCTATCAGCGCAGTATTATGCTGGTAGATGATGATCCTGTGGTACGTGGCTTATTGTCGGATATTTTGTCGCCGTTAGGTTTTCATGTGCAAGAAGCGCCAGACGCAGAAAGCTGTTTGCGTGACTTAGCAAATAGTTCTCCAGACCTGTTTATTTTGGATGTTTCCATGCCTGGGATGGATGGGCTGAGTTTAGCCAAAGTATTGCGCCAGCAAGGTTATTTAGTGCCAATTATTATGTTGTCTGCGGATGTTCAGGAAAGTCAGCGTCAGCCCGATGAACAAAGGGTGTTTAACCAATATTTGGTGAAACCGATTAAAAATACGGATTTACTGGAGGCCATTCAAGATTGGTTAGCCGTTCAGTGGATCTATCAAGATGCCGATCAATTACCCCCATTAACTGATACACTGAGTCAGCAGCACACGATTAAAGTACCCAGTGAAACGCCCATTGATGATCATGAAAGCATTCGTGAACTGATTGCTTTTGCGCAAATGGGTTATAAAAAAGGCGTGCGCGAATGCCTTGATCAAATTACCACAGAGGACAGATTAGACGCCCACCATTTGGCGCAATTGGAGCAGTTATACCAAAGCTTCCAGTTCGATGGCATAGCGCACTATTTACAACAGCGAAGTATATGAGATAACAGCTGATGAAGAGTGACAATCACAATAATGACATAGTGCTGGTCGTAGACGACTCGCCTGATGCATTAAGTTTGATACACGATACGCTCGAACAAGCTCATATGGATGTACTGGTTGCCCTAGAGGGAAAGCAAGCTTTAACAATCGCTAAGCGTATTCGCCCTGACATCATTTTGATGGACGCCATTATGCCTGTGATGGACGGTTTTACCGCCTGTAAAGCACTGAAACAAGATCCAGCGTTGGCGAATATTCCAGTGATCTTCATGACCGGCTTGAATCATACGGATGACATAGTGCGAGGCTTAGAAGCGGGTGGCGTAGATTATCTTACCAAACCCATTCAGCCAAATGAATTGCTGGCGCGTATGAAGGTGCATTTATCGAATGCGCGTTTAAACAATAATGCTCAATTTGCTTTAGATAGCATGGGCCAAAATTTGATGACCTTCGATCGTTCAGGCGGCATTGCATGGGCCACACCACAAACTCACGCTTTGATGGCTAAGGCTCGACTCACGCCAGATTGGCAAGTAGACCAACTGAGTCATCTGGTGAAAGACTGGCTGCTTCACTCACCGCAAGAGGGCAATCGATTGCCTTTGTCCCATCTTGACTATCCTCTGACATTGAAGTTTCTTGGTATGACGGAGCAGGGCGAAGCTCTAGTGAAACTGGAAGATGGGGAGCGTTTATCGGGGGCGGAATTGTTGCGTAACCGTTTGTCGTTAACCGAGCGAGAATCGCAAGTATTGCATTGGATCGCCAACGGCAAAACCAATCGCGAAATCGGCGAGATTCTGGCCATGAGCCCGCGCACAGTAAATAAGCATCTAGAGCAAATTTTTCCTAAGCTTGGGGTGGAGAATCGTACCTCGGCAGCCGGTGTGGCACTACGTATTCAAGCCAATGCAGAATAAGTCGAGCGAAATTGGCTTAAAACAACCCCAGTTGATCGCCAGCTTTGGGTGGCAGGCTGAACTCAGAACAATCTAAATAACCATGGCGCTGATCGCTCAAGCCATGTTTATTACGAGCCATGCGAAAACGCTGATTAATGATGTCAGCAAACAAGCCTTCTCCAGTCATGCGTTTGCCAAAACGACTGTCGTAAAGCTTACCACCGCGCATGTCCATAATGCGTTGTAACACATGGTCCGCTCGTTGTGGAAAATGCTGGTGTAACCATTCTTCAAACAGGGGCGCCACTTCATGAGGCAAACGCAGCATGATGTAATGAATGGATTGTGCGCCAGCCTCCGCACTAGCGGCGACGATGCTTTCCAGCTCATGATCATTAATAAAAGGAATCACCGGCGCGGCCAGTACAGTGACCGGAATGCAAGCGTCGGTGAGCGCCCTAATGACGTCTAAGCGTTTACTGCCAGACGCCGTTCTGGGCTCTAAAATTCGTTTCAACTCCTTATCTAGGGTAGTCACACTGATGGCAACGTGCACCAGTCGCTGCTTTGCCATTTGCGCTAAGATGTCTAAATCGCGAAGAATCAAAGCACTTTTGGTGATTAAGGAAATGGGTTGCTTGTGTGCTAGGGCCACTTCCAATAAAGCACGGGTGATTTTTAGGTCTTTTTCAATTGGTTGATAAGCATCGGTATTGATGCCTAAGGCAATGGGTTCACACTGATAGTTAGGGTGGGCCAACTCTTTTGCGAATAACTCCGCGGCATTGGTTTTTGCCACCAATTTGGTTTCAAAGTCTAACCCGGGCGACAAGTCCAGATAGGCGTGAGTAGGGCGCGCAAAGCAATAAATACAGCCATGCTCGCAACCTTGGTAAGGGTTGATCGAAAGATTAAAAGGCACATCAGGGGATTGGTTGCGACTGATGATGCTTTTGGCTTTGGTGTGATGTACTTGAGTCTGTGGATGCCATGACTCGCGGGCGATCAGAGTGTCCTCATTGATGTCCTGCGTAACCTGCTGTTTGCTAAAGCGTCCTGCCATAAGATTACTGGTGCCGCGACCTTTTAGAGGTGAGTTGAATGGATTTGAATACGACATAATAAAGCCTAAAATACTGTTTATTCATACAGTATTTTAGGCTTTATTCACATCAGTGCAAGCTTATTCGCACTTTCTCTAGGCAAAGACACTATAAGTTGATATGGCGTTTTTGACGCATCAAAATCACAAAAGCAATGCCTCCGACTAAACCTGTTAAAGCGCCTATGGGGATGTCTTCTGGTGGGATGATTGAGCGTGCCGTGGTATCGGCTAGCACTAAAAAAATAGCCCCAACCAAGGCACATAAAGGTAGTAATTTACGATAATCCCCCCCTACAATTAAGCGCACAATATGTGGCACCATTAAGCCAACAAACCCTATCACACCGGCAAAAGCAACAGCGGCTCCTGTTAGTAAGGCGCAGATGATAATAACAGTAAGACGGAAGCGTTGGACTGGTATACCAAGAGTGCTGGCGCTTTCGTCTCCTAACATCATGGCATTTAAGTAGCGAGCGTTATGAATGAGGTAGGCACAGCCTAGTATTAGCGCTGCGAGTGGGAACCAGAGTTGTTGCCACTGAGCTAATCCAAGCCCCCCTAGCATCCAGAAAATAGCAGTATGAGCCGCTCTGTGATCACCTAAAAAAATCAACATGTTGCCCAAAGCGGATAACACAAAAGCGACTGCGACCCCAGATAAAATTAATCTTCCCGCACTGTATGAGGAAGAAAAATTTGCCACACTTAATACCAGAAGTATCCCTAACAAAGCGCCCATAAAAGCAAAAATAGGGACTGTCAGGACGCCTAGAATCATGCCTGTGTGCAGCAAGGCCACAATGGCGCCTAAGGCGGCACCAGAAGACACGCCAAGCAAATGTGGGTCGGCAAGTGGGTTGCGCGTAACAGACTGCAGAGCTGCGCCTACCACGGCAAGAGCGGCACCTACTATGGCTGCCAATAGAGTTCTTGGTAAACGTATCGCCCAAATAATGTTTTCTTTTCCTTTTGACCAATTGGGCGAGATGTCAGCAAGGGACATTTTATAAGCCAGTATTTGCCAGACAGTTGTCTTTGAAATGCTGGCTGAGCCCATACTAACTGCTAAGCCAATAAAAGCGACTAAGAAGATGACCAGAATGCAAATTATCCATGGCATAGACAATGGAAATCTGATTTTGTACGACGAAGTCTCTAAGTTCATTGGGCTGCTCTAAAGGCTTTAGCGAGATGTTTTATCGCTGAGATATTACGTGGACCCGGTGTGGCTTCAACATATTCTAATACCACAAAGTGGTTATTTTTGACGGCAGGAATGTCTTTAAAAGCTGGATTGCTGCGCATAAAGTTAATTTTTTGCTGAGCAGTGACTTTGCCATAATTCACAATGATGACAATTTCTGGCGCACGATCAATGACGGCTTCCCAACCAACTTGAGTCCAGCTTTTGCCAACATCGTCTAGTATATTGATGCCTCCAGCGGCTTCAATTAATGCTGTCGGCATACCAAAACGTCCCGCAGTAAAAGGTTGCTCTTCCCCTGAATCATATACGAACGCTTTGATGGGTTTCTTTAGAACAGGGAGTGTATTTTGAAAATCTTGTAGCTCTTTTTGGTATTCAGCGACAAGTTGTCTTGCTTTATTTTCAACATCAAAAATGCGTCCTAAGTTTAATAAATCTACATACATATCCTTCATGGAGACTTTGTCTTTTTCCATGATATGAATGCAGCTTTCGGTGAGTTCATATACCTTAATACCCAATGGCGCTAAAGTGTCAGGTGTAACGCCACCGCCGACTCGCATGCCATAGTTCCAACCCGCAAAGTAAAAATCGGCATCGGCACTGAGTAAGACTTCCTTGGTGGGATATTTTGCTGATAATTCGGGTAATTCACCAATACCATCGCGCAAGTCTGGAGACAGAGTTTTCCATCCAGATACACCGGTGAAGCCTACCATATGGTCTTGCAGGCCCAAAGCAAGCATCATCTCAGTGAGATTAACATCGTTTGAAACCGCAGCGGTGGGCACACGCTCAAAAGTGACTTGTCGATCACAGCTTTGTACGGTTACTGGATAGTCATGTGAGTGAGCAGATGCGTTGAATGTGCTAGCAGTAAGTGTTACCGCAAGCACAGATTGATAACTAAAGTATTTTACAGCGTTAACTTTCATGATTGTTCCTTATCCGTTTTGAGATGAAATGAATAGCTCGGTCGAGGTATGTTTGGTTGGTTATAGACATTGCTTTCAACATTAAAAACATTGCGGATTTGTTCTTCAGTCAGGGCTTCGAATGGAGGTGCGCAATCGACAATCCGCCCAGATTCCATGATGACGACTCGGTCAGCATAGGTGGCCGCTAGAGGGATATCATGTAAGGAAACAATGACAGTGCAGGGCAACTGGGTAAGCAATTCCAGTACTTCAAGTTGATGACGAATATCGAGGTGGTTAGTGGGTTCATCTAAAATTAATACATCAGGTTGTTGGGCGAGGGCGCGAGCAATCATAACTCGTTGCTTCTCGCCGCCTGATAATGAGTCAAAATGGCGATGTTTTAGCGATAAAACCTGCATGGATGAGAGCGCTTTTTCGACGATATGAATATCATGAGACGAACGTTGCCAATTGAGAGACTTGGGAGTTAAGCCAATTTCTACCATTTCAAAGACTTGTAAGCCTAAGGTCGATCCTGATTCTTGTAAGACAGTAGCAATGCGTTGGGCGCATTGTTTGGCGGATAATGACCAGATGTTTTTACCATCCAGCAAAACCTCACCTTGATCGGGTTGATTCATACGGTACAAACAGCGTAATAAGCTGGTTTTGCCAGAGCCATTTGGCCCCACCAGAGTTAACAACTCGCCTGCTTTTACTTCAAGGTTGATAGCAGATAAAAAAGCCGATTGGGATTTAGGATGTGTCCAACATACATTAGTAAGTTGCATACTTGCAGGACGACATGATTGAAACAAATCCAGTATAGATAAGCTCATGGACGTTAAATGATTTAAAGGCATCTTAGTGGACATTAAGATAATTAGCTCAATAAAAAATGTTATGTTATAACAAAAACAATTGAAAATGGAAAATTATTCAAGATCGAGTCAATGTTTTGAGTGGTGTGCTCAATTTGTTGTGGTCAGCACTATAGGGAGGTGAAACGCATTGAACAAGCTGGAAATCTTTCAGCAAAAGTTGCAGGAAATTGATACTAAGCCAACTGACGTGAGGATATGGTGCGTCAGTTGTCTTGTTGCTAAGCAGAAGTTTAGACAGTAAAGCGCTTAACGAGATTAGACGCATCGTTGGAGTGGTTTAATTAGTGACAGAATCGCTAATACGTTTGGATACGTCTAGAACTTGTTGCGACACATTTGAAAACGCAAATAAGTTTTCATTGATCTCATTGGCTAAGAAGCGCTGTTTTAAACGGTATGGCGAGCGGTACCTTAGAACGATAGCACCGCACACCAGTAATTTTTATCGTATTGCCTTTCGTATGGATTATCTAATACGTTTTATATTGTAGATACTCTCAAGGTAGCTTTTGGTTTCAGACAATTGAAGGGGTAGGATAGGGGTAACGGAAACACCATTAAGTGTGCCACGATAAAAGTCGCCCTTTGTATCGAAATAAGCCAATCCTTTCACATCATGAATGAAGTAGGGTTCCCCCTTTTCTTCCCCTATATACATAAGTACATGGCCGGAAATATAGATTAAATCTCCAACTTGCAACTTGGACAGTGCTTGTAACTTCTCATCTGTGGTGGAGTTTTCATCGAAACGAAAGTTGATACCGTATTCCGATTCACCTTGCGCACCAGAGTTCCTTGGCATCATGATTCCGAAGCTTTGATAAATTTCACCGATAAAGCCGGTACAATCTCGACCATTATAGTCATGTCCCCAACCGTAACGCTCGCCTAAAAATTTAAAGGCTTGTGTAATAATATTTGCAGGTGTGAAAGGTAAATAGCCTAGGTGAACGTCATTACTTCGGGCAATCATGGCTTTAACGATATGCAGAACTCCCGTGTCATCGCGGGTAGGCAAATAAACCACATGTGAATAGAAGGGATTCTGGCCATATAACTGATTGGGGATATTGGCATCGGGTACGATGGGAAGACGTACACCCATATCTAATTGTAATTGAGAAATATCAGGTAATTCAGGCACATAATTGGTAAATATTTTACTGCCAGTAACTAACAGAAAATGTTCGTTATTTACATAGTCTGCCACTTGTTGTTTTTCCCCAATGGCGACCTTATCCGACTTAATCCACGCGAGATAGTTGTATGCTTGGACCAAGAACCATTTTTTATCTTTGCTGGTTAACAAGACAGCCACGGCAGCACCGGTGAAAATTGCACTCTCTTGAAAGCGATCCAGATCGGTATCCATCCCCTGATTAAAGACCCTATCCTCTGTGGGAAACGTCCTGAGAGACGCACGTTTTACCACAAGCCCATAACGCACGGTATTTTTGTCTGAGATTTGAGCTGTATCGACATTGCTGAGATAAGCGTCATAATCTTTTTCGGTGAGTCGTTGGCCGTTGGCATAAAATCTTGGGCTTGAAGGTATATCGCGTATCGATTGCGTCATTGTTAACAATGACTGCTTGCTCAGGGTTTCAGGAACCGAAAGAGGGTTAGTTAAGTGCTGAGATGTTTCGAACAATGCACGATTATAATGACTAATTTCACTTTGGCTTAACAGGGGGGTATGAGCGTTATTGAGTTTTTGTGTCCAATACTCAGGAGCGAGTTGCATTGCATCGACCCAGGGTACATCTGATGACCAAGCCGGTTGAACGGCAAACGTGACGCAGCAAAAAAATAAACTTGCGGCGGTGATTCTTATTCTAAGAAGATTTCTTTTCATTGAATGTTTAAACTCCATTTATTCATGGGAAGAATAGATTTCTTTGTCTTCCGATGTATTGTTACTTGGCGCTATCAAGTCAATGGTATTACCCGACGATAGCCTTTGAGGTTTCAGCCTTGTGCCTGAGAACACAGGTGATCTGTTTGAAACACTAAAATGTGTGTTGGCAGACACAGTAGTGCTTGCGATAGCCGATAGCATTACTGTTTTAATATAAGCATGTCCTTGAGTCCTTTTTCTCCCTGTTTCATATGGTTGAGCAACCTATTGCTGGAATCTCAATAGGGTATTCGAAGTGAGAATCAATTAGAAAGCGAGTCGCCTCTCAATTCAAGGAATTAATAATTACAAATATGTAATTATTAATTACCTGCACAATTAGAATACTCTATGATAGTTTTAGGTTATCACTACGCTAATATATATGTTCAAGCCCTATGTTTAACTTTGCACCATATAGAAAAACTATCACAACGCTTTGTTTGCCTTTTTTATTCTTGCCTATGTTCTGGTCAGTGGGATCAGATGCTGCCACAAAAGACAATAAATTGGATGGGAAGCAGCTAGAGAATGCGGTAAATAGAGCGTTAGCAGAGTTTAATACCCCAGGTATGGCGGTAGGTGTTATACAACAGGGTAAAATAGCGCATCTTACAGGCTTTGGTGAGCGTAACCGCGAGACTCATTCACCTGTCGATGAAAACACCTATTTCAGGTTAGCGTCTACTAGTAAAGCATTTACGGCAGCGAGTTTGGCTATTTTGGTTGATGAAGGCAAGCTGAATTGGGACGACAAGGTTATCGATCACTTACCGGAGTTTAGAATGATGGATCCTTGGGTTACCGCTGAATTTACCATCCGCGATTTGTTAAGTCACCGCAGTGGTCTTGTCGGAGGGGCGGGAGACAGTATGATTTGGCCTGAGCCGTCGGGGTTCTCTCGAAACGAAATGATTCATAATTTACGTTACCTCACACCTGAGTACAGCTTCAGAAGTACCTATGCGTATAACAATGTCTTTTATATTACGGCGGGGGAGATAGTGGCTAAAGTCGCGAATACCCGTTGGGAGGATTTTGTTGATAAACGCATTTTTGCGCCATTAGACATGGCTTGCTTTGCGGGCGATATGCCTCAGTCGACGTTGAGCAATGTGGCAATGGCCTATGGACATAACGAGGAAGTGGGCATTTATCCTATTCCTCGCAACGACATTAAAGGCGACGGTCTGATCTCTGCCGCGGCGGGCGGTATCGTGTGTAATGCCAGTAGCATGCTTAAGTGGTTGAATTTTATATTGACGCTTAATGCCACACAACCTGACCAAGTGCCTATTTTGATAGCGGACGTTAAAAGCACGCCGGTTTTCTCGGCTGAGCGTTTAGTCGACATGTTGTCACCCAATACGATATTGGAAATATCAAAAAATGATAAACAACTCGATAATACGCAATATCACAGTTATGCCATGGGGTGGCGGCTGAGAAATATTCTGGGTTATGAAGCGGTTTACCATACGGGCACATTGTCGGGGTATCAGGCTTATGTAACCTTGCTACCGGAACTTGAGCTAGGGGTAGTACTGCTAAACAATGGATCGAATTCAGGGGCGCGATCGTCGGTTATGCAAACAATATTAAAGGCTTATATTCCGGATGCTGAAACGCAAGATTGGGTAACCTATTATCGCAATGAGCAAACGGAAGCGCTGCAGAAATATGTAAGTAATAAAACTGATCCTGTTGGCTCGGGGGAAGTGTTGCTGCCTATTTCAGCGTATGTAGGACAATATGCCGACAGATGGTTCGGCACAATGAAAATCTCGCAGTCTGGCAACGAATTGCGTATTGAGTCAACGAAAATGGTCACGCTAACCGGTACGCTTGAGCCTTTTGATGCCAATAGTTTTGTTATTCGTTGGGACAATCAGGATGCTGCTCGTGACGCGTTTATTCATTTCGATGTAGACCCTCGGCGTCAAGTTGCAGCATTCGTGCTGCGCCCCTTTTCGGTTAATGTCGATAATAATCATGAATATAGAGATATGTATTTTACAAAAGTGACGGAAGCACAATAAAAACTGGGCATCTCAAAGCCAGCATTGGAGTCAATTTCTCATACTTGTTGCTGGCATTCAGGCCCTAGCTCGTGGCCCATGAATATCCTACAACTTATTGAAATACAATGTGTTTTATAATTTTGGCATTTGCTATCTCACGATTGTTCGCTATTTAACGCTAAAAAGCTGCAGAATGAGAGAATTTTATGAAGCCTCGTCCGACAAAATAGGAACCACAGAAGAGTTTATTCCTATTCCAGTCACAGCTGGTCGATATTATTAACCCCAATCATGCGTTGGTTCGATTAGCGAAGGTGTTCGATTGGGATCGGTTGGATACTGAGCTTGGGATGCATTTTGCGAGGGTTGGTGCCGCTGCACTGCCTACTCGGTTGATGGCGGGGCTATTGTATCTGCAACATCTGCATAACCTGTCAGACGAGATGGTGCTGGAGCAATGGTTGGAATCCATATACTACCAGCATTTCTGTGGGGAAACCTGCTTTCAGTATGATTACCCTTGTCATCCTATCAGTCTAGTGAAGTGGCTTAATTTTGCCCGGATTCAGAATGGTTTTTGTCGTTGGGTGAGGTTATACGGGCTTTGCTGACTCGACAGTACGAAAATGGAATGGCGCTTTAGATTTAAAACGCCATTATTCTGGGACGACTGAGTATCCTGTATGGAGTTCACATCAGTCTTTAGTCGATTTTTATAGGGTAAAGCGCTTCACGCGACTAGACAGCTCGTTGGAATTGGACAAGGTCTCATTGACCGAGTGACTGATACGTCGCGATACTTCCATAACGTCTTTCGACATATCGGATAAGGCTGACAGGTTTTCATTAATTTCATCAGTAACTTTGCTTTGTTGCTCGGTCGCACTGGCGGTCTGAGTGGTAAAGTCATAGATTCGATCGGCAGATTGTTTGACCGTATCGATAGCGGTCATGGTTTGGTGAGATAAACTGGCGCTCGACCCTGCCATTTCAACACTTTCACCTATTACTTTGACGGCATTACTCACCCCCGATTGTAAGTCGCTGATCATGCCTTGAATGTCTTCTGTAGAGGCCTGAGTTTTACTGGCCAATTCACGAACCTCATCGGCTACGACAGCAAAGCCACGTCCTTGTTCTCCTGCTCTGGCGGCTTCAATAGCCGCGTTTAAAGCCAAAAGATTGGTTTGTTCTGAAATGCCTAATATCACATCCAGTACAGAAGCAATGCGATCGGAACGTGTTGACAGTTGATCGATTACAGAGGCTGCGTCTTTGATTTGCTCTGCTAACAAATCTAATTGCTGAATGGCTTGAGTGAGCTGTGAAACACCATGGTCAGCGGAGCGGTTTAATTCTTGTACTTCGGTGACAGTTTGGCTAGCATTTTGTGCCACATCACGAGTGGCCCCCCCCATTTCTTCCACTGCCGTGACGACAAAGTCCAGAGACTGATGTTGACGTTCACTGAGAGCGGCTGATTCGGTTGCCGATTGACCAAGATGAGCCATTTCTTCACGAATGTGCTCACAACCATAGCGAACTTCTCCTATAAGATTGCCAAGTTTGTCGACAAACATATCCAGTTCACGACTCAGCTCACCTGTCTCATCTTTTTTTTTGCTGTTAATACGTCGGGTCAGGTCGCCATCCCCCGCGCTGATTTCATGGACTCCAAAGGTGACTCGTTTGATGGCTCGGGAAATGTTGCGCGGAGCAAACCAAGCTAAACTGATGCTTAGGAAGAGAACAAAGATGGCAAGAATCGCGACAAAAAGTTTAAAATTTTCAACATAGGCGTGAATTTCTTGTTGTTCGACCGCCGAGATAGTGGAAATTAAGCCTTCGGATTCATCATAAAGGTTACGTAATTGAGTGAAGCTTTGTTGATTTTCCCCCGTTAATTTTACGATGGCTGTATCATGCTGATACTGCTTAGTGAGCAGTATGATGAACTCAACTTGTTCAAACCATTGTTGATATAGAGACTCGAAATTTGACAAGAGTTCGTTGACTGCAACAATATCTTTGGTCATGGATTGAAAGTTTTTCATCCTCTCGTAGGCTTGCTGAGCATTTTCCATGACAGCATTTTCTTCTTCAGTGACATCTACATTATGTTTTGCAAAAACCATGGAAGCCAAGGCTAATCTGGATTGATATAGGTCTCGGTCAGCGTTTTGCACGAGAGAAGCACCACTGGCGTATTTGCCCATATTGCTTTGTAGGTAATTCACCAGTCCTTCTGCTGCAATGACGACCACTAAAAAGGTGATAGCCAAGCCTCCAAAAGCACAAGTATAACGTCCACGAATTGTCTGGAATAGCATCATTGAAGAATCCTTTGGTATAAAACTTTGATAAATCAAAAGTGATTAACTTCCCTGCTATACAACTGTCTTCACATCTCAGGGCGAGATGATTAAAAACATTAGCGGATTTTATAAAGGTGGTTGGTGTTTTCTTAATCTGCAAGAAAAAAGATTGTAACTTTTTTTTAACATGAATTTTTATAAAGTGAGTTGATTGCAAAAATTAAAATTAACTCATTGTTTTATCTGTTTTAAATTTAATAATAAATGAATTAAAAAGTTTTTATTTTATAAAAAAATATTTTTTTCACTATCATGAAAATCGGTTTTTTTTGCTCTTATGTTGCGTATAAGTCGATGTATGCGCTGGTATTGTGTAAACCGATGACGGTTTTTTCAGCAAAAAAATCATTGGAAAACAGGAGAATATCCGCAGACTTGATTGATCAATTGGGTGAGGTATATATATTTTCAGTTAAGCAAGGTAGCAATAAGTCCGCTGACTAGGGCTATGTGCTCTTGCGTTGCTCTAATGACCTACGTCCATGTAGGTTTCCTTCGTTTTGTTAGAGAAATGGCTTCTCTGTGTTAAGGGTAATGTTCAGAAGACTGATTCGCACCTTCGTAAACACTGATGTGGGTAATCTAGATGTAGTTGATATCAGTCTTTAGTCGCTACGGTAAAGTGTTTGACGCGATTAGACAGTTCGTTAGATTCGTTTAAGGTCTTAGTGATGGCATTACTAATGCGTTTGGATATGTCTAGAACTTGTTGCGACATATTAGAAAGCGCAAATAAGTTTTCATTGATCTCATGGGTAACTTTATTTTGTTGCTCCGTCGCGTTGGCGGTTTGCGCAGTAAAATCGTAAATCTGATTAGCGGCTAGAGTGACTGTATGTATCTCTTCCATTGATTTTTCAGTCAAATCAACACTCGAATTTGCCATTTCAACACTTTTACTTATGGTTTGTACTGCATTTTGTACACCGGATTGTAAGTCATTAATCATGACATGGATGTCTTCGGTTGATGCTTGAGTTTTGCTGGCCAGAGCACGAACTTCTTCCGCTACGACCGCAAAGCCTCGACCTTGCTCTCCTGCTCTAGCGGCTTCAATAGCAGCATTTAAGGCCAGTAAATTGGTTTGTTCTGAAACTCCCATAATCACATCTAGTACTGAGGTAATTCGCTCAGAATGAGTCGATACCTGATTGATAATGGAAGCCGCTTCTTGGATTTGTTCTTTTAGTAACTGCAATTGTTCAATGGAGTGTGTGAGTTGTTCTGAACCTTGCTTTGCGTTCTGATTCAAATTTTGTACTTCATGTACTGTTTGCGCAGCATTTTGTGCCACTTCTTTGGTTGCTCCTTCCATTTCTTCTACAGCGGTAAGTATAAAGTGGAGCGCTTGGTTTTGATCTTCACTTAATTGAGCCGATTCGGTAGCGGAGCAATCAAGTTCTGTCATCTCTTCTCTAATGTCTTCACATCCAGAGCGAATGTCACTGATTAGAACGGCAAATATGTCGAAAAATTTATCTACTTCTCGACTCAGTTCACCTGTTTCATCCTTTTTAGGGCAATTAATTCGACGAGTTAAATCTCCATCCCCTGTGCTGATTCCATGGACACCTGAAGTGACAAGTTTAATGGCGTGAGAAATATTACGTGGAGCGATCCAGGCAATTAAAACACTGAGTAAGAGTACAATGCTGGCGAAAATTAAGGTGACTAACTGAAAGGTCTTGGTAAAGTCATGAATATCTTGTTGTTCTTTTGAAGAGTATTTATGAATAAGTTCGTCAGACTGGTCGTATAGGGTTCTTAGTTTAATAAAGTCAGTGTCATATTGACCGGACAGTTTCGCGATTGCTAGATCTAACTTATTTTGCTCAACCAGATTAATGATATTCAAGCTTTGTTGATGCCAATTTGTATATTGGCTCTCATAGTTTTTAAGTAAGGTATTAATTTCCTGAATATCTGAGGTGATGCGTTGAAACGCTTTCATTCGGTCATACGCTTGTTGCGCATTTTCTAAAACCGCCGATTTAAGCTCGGTCGGTGATTTGTTCTCGGACAATAAAACAAAAGAAATTAATGAGACACGGGATTGATATAAATCACGATCTGCATTTTCTATTAATGCGATACCGGGTCCATATTTTCCTAAGTTATTTTGTAGATAATTAATCAGTAATTCATTACTTATTATGGAGATGAGAAACGCAATGGTTAACGCGCTAAAGGTAAAGGTATATCGCCCTCGAATAGTCCTAACTAATGACATCATGTAATTCCTTTGTGATTTTTTGTAATTCGCGGGCATTTTATAAATTGCCTTACTTTCATACCAATATTGAATGTGCAATTAAAGTGAAATGAATGAGATATAAGTTTTAGCTGAATATAAAGGCGTATTAGATATACAAAATCTGAATATAAAGAGTCATGAGATATACAGAGATGTTTTTAAGGTGAGAAAATGTGAAGTAAATGATATTCATAAAGAATGAATAAATAATGCTCTCACCTAAGCAAGTAAAAAAGGGGAGAGCAATAAAGCCAGCAGGATGAGTGGCGCACTTATTATCTGAATTGGCGGTTTATCTTTTTGTAATAGGAATAAACCATTCTTGCTTCTGAATCCTTTCTATCCAGCGTTGAACATTTGGGTATTGTGCAAGCTGGTAAGCGCTACCTTCTTCGGCAACATGGCTATAAGCAAACAAACAAATATCCGCCAAGGTGAGTTGATCACCCACCAAGAATGCCTGTTTTGCCAATGTTTCGTCCATTAATTTTAGTGCGGCATTACCTTGTTCAATACGTTCCGGCAAGATGCTTTCTTTCAACTTTGTCATGGCGTTATGGGTTAGCCAAAAACGTACTGAAGCAATATTGGGTTCATGGCTATATTGCTCCCAAAATAGCCATTTATGGACTTCCGCTTTCCGCAATGGGTCTGATGGCAGAAGCTCACTGTGGTGTGTTTCTGCGAGATACAGAAGGATGGCATTACTCTCACTCAAACAATGACCATCATCCAACTCTAAACAAGGGATTTTGCCATTTGGGTTGAGTGCTAAAAATGCTTCAGTACGAGTTTCACCTTTCGTGATGTCGTATTCTTTTAATTGGTAACTGAGCCCCAAATTAGCGCAGGTTAGGCGAATTTTATAACCGTTTCCAGATGGTAAAAAATCGTGCAATATCATAGTAATATTCCCATAAAGCGAAAGGATAAGGTGGGTTTATGATGGCTTGAGCTGAAATGAAAGAAAAGCGAATTTAATTGATGGCACAGTTAAGTCATTTTGATGTGTTAGGGGCAAATAGTGGATACGGAATTACTCAAAACCTTAGTGGCGATTGTTGACCATGGCAGTTTTCAACGTGCAGCAATGCAAACCTTTCGAACGCCTTCTGCCATCAGTATGCAAATGAAGCGCTTGGAAGAGCAAGCTGGCTCCCCTTTGTTTGTTAAACAGGGGCGTGAACAGGTGCTGACGGAAGATGGACAACGTTTAGTGCATTATGCTCGGCGTATTTTGCAGCTGCAGGAACAAGCGTTATTGTCACTCAAAGGTCCGCAACAAGGTGTATTGATCAACCTTGGCTGCCCAAATGATTATGTCTCAAACTTATTACCTTTGATTATGGCGACCATGGAAGACATGGTGCCGAAATTGAGGTTTCGTATTCGTACTGGTACGTCCATTGAACTACGAGAAATGATGGACAAGGGTGAAGTGGATCTGGCGTTGGTGACGCGAACCCCTGGTAGCGATGAAGGCTTATCCTTATATCAAGATGCGGGTGTATGGGTGGCGAAGAAGGGGTTTGATTGGCAAAACCATCTGTCACCATTGCGTTTGGCCATGTATGAACCCGGTTGTAAATTTCACTCAAGTGCCATAGATGGCCTGCAAAAGAAGGGCATCGACTATCATCTGTATTGTGTCACTTCTAATCTGGCGCTAATCGAAAGCTTATTGGTCGCCGAAAAAGCCATTTCTGCGATAGCGAGTGTTAGTGTAAGCGATCAGTTAGACATCATTGAAAGCGACGTATTACCCCATTTACCTGCCATTGAAATTGCGTTCAGTCGATCCGCTTCGGCGCCAGAGTGGCTTACCATGAAATGGATTGAAGAAGTCATCGCGAAGATACAATCCTAGCAAAAATGAGGGGAGAGTGATGAGTTTTAAAGTGGGTATCTATTTGTATGAATGGGCTGAGGTATTAGACTTTTCGGGGCCATTTCAGGTGTTCACCACCGCATCCACAGCTTGAGGTAATCGAAGGCGTGCGTTGGGTGCAGCAGGATAAACAATTAACCTCAGCGGGGATTTCCGCAGGCATCGACATGAGTTTGCAAATGGTTAGCCTGCTACACAGCGAAAGTTTCTACACAGCGAAAGTTTCTACACAGCGATAGTTTGGCCGAAAAAACGGCTCGGCAGATGGAGTTTGATTGGATAAAAAATCCTACCTAATCCATTACTCGCTGTGTGAAACACTGTAAAAACGTTCCACATTACGAGTAATTTCTCCCCAATGTGACTCTTTTACTCTGGCCTGATGAAGGTCAAATGCGGCTTGATCAACGAATTCTTCGTACACCTCATAGCGTAGCGGGTTGTGTAAGTTGGCGGTGACTTTAAAAGTGAGACAACCTGCTTCCTCACGAGTGAGCTTGATGTGTTCTTCTAGGGCTTGTTGTACGTCGGTTAAATCTTGCTGCGGTACTAAGATGTGCCCTGATAATGTAATTTTTGTCATTTTGATACCTATTTATTCTTACTCTTCATTCTAATGCGTCGACATGAAAGTTTCGTTAAACTTAAGATTATTATTGCAATAACTGACGACAAAAATTGAGTATCAATGAAATCAGATAACCCATTACTGCTGGATAATCAGCTGTGCTTCGCTTTGTATTCTACGTCTCTGGCGATGACTCAGTTCTATAAAGAACCTTTGGCCAAGATAGGATTAACCTATCCACAATACACCATAATGCTGATTTTGTGGGAGCAAGACGGTGTGAGCTTGAAACACATTGGGCAAGCATTGGGGCAAAAATCGGGGGCACTAACACCTGTCATAAAACGTATGGAAGCGGATGGCTTGGTAAAACGATTACGTGGTGTGGAAGATGATCGCAGCTTGAGCATTGCACTAACGGATAAAGGCCGTGCCCTACGTGAACAAGGTTTGGAAGTGAATCGATGTGTTGCTGAGGCCTGCGGCATTGAAATGCATGAAGTGATTGCCTTGCGAGAGCAGTTAAATCGATTAAAAGCAAAATTGATGAAATAAAGGTTGTGCAATTATAGTTATCGCGATAACATAATTTCATTGGCTCAATTTAGTGAGCTTTTATTTTAACCTTATAGTTATCGCGATAATTATTATTGAGGTAGCTTTTGAACTATTAAGGAGTTCTTTTATGCAAGCATTATACAAAGCAACAGCAACGACTACTGGTGGCCGTGATGGTCGTTCTATTTCTTCTGACAACCGTCTTGATGTGGCCTTGAGTACCCCAAAAGAACTGGGTGGTGCAGGTGGTGAAGGTACTAACCCTGAGCAATTATTTGCTGCCGGTTATTCCGCTTGTTTCATTGGAGCATTGAAATTGGTCGCTGCTCAGCAAAAGGTGAAATTACCAGCCGACCTAACGGTGACAGCAACGATTGGTATTGGTCCAAATACCAAAGGCGAAGGTTTTAGCATCAGTGTGGATATGGAAGTTAACCTTCCAGGCATTGAAAAAGCGGTTGCTGAGCTATTAGTGGAAACGGCTCATAAGGTATGTCCTTACTCTAACGCAACACGCGGGAATATTGATGTGAACTTTGACATCAAATAAGACTTCGAGGTCTTTAATGTTCCTCCCAAAATCCCCTAAGAACTGAGTATCTTAGGGGATTTTAGCGATCACCTTTGATTTAAAATGGCCTTTAAATCGTCATTGGAAGTAGGAACTAAAGATACTTTGAGCTGGAAAGGTTTAAACATCTTGTTGATGATTTCCGTTGTATAGTTGCCTTTGTCGTTTTCCACTTCCGATAGGGTCTTTCGTGAGACTCCGGTGAGTTCCGTATAGGCTTCTTGTCTTAACCCTAAGACTTTTACCCGTAATTCTTTCAATGCTGTCCCTTGACTGATTTCCCCCATAAGCAAGCGTTTCACCACATCTTGCGTGGCAATGTCTTGTTCTTGCTCGGTGAGTGCAGTCAAATTTTTGGAAGCCCGTTGACGATTAGCATTGTCCGCCAAAGCTTGAATGTCTTCGACGGATGGTTTGCGTCTGGTGGAACGGGTACGTCGACGTGGGCTTTGAGCTGGTTTTGGCTCGACCGTTAATGCTGGTGCTGGTGAAATACTATCTTCGTCTGGCTCAGGTTGAGATTCTGTCTTTTGTTGAGTCATGCTTTCGTTATCAGCAATGGCAACTGGTTGAGCTATCACTGCTGTATCCACTGACGTTTCAACAGAAGAACTTGTTGTCACTGTGTTTTCAATTTCTGAAGGTATCTCAGTCGTGTCGGTTACTTCTGCTTTGAGCGACTTGCTAGTGAGGGCTTTGTTTTTATCGTCTTTTTTGTCTGCTTTTGCGGATTTTTTATTTTTCTTCGTTGCTATAGGAGCCTCTTTTTTAAGAGCCTTTTTGTCTTTTTCTGCTTTCTTGGCCTTCAGCTTAGCTTGTTTCTTTTTCTTTACCTCGGCTTTTTTGTCTTTGGCCTTTGGCTTCTTCATCGGCTGAGGGCTATCGAGTTGATCTTTCATTTTCATACTGGCTGCACTCCATTCAGATGGTTTGATTGCTTTGTAACCAAGGCTAAAAGAATAAGATGACAAATAAGTAACAATACAAAGTATATACTATGAAAAATTTTGTGCTGCATATGTCCTCGATCCTGATTTAGGACGTTAAATAAAGGGTTTTGCATCATATTGCTCCTACTCATAAAGAGTTTGATGGTTTTTTTAAGAGGGCATGTGATGAAAACGATAATCTGTGTATTGGCAATTTTAATGTCGAGTCTGACCATTGCTAATGGTTCATTATCCGTTGGGTTTGATCAGCAAATCTTATTTGCAGACAGTGATCGACCATTGAAGACCAGTTTGTGGTATCCAACTTCCGAGTCCTTTCCCAAAGAGTTGATTGCGGATAATGGGGCGTTTATTGGAACTAGAGTGGTGCGTATTGGTCAGCTTGCAAGTGGAGTCTATCCTTTGGTGGTCATATCACATGGCTATCGAGGAAACTGGCGAAATCAGAACTGGTTGGCCATGAAGTTGGTGCAAGCGGGTTATATTGTTGCGGCGGTAGACCATCCGGGCACGACATCTTTTAATATTGATCCTAATTTGGCTAAACAATGGTGGGCGAGACCTGGTGATATTTCACGTTTGTTGGATTGGTTATTAGAACGGTCTGATTTAAAGCGTCATATTGATGCCCAACGTATTTCAGCGATTGGGCATTCATTGGGCGGTTGGACTGTGATGGCATTAGCGGGAGCTAAAGTAGATATCGAACAACTTGCTGATGCTTGCCGGCTAACGCCAGACTCTCGTGTTTGTGGTTTGCGTGGCGAGTTTGGCATCTTAGAAGCTTCAGAGTCGACTCATGATGACCTGCAAGACTCTCTCATTAAAAAAGTTGTGTCGTTGGATTTGGGATTAGCAAAAAGCTTTTCTGTACAAAGCTTATCCGAGCTAACAAGGCCAACGCTTATTTTGGCCGCGGGTATCGACATAGGGGATTTACCCCAGCAACAAGAATCGGGCTTTCTCGCTGAGCATTTGCCGCCACAAACGACCCAGTATAAGGTGTATTCAAACGCCTCGCACTTTAGTTTTATGCAGTTGTGTAAACCCGGCGCGGTAGAATTACTGGAAGAGGAAGTGCCTGGTGACGGTATTATTTGTTTAAATGGGCCAGATACGTCACGAGAGGCGTTACACGATACAATTTTCCAAGACATATTGACCTTCCTGTCTTCTTGATCCTTGCTTTTACTTGATCAGTTTAGGCTTGCCTCATCATTCAGTGAACGTGAGCGTCGAAAGGCGCTCGGTGTTTGTTGAGTCACCCGAGCAAATTCCCGATTAAAGTTGGATTTGGTTTGAAAGCCAGAATCTAGGTAGATCTGTGTGATGTTTTTATCGCTTTCCAGTAATAATTGCTTGGCCCGTTTAATACGATATTCATTGACCACCTGCGAGACATTGCGGCCATGAATTTGATTGACCGCCATGGAAATCTGACGCGTAGGAATCACCATCTTTCTTGCCAGCCTATCCAATGTTAAATCAGGGTCCAGAAAGCTGTGCTGAGTGTTAAATAAATCATCAAGTTGATTCACTATCTTTTTTGCCTCTGCTGAGGTCAAACTCAACGCGGTTTTTTCTTTCTCATTAGATTTATCTGTTTCCGTGTTGGGTGCTGACTTGGCATCCTGTTCATTTGTATTAGGCACCATGCTGTGACTGAATGAAATTACGCTACAGGCCAAAATAGGCAGCAAGGTAGCGTGACCAATGGAGAGAATCAGAATCGCGTGTTGTCCCTGAAACAAGGCGAAATCCAGAGCCAAGGCGGCATCGATACAGGCCGACATGAGCAACATGATACCGGCCGCACGCTCTGCTCCTATGGCTTTACTCATATCGGAAAAGCGCACTTGTTGCGGGAGGTCATTTGATGTCAACGACCTTCTCAATAAGGCAATGCCATAGACACAATACAAGAAGGTTAGAAACGGGTCGATCGGTACGTGCCAGGCGGGATAACCAAATGACGCTAAGGTGATGAGTAGTGGTGGTATCAGGTGCAGCCATTTGGCAAAACGAAATCGATTATGTCCAAAATGACGAAAACAGAACCAGGCTGTCATGGGAATGCAAGCAGCTAAAATAGGTTGCAGTAGACGGAAAACGGGCCAGTCAAATGTCCAACGTAAGCCAACAATTGTCGTGGTAAAGGCACACAAGCTAACAAAAATAAAAGCGGACGCTGTGGTGTCTTCCCGTCGAATAAACAGCAAGATAGCAAGTATGGTCAGCAAGAGTGCAACCACGAAGGGCAGTGGAATGGCGATCATCTTATGTTCCCTAATGATGTTTGATGCTAGTCATTATGGCCTAAAACCCGATTCAGTACGTCCTAAATCCTGATCTAGGACGCTTAACTTCCTCTATAGCCTTACCTTATTCACTACATCAGCAAGCCCAAACATGCAGTTCACCAAAGGTGTTGTTGATGATTCTATTTTGTTGGTTAAGGAGAAGAAAAATGCTGTCTTATTATATCGATGCTTGGATCAAATATGGTGACTTTTCTGGCAAAGCGTCTCGTCCGGCGTTTTGGTTGTTTGTCTTAGTGAATCTCATAATTTCTGCTGCGATTAGTGTGTTGGAATGGGCTTGGGCAAGCGCTTGGCAGTTGGAAGTGCTTTATGGTTTAGCGGTATTTCTGCCCATGCTGGCGATAACCGTTAGAAGGCTAAGAGATACGCAACGTTCGGTTTGGTGGTTGGCGGTGATCATGATACCTGCATTCGGCATGCTCATATTGTGGATACTTTTGGCCATGCCTAGCAAACCTGACTTAGGTGCGCCTAAGCAAGATGATTTTCCACAAAACTTGCCTGCTCAGTAAGGAGATTAGTATGTTTCATGTTAATAACCGCCCCCACTTATCCACTAGAATATTGCTTCCTGTTGTTACCTTGATGGGACTCACTGCTTGCCAAACAGAGGGTGACACCACATTGGTAGAAAAAACACATCAAAACCCTCAGTTACAGGCAGTGATTCATATTTCATCCCCTAAAATGGGGAGCTTGTTGAACTTGCGAGGTATAGCGGGAAAGGGAGAGTTAATTGCGAGAAACGCTTCTCAAGCATGTGTTGCCATGCCGGTTCGATTTGCCGCTGGGGATTTTGGCGGTAATACTGTTTCCATTGAGCAAGGGCAAGATTTAGCACTGCAGATTTACGACCCAGAACTGGTTGCCGAACTGTTGGCGGGCAATAAAATTACCAGTGAAGATTATCACCTGACAGCAACCGATCCTTACAGCGTACAATCTGGAACAAGTGTAGAGGCGGGCATGAGCAAAGATGTTGGCTTTGTCATCAACCCAGGGAAATGGTCTTGGACAGCTTTGTTTGGCACTAATAAGCGATCAGTGTCTTGTGAAAATTTATGGCTTTAAATCCTTTGATACTGGGATCTGGGAGAAATCGCTGCAATTTGTTATGGCAAATTGACAAATTGCAGCCTGAGGTGATCTTACAAAACCGCTCCAATAAACTGTTTCAGTTCGTCGGTTTGAGGGTCAGATAATAGGGTTTTAGAATCGCCTTGTTCCCAGACTTTGCCTTGATGCATGAACACGACTCGGCTGCCCACATCTCGAGCAAAGTTCATTTCATGAGTGACTAAAATAAGCGTCATGCCTTCTTTTGCTAGTTGTTCTAAAACCTTGAGCACTTCGCCAACCAATTCAGGGTCAAGGGCGGAAGTGATCTCGTCACAAAGTAACACTTTGGGTGACATGGCAAGCGCCCGAGCGATGGCAACACGCTGTTGTTGACCGCCGGACAGTTTCTCTGGATAGCTGTCAAACTTTTCGGCTAACCCCACTTTTTCAAGCATCGCTTTGGCTATTGAAGCGGCTTCAGCCTTACTTTTCTTTAATACAATGGTTGGCGCTAACATGATGTTCTCACCGACTGTCATATGTGGAAAGAGGTTAAAGTTTTGAAAGATCATCCCCACACTTAACGCCAAACGGCGTACTTGGATGTCTTCGGTGGTGACTTCTTTACCATCAAGGGTAATACCGCCTTGTTGGTATTCTTCTAGGCCATTGATACAGCGTAATAAGGTGCTTTTGCCGGAACCACTTTTGCCTATGATGGACACCACTTCACCCGCTTTAATATCAAGGTCAATACCTTTAAGGACGTGATTGTCGCCATAGTATTTATGGACTTGGTGTAGATTAACGAGAGACATGGAATTTTTTCTCCAAATGCTTGCTGTACAGAGAAAGCGGATAGCAAAGCGCAAAATAGATCAGTGCCACAAGCGCAAAGACTTTAAAGGGTTCGAAGGTTGCGTTATTGAGCATGGTGCCTACCTTGGTGAGTTCAACGAAACCGATAATGGACGCCAATGCCGTGCCTTTTACGACTTGTACAGAAAAACCAACGGTCGGCGCTAAAGCCACACGAATGGCTTGGGGTAAAATAATAAAACGTAAGGTTTGTAAAAAACTCAACCCTAAACAGCGACTGGCTTCCCATTGCCCTTTGGGTAAGGTATCGATGCAACCACGCCATATCTCCACCAAAAAGGCGCTGGTGAACAGGGTTAAAGAAAGAATCGCTGCGCTCCAAGCAGAAATTTCGTACCCCAGCATAGACAAGCCGAAGAAGCACAGAAACATCTGCATCAATAGAGGCGTGCCTTGGAATAGCTCGACATACAGATGAACGCATTTTTGTACTAGGGGGTTACGCGTTAAACGTGCGGCGGTTAAGGCAAGTGCCACACTGGTGCCACCGACAAAAGCCGCCAATGACAGCAAGATGGTCCACTGGGTCGCAAACAACAAATTGCTGATGATGTCGTAATTCGAGAACTGAATCATCTCACCTCCCGATACGCAAACAAGCGTTTGCCTATTTGATTGAAAATAAAGCGCAGAACAATGGCCAGCGCCAAATACAAAAGAGCGGTGACCAAATAGCTTTCAAAGGCACGAAAGTTACGAGATTGCACTAAATTGGCTGCGTAGGTTAGATCTTCAACCGAAATTTGCGAAATTACTGCAGAACCTAGCATCACAATAATGCATTGACTGGTCAGAGCGGGGTAAATTTTCTCAAACGCGGGGGTAAAAATAACCCGAGTTAGGGTTTGTCGAAAGTTCATTCCCAAGACTTTGGCGGCTTCAATTTGGCCTTTTGGAATACTACTAAGACCGGCACGAATGATCTCTGTACTGTAAGCACCTAAATTGATCGTTAGCGCGATCATACTGGCTTGCCAGGGTGTCAATTTCAGACCAATGGCAGGCAAACCAAAGAAAATAAAGAAAAGCTGCACAATGAAAGGTGTGTTGCGAATGAGTTCAACATAGACAGCAACCAGACGCTGGCTGACGGTGTGACCGTATTGACGAATCGCCGCACAGCTAGTCCCAAGTGCAATGCCTAAAATGGTGGTGAGTAGGGTAAGTTCAACAGTGGTCAAAAGACCACTGAGGAACACGTCTGTGTATTGCAATAGGTCAGAAAAATGCAACATGTCCGAACCTTAAGCACCAAAACCTTTTGGTAGCGGCGCTTTTAGCCATTTCATGGAGATTTTATTCAATTCACCAGAAGCTAAGGCTTGTTGAATCAGTTCATTCACTTTTGCTTGCAGAGCGGTTTCACCTTCTGCCATGCCAATGTAGCAAGGTGAATCTTTTAACATGAACTTGGCTTCCGGTGCTTTACTTGGTTGACGCTTAGCGATTTCTGTTGCCACCAAGTTGCCCGTTGCGATCAAGCTAACCTGACCAGACAAATAAGCCGTTAGTGTCGTGTTATTGTCTTCGAAACGACGAATGTTGACCGACTTAGGTGCATTTTTTTCTAACTCCAAGTCTTCAACTGAACCGCGTGTAACGCCAACCGTTTTGCCCGCAAGACCTGCCATGTTATCGACCATCACCTTTTTGTCCCCAAAGACTCCTAGGAAGAAAGGCGCATAAGGCGTTGAGAAGTCGATGGCTTTTTCACGCTCAGGATTTTTGCCTAGACTGGAAATCACCAAATCCACTTTTTTCGTTTGTAGGTAAGGAATGCGGTTGGCGCTGGTGACAGGCACAATTTCCAATTTTACATCAAGTTGATCAGCAATGTAGTTTGCCATGTCTACATCGATGCCTTGTGGTTTAAGGTCGGTACCAATGGAGCCAAATGGGGGAAAGTCTTGTGGTACAGCAATACGAATGGTATTGCGTTCTTGAATATCTTGCAGAACATCTGCATTTGCGATAATAGCGCTGCTAAAACAAGCAGTTAGAAAAATAGTTTTGCTAAGTAATTTAACAATACGTTTCATGGGTTAGGGATCCTTATTAGGTTTTGTTTAGGATGATTGAATGCCTGAAACGCTATTTGCAACACTTGTGCCAAAATGAAACAAAAGTTTCTTATGGCTTATTTGATGTAACAAAAACATCATTTTTGTTTTTTCACACAATCAATAAAGTGCGATTTTATGTTCTGAGTTGAAAGGTTAATAGGTGGTTTTTGAGTCTTATTGGTGCGATTGGCCCCAAAATAGTGCGAATTATTTTAAAGCCATGTAAAGTTTGTCTTGTAGTTGGCAGTCAAACGAGAATCGATTAACTTATTGGCAATATTGATAAGATTGAGGTGTCCAAGTGACCACAAAGCAGGATGTATTGTCCCTGATAGAGAAGAATTACCCGACGTTATCGTCGTCGGCACGCGCCATTGCCAATTATCTTCAACAAAATCCATTGGCGATTGTGAGTCAAACCTCTGCGGAGATTGCGGATAATACGAATACCTCAAAAGCCACTGTTAGTCGCTTCTTTCGTCAACTGGGTTACGATTCACACCAAAGTGCGAAACAAGCGCAATTGGCTTTGCGTGAAAGTGGCGTTCCTATTTTTACGCAAGGTGCTTCGTTGGATCAGACAGAACAAGAGCTAAAAAACTTGTCTCTAACCTTTGAAGGGCTGCGCTCGGAAAGTCTCGATGAGATCAGTGAGCGTCTTGCTCGGGCCAGTCGAGTGACCTTAATTGGCTTTCGAAATGCCTATCCGCTGGCACTGCATTTTCGTCAGCAGTTACAACAAGTGCGTCGATCGGTACGCTTATTGCCTCAGCCAGGGCAAACCTTAGGAGAAGATCTGCAAGACATTCTGGAGGACGAAGTCATCGTCTTACTTGGCTTTCGTCGTCGTACTCGGCAGTTCAAACAGATTGTTGACGCTTTAGAAGGCAGAACAACCCTTTTGATTACGGATCCGACGGGGCAAATTTATAATCAGCAAGTGTCTCATGTTTTGGTGTGTCACTTGGGTAATGAGAGCCCGTTTGATAGCTATGCGGCGCCCATGAGTCTGATCTCCATGCTGTGCAATCGAGTGTATGCCAACCTTGGGGATGATGCTCGTAAACAAACCAAAGACATCGCAGCCTTGTATGAAAAGCTGGATGAATTGGAGCCGTAACCCTTTGCTATTGGCAAAGTAAAAAATCTGCGCAAGAGGCTTTCGTTTCAGTTGACAAATCTTTGGAACGATTGTTTCATAGGTTCTATTAAAGGGGAGAACTATGAAACATTTCATTGTACAAAATCCATTTCTAGAATTAGACGAAAACGCGTTTTTCTCTGAGCTAAACACAGAAGAACATAGCGCTTTGTCAGGTCTAAAGCTGGCTGTGAAAGACTTGTTTCATATGCAAGGATTGCCGACCACGGCAGGAAATCCAACTTGGTTGGCAACCCATGCTATTGCCGATAAAACCGCTTCCAGTGTGAGGCAATTATTAGCTCATGGCGCGCAATTTGTCGGCAAAACCATCACAGATGAATTAGCGTACAGTCTCAACGGACAAAATATTCATTATGGTACGCCCGAAAATCCCGTGAGTCCGAATCGCTTGCCCGGAGGGTCTACCTCGGGTTCAGCGGTTGCCGTGAGTCTCGATTTGGCCGATATAGGCTTGGGCACGGATACGGGCGGCTCCATTCGAGTGCCAGCCAGTTATCAAGGTTTGTTCGGTTTACGACCTACCCATGGCGCGATTTCAGCGGACAATATGGTCGCCTTAGCGCCTTCATTTGATACCGTTGGTTGGGTATGCAAGTCATTAAATGTTATGGCAAAAACAGCCCAAGTTTTGTTGCCGAAAAAGGTTCAAACTGTCACGGATAAATCCGCTTTCAAAGGCGTTTTAGTCGCCAATAATTTGCTGCAACAAACCGCCCACCATGATGCTTTGCAGACGTGTCTACAAACTTGGCGCGATGCGGGTAAATTAACCGCCGAACAAAATATTGAAATTGATACACAAGCTTGGCAAACCAGCGCCACCTTTCGAACCTTACAAGGAGCGGAAATTCGACAAGAACACAAGCAATGGATTGACGACGTAAAACCTGTTTTTGCTCCAGATGTGGCGGGGCGATTTGCCTGGTGTAACAGTCTTTCAGAGACAGAGATTAAACAAGCTCAACAGCAACGAGGCGCCTTTTCTGAGTGGCTGAGTAAGCAACTTCAAGACAAGGTGATGCTGATTCCGACAACCCCTGGCTTAGCGCCATTATTTTCCGCTTCTGAACAAGAACTCGCAGAGTACCGTAATCAATTAATGGATCTTACAGCTATTGCAGGGTTAGCCGGTTTGCCGCAATTGCATCTGCCAGTATGTAAACTGGATGGTGCACCCTGTGGCTTGTCCTTGGTTGGCCCTAAAGGCAGCGAGCTTGCTCTTATCGACATGGCGCACTATTTATTGGAGACAGAATAATAATGACAACATCTCAAATCGCCTTTACCGCGCCGCATTTCAAAGCGGCTCAGGCTGGTCAAAATATTCTTCAGCAAGGTGGCACGGCCATCGAAGCCATGGTCGCGGCAGCAGCCACCATCGCTGTGGTCTACCCTCATATGAATGGTTTGGGCGGGGATGGTTTTTGGTTAATTAGTGAGCCAGGAAAAGAACCCATTGCCATTGATGCCGCTGGGGTATCGGCGCAGCTGGCAACCAGAGAGTTTTATCAAGGTGAGAGCCTTATTCCGAGTCGCGGCGGTAAAGCGGCTTTGACGATGGCAGGGGCGGTGGCAGGTTGGCAAGAAGCCTTAACCATCAGTGCCAATTGGCAAGAGAGTTTACTCTTAGAAGATTTGTTGGCGGATGCCATTCATTGGGCTAAAGCGGGCAGTGAGGTCACTGCGAGTTACGTGGCCGCTGCCAATAAAACCTACGCTGATTTATCCCCCTTTGCCGATTTCGCTGCTTTTTTAAAGCAAGGTGAAACGTATCAAGTGGGTGATGTGTTATGTCTGCCAAAGCTGGCTGAAACCTTAGAAATTTTAGCAGAAAAAGGTTTAGGCGATTTTTATCAAGGTGAGATTGCAGCGTCTTTGGCGAACGATCTAGAAGCCGCCGGTTCGCCTATTCGCTTGGCCGATTTTCAACAATACCGCGCTCAGCGCGTGACGCCATTGAGCGTGACGACCAGCCAAGGGAAGTTATACAACTTACCCGCGCCTACCCAAGGCATTGCTTCCTTATTGATTCTGGCCTTGTACGACCGGTTACACGAGCAAGCCAATGACGATGTTGATATGGCGCACTTACTCATTGAAGCCACCAAGCAAGCTTTTATCGCACGCAATAATAATGTTACCGATGTGACACGCGTACCCACTGACCTAGTTTCGTTATTGAGTGATGAGTCGTTAGATAACATGTTGCAGGACATCTCTCTTAACAGAGCTCAAGCTTGGCCGCATCTAGCCAAACCGGGAGATACCATTTGGATGGGCGCGTGTGACAGTGAAGGACGCATGGTGAGTTATATTCAAAGTTTGTACTGGGAATTTGGCAGCGGTGTGGTCAGTCCTGCCACTGGGATTGTCTGGAATAATCGAGGGTCGTCTTTTTCCTTAGAAGTAGATTCTTTGCAAGCACTTGGACCTAATTTGAAACCTTTCCATACCTTGAACCCTGCCTTTGCTGAGTTAAAGGATGGTCGTCGTATCAGTTATGGCACCATGGGAGGAGAGGGACAACCGCAAACCCAAGCCGCTTTGTTCAGTCGTTATGTGTATCATCATTTGCCTTTGGATCAGGCCATCAGCCAAGGTCGCTGGTTGTTAGGTCGAACGTGGGGAGATGAAAGTCATAACCTCAAACTTGAACAAGATTTTGCTGCGCTTGCAGTTGATACCTTAACCACTCGTGGACACGATCTGGTCGAGGTGGAATCTTGTAATGAATTAATGGGTCACGCCGGTGCCGTGGTATTGCACTCAAGTGGTGATGCTGAAGCGGCGACAGACCCAAGAAGTGATGGCCGCGCCATTGTTAGTAATTTAGCTTAGTGATTATTTGATTTAGGAGTAAAGAACAAAATGTCATTCATAATGGAAAACTATTCCATGATTCTCGCCATGATGGCCACTGGTGTAGTGGGCGGAATTTTAGCCGGTCTATTGGGTGTCGGTGGCGGTATTGTCATCGTGCCGGTGTTGTTCTTTCTCTATCAGGGATTAGGTGTCAGTGCGGATACGGCGATGTTGGTCGCGACGGCAACCTCGTTGGCCACGATTATTCCGACTTCCATCAGTTCGATTCGTGCTCATAAAGCAAAAGGCAATGTGGATTTTGATCTACTAAAACGCTGGGGCTTCTTTATTTTTGTCGGTGTCATGGTGGGCAGTTTCTTAGTGACGCGTGTGGAAGGGGAGTGGCTAACACTCTTGTTTGGTGTGATTGCCACCTTGTCGGCCTTGAACATGCTATTGGGCAAAAAAGACAGCTTGTTTCAATCCTTACCAGGTACGCCAGGTCAAAGTATGATGGCGACCTGTGTTGGCTTTTTCAGTTCTATGGTAGGGATTGGCGGCGGTACTTTGACGGTTCCTATGCTGACGTTTTGTAATTACCCTGCGCATCGTGCGGTTGGCACCGCGGCGGCTGTGGGTTTGATTATTTCTTTACCAGCTGCGTTAACCATGTTGATTTTTGGTCAAACGCCTATTGATTCGCCGTTTGGTACCGTGGGCTTGGTCAACCTCATTGGCGCGGCTTGTATCATTCCTCTGACTGTCTTGTTTGCACCGGTAGGTGCTGGTTTAGCTCATCGCTTGGATGCCGCTAAATTGAAGAAGGTTTTCGCCGTCGTGTTGATTTTCACTGGCATTAAGATGCTTTACCAAGTCTTGGTATAGGAGTTTATTATGCAACCTTTGACGCTTCCTCCTAGATTGTTAATGGGCCCTGGGCCAATCAATTGTTATCCGCAAGTTTTGTCGGCCATGTCGACGCAACTGGTTGGTCAATACGACCCGACTATGACCAGCTATATGAATGAAGTCATGTCCTTGTATCGCCAAGTCTTTAATACTCAAAATGAGCAAACTTTTCTCATTGACGGTACATCTCGTGCGGGCATTGAAGCGGCCCTGGTCTCTTGTCTTGAACCGGGTGATAAGGTGCTGATTCCTATTTTTGGTCGTTTTGGGCATTTGTTAGCCGAAATCGCCGAGCGCGCCGATGCGCAAGTGCATACCATTGAAGTGCCGTGGGGTCAGGTATTTGACCCTCAGCAAATTGAAGAGGCAATTAAGCGTGTGAAGCCTAAGGTGTTGGCCATAGTGCAAGGTGATACCTCGACGACCATGTTACAGCCTTTAGAAGAACTGGGGGCAATTTGTCATACTCATGATGTGCTTTTCTACACAGATGCTACGGCGTCTATCGCGGGCAATCCATTTGAAACCGATGCTTGGCAAGTGGATGCGGTCACCGTTGGGTTGCAGAAATGCCTTGGTGGGCCTTCTGGTAGTGCGCCAATTTCTATGAGTGAGCGTTTTGTCGAAGTAGTGCGCAAGCGTCATCATGTGGAAGCGGGCATTCGTGACAGCCATCATCAAGATGCGCAAGGTCAGCGCATTCGATCTAATTACTTTGATCTGTCTATGATCATGGATTATTGGGGCGAAGAACGCCTTAATCATCATACGGAAGCGGCAACCATGCTGTTCGGTTCTCGTCAATGTGCCATCGAGTTACTGCGTGAGGGACAAGACGCGGTATTGAAACGTCATCAGGTGGCAGGCGATGCCATGTTGCAAGGCATTCAAGCCATGGGCTTGAAACCTTATGGGGATTTGCAGCACAAGATGAGTAACGTTGTTGGCGTTCATATTCCTGACAAGGTCGATGGTGAACGTATTCGTCATGACATGTTGCAGATTTTCAACATCGAAATTGGCACCAGCTTTGGCCCATTAAAAGGCAAAGTATGGCGCATTGGCACCATGGGGTACAACGCTCGCCAAGACGCTGTATTACACACTTTGCAATCCTTAGAAACCGTATTGCGTCGCGCCGGTTTTGGCATTACAGCGGGCGCGGGTGTGGATGCTGCTATGGCCGTTTATGCCGCGCAGACGCTTGGAGAAGCGCGATGATGGATTATGCCAAAATCGCTCAGCAAGTGATGTTGCGTTGCGATGAGCTTGGTAAAATCAGTCAATCAGACGAGTATTTGGATCGTCGTTATCTGACCCCCCAGCATCAGCAGGCGAATGATTTGGTGGCGAGCTGGATGCAACAAGCTGGCATGAGTACTTGGCAAGATGCGGCGGGTAATCTATGCGGGCGACTTGAATCGAAACAGCCTAATGCGCCTACTTATTTGCTAGGCAGTCATTTGGATACCGTACCCAATGGGGGTAAATACGATGGCATGTTGGGAGTGTTAGCGCCACTTTGTTTGATTCAGGCTTGGCAGCAAGCCGGTGTGGAGCTACCTTTTCATCTGGATTTGGTGGGTTTTGGTGACGAAGAGGGGACGCGTTTTCGTTCTACCTTGTTGGGCAGTCGCGCTTTAACCGGTCAATGGCCCGAGAGTTGGGCCGAATTAACCGATCAAGATGGCATTAGCTTGCGTCAAGCTATGCAAGCGTTTGGCTTAGCGTTTGACCAAGTGCATCAAGCCAAGATCGACACAGCTTCTTTGCTGGGGTATTTGGAACTGCACATCGAACAAGGGCCAGTCTTAGAAGACAAAAATCTGCCTGTTGGAGTGGTAACCGCCATTGCGGGAGCCAAACGCTATGCGCTAACGGTCACGGGCATGGCGGGTCATGCCGGCACTGTTCCTATGGACTTGCGTCAAGATGCGCTATGTGCGGTCAGCGAAATGGTGTTGACAGTGGAAAAGGTGGCACAGCAGCATGGCATAGTGGCGACGGTCGGACAAATTAACAATCGTCCCAACGGAGTCAATGTGATATCCGGTTCGACGCAATTTTCTCTCGATATTCGCAGTGAATTTGATGATAAGCGTGATGCCGCTCTACAGCAGATCATGACCGAAATGGCAGCCATTGCGGCACGACGTAATGTGCAATTGAGTATGGAACAAACTCATGCGGCCGATGCGGTGCAATGTGACCCTAGGTTACAAAATATTCTGTCGAATGCCATTCAAGCAAGGGGTTACGAGCCACTGGCGTTGCCTTCTGGGGCCGGTCATGATGCCATGGCCATTGCGGACATTTGTCCTGTCGCCATGTTGTTCATGCGTTGCGACAAAGGCATCAGTCATCATCCTGCGGAAGCTATTCTAGAAGAGGATGTGGCGGTGACGCTTGCTGTATTAGATAACGCCATCCAACACTTGCCCACGGAGTAAGTGGTTTTTTTAGATAGGAATTGTTATGAAGATCACGCGAATTTTTCATCAAGACGATGGCAAAAGTGAGTTTGCCGAATTGGACATTGGGTTAAAAGATGGCGGCCCAATCGGCTTCCTATCTGAGCGCTTCTCTGCAGGGGAAATTATGTTTCGAGAAACGCCCAGTGATTATGATTTTAAATGGCACCCCGCACCGCAAAGGCAATTACTTTTTATCATCAAGGGGCGTTGTGAATTCATGGTGTCATCCGGTGAAACTCGCCAATTTGGCGCAGGCGATGTGTTACTGTTAGAAGATACGCAAGGTGAAGGTCACTGTAGCAAAGCCTTGAATAATGAGATTCGTCATTCCATCTTCGTGACCTTGCCGGACAATATTGAATTGGCTTGAGTAACAGAATTGATTCACCAAAAGAGCGCTAAGTCATCACTTAACGCTCTGTTTTGATGCTAATTAATTTTGTAGGTCAGTCACTTTTTGGTGGATGATGCTCGATCCAATGGTTAGCAATGTCGCAACGGCGAGTAATCCAGACGTGGTTATGGGACTGAACATAATCGAGGAATTTTTTGGCGACTAAGTTCTTCCTTAAGCGCGTTCAATTGAATTTCCAATTGGTATTTTTCAGATTCGGATTTGGCTAAGGCTTGTTCTAATTCGAGCCGCTTTTTCTTTTCAAATATCATAGGGACAGCACCTCCTTTTCATGGATGGAGAAAAGAGTAGAAAAGTGAAACAGCACCTACTATGAGGTGCTGTTATCTTGTTGAAATACTAGAGTTAGCTCATATCTGCTTCGAACAGACCACGTTTCATAAAGAACTTCACCCAAATAGCGCCAATAATGGCCAAAACAAGCAAGATGCCTCCGGTAATGCTGTACACCATTTGTGTCATTTCAGGGGTTGGTGAATTATTCAATGCGATATAAAGCATGCCGAATAAACCAAGTACTTGTGGAAAAGGGTAGAAAGGCGTGCGGTAAGGACGAGCATGCTTCGGTAGACGTTTACGCATCACCATCACATTGATGTGCGCCACACAGTAAGCGAGAAGCCAGCTGGTGGTAGCCGCGATGACTAAAACAATCAGAGAGTCGATGCCAAACGCAAAGAAAGGAATGCTCGCACCAATGGCAAGCATTAAAATAGCAACCCAAGGAACGTCAAATTTATTCGTTGTTTTAAGCTGAGGAAATGCTTGGCCTTGCTCGGCCATACCTTGGAGCATGCGCGGTACCGCAGCGAGCACTGTGTTCATCGTACTGCAAGTGGCGGCCAGTGCCATAATGGTTGCGATGATTAGTCCGGCCTTACCAAATACCGCATTGGCATAGTCAAGATAAGGTAGCGGCGATTCTAAAAGGCTCGGAATATCAAGATATAAACTTGCGCCATAGGTAAAGGCGAGGAAGATGAAAAAAATCATAAACAAGGATAGATGCATAGCGCGCGGGATATTTTTGTTCGGGTTTTTAACGTCATTTACCAGTGGGCAAATAAACTCTACGCCTACCATTGTCCATAGCGCTAAGCCAACCAAACCAATAAAACTGCCATCTAATACACCGCCAAAACTCCAGTCGACACTTGGGCCTGCTAGGGGCGGATGAGGTTCTCCTGCGCCTGTAATGGCAACTAATCCAATTAAAATCAGCGCACTGATTAGCACGAAAGCGAGTAAATTTTGGACCTTTGCGAAGACATCTGTGCCAATCAAATTAGTAATGGTAAACAAACCTAAAATCAGCAAAGGAGCTACTTTTTCAGGCAGTAAACCGGGCAATAATTGACCTAACATGGCATCGACCAGAAACATTTCGACGGGTAGAGCTAAAATGGCAACGACGACGTAACCTGCAAATACAGACACTATTGCAGGAAAATGGCCGATGGCTTTTTGGGTGTAGGTGGCTAGTGTGCCTTTTTCTGGAAACATTAAGGACAGTTCGGCAAAGCTCATGGCGTTAAATTGTGCCAGCACCAATGCCGTGATCATGGCCGCAATAAAGGCCATACCACCGATTCCGATACCTTGTAAGGCTGAGATCATAGCACCTTGTACTATGACCAAACCGACACAAATGGCCATCATGGTGGGTAAACCGAGCTTTTTGCTTGAGTGGGTAGCGGCCGAGGCCGCGTTACTAACCGTTTTGGGTTGAGTTAAATCTGACATTTTTTGCTCCTCTTGTCGTTTAGCGTTTAGACGCTTTTTTTAGAAGTTATGATTAGAGTCGATCAAATCGATAGGGGGTTGTGTCTATCAATGGCGTAGCTTGGGTAACTAAATCTGCAGCCACTTGACCAGCCGCTGGTCCAGTACCAAACCCATGGCCGGAAAAGCCAGTGGCAACCGTTAACCCCGGAAGAGCATCAATACGATCAATCACTGGATTCGAGTCTGGAGTGACGTCAATGAGTCCTGCCCACGCTTCTTCAACTTGTGCTTCGGCAAACGCGGGCCAGGCTTGTGTTAAGTTGTTTAAAGCATCTTGGTTGAGTTTGGGATTGAACTTTGGATCACGAGTACGAATTTTCTCAAAAGGCGAAACTTGATGAGCCTTCCAGCGTCTGGGGAGCGTTAAGTCGTGGAAAAAATCCTTGCCAAATGTCACATTTAAAAAATCGCCTTGGGCTTTTAGTTGTGGCAAATACTGGCGACCAATGAGTAAGTGATCGAGTGTGATTGGCGCATCTAATTTGCCACGTTGGGTAATGATAAAGCCGCCATCTTGGTGTTTGCGAAAGGAAAAATCTGGGCCACCCACTGCGATATCGGTTGGCCCTTCCATTGGCTTAGTACGAAATACAGAACAGATTAACGGTAAAGTGGGTAAGGAAATATTATGATTCCCAAGCAAACGTCGTGACCAAGCACCACCTGTTAGTAGCACTTGCTCGCATTGTATTTCCCCGTGTTCTGTCATAACGCCACTTACTTTGCCCGCGCTGGTGATCAAGCTGCGAACGGCGCATTGTTGGATTATCGTTGCACCTTTATCCATAGCGGCTTTAGCCATTGCCGTTGTGGCAATGGCGGGTTCTGCACAACCGTCTGATGGGGTAAACACGCCGCCTTTCCAATCGCCTTGTCCGCCAGGAACATGCTGATCTATCTCTTTTGTGCTGAGCATCTTTGAATCAAGGTCAAGATCTTCAACTGACTTGAGCCAAGCCTCGTGCATGGCAACTTGTTCATCCGTTCTGGCTAGAAACATAATGCCTGACTGTTTATAACCTACTTGCTGCCCAAGGCGCTTTGGCATTTCCGCCCAGAGCTTATCGGCGGCTTGAGCAAGTGGCACATCCGCCGCATGACGGCTCGTTTTTCGAATCCAGCCTAAATTTCGAGATGATTGCTCTCCAGCAATGTGACCTTTCTCAAGCAGCACAACAGGAATATTGCGTTCTGCGAATGTTAGAGCCGCACTGATACCCACTATACCGCCACCGATAATTACTACTGAGGTTGATTGGGGGAGCTTGTTTTCGGTGACAAGAGTATTGAGAAGTTTTGTCATATACGTGTACCTATAAATGGCGGGCCTGTCAGTAAATCGCTCATCATCGATTAAAGAGTAATTCTTTGTGTTGGCGCTTGATCGGCACCGCGATAAGCCGTTACTTCTAATTCAACCTTGTATTGTGTTGAGCCAAGAGGTGGGCAAGTTACTGTTGTGGCAGGGTCTATATCTTGAAATTTAGAGCCTATGAACGCCATGACTTTGTGAGTGTCGGCTGGATCTTGAATAAAAACACGCGACATGACGACGTCAGCAAGACAAGAATCAACCGCTTCGAGTGCCGTTTCTATGTTGTTAAATACTTGCTCAGCTTGTTCTAATACGTCGACCGGAATTTCTTTGGTAATGGGGTTTCTTCCAGCGGAATTAGAGACAAATATCCAATTGTCGACGGCGACAACACGGGAATAACTGCCGATTTCTTCGAACTTGGAACCCGTCTTTAGCTTGATGATGTTGGTCATTATATTGCCTCAATATCGAAAAAAGTGCTTCCTTGGTATGGGATGGCCAAGGAAGCGAGGTGTTATCTCAGTACAGGGGTATCCCAAAGATTGAGTTTGACGCCAATGCCTTTTTCTAAGGCATTACGGTAGATTTTGGTTGCCCAAGCGACGTCTTCTACAGGCATGCCGCCGACAGAAAGAATGATGATTTCTTCATCGTTTCGGCGGCCTTGAGTGTCCCCTGCGACAATGGCTCCAAGGTCTTCAAGATCGTTTTTGGTAATTAAGCCTTGCTCAACCATGTCCATAAAACGCACACCCGGTAGAGGAATGTGGTTATGGGCAGGTTTGGGAACTTCTTCGAACCAGGCTTCATAAAGGCCGGTATTGTCTAGTACTTTGCGCACGTCTTTACGTTCCATGTCTTCATCCAGACTGCAATAAGCGGGCATGGCTAAATAGGCACCGGGTTTAACCCACTCGCGCTTAACAAGCGGGTATTTCGATGGATCACCAGTTTCACCTGAGTTACAGTAAGTGACGATGTCGGAATCGCGTACCACTTCTTCTATGGTGTCTACCACTTCAATCTTGGTGACTTGGGGGTAGTTTTCTTGTGTCCAAGCAATAAAGTCGTCAATGCTTTTCTGGCTGCGACCTTTTACTTTGATGGTGTCAATAAAAGGGCAAGCAGCGATGAAGGCCGCTACGGATGTTTTACCCATCACACCAGGCCCGAGAAGACCAATCACTTTGGAATCTTTGCGCGCCAAGTGACGAGCCCCTACTCCTGGAATGGCACCAGTCCGGTAAGCGGAAAGCAAGTTGGCTGACATGTAGGCAAGAGGTGCTCCGGTATCAATATCGTTCAAAATCATCATTAGAATTGAGCGTGGTAGTCCTTTTTCACGGTTGGCAATATTGGAGCCGTACCATTTGACACCACAGGTTTGAAAATCCCCACCTAGATAAGCTGGCATTGCCATTAAGCGGCGGTCAGCAGTGGGTTTAGGCATACGTGGAAAAGGAGATTCTTCTGGAAAGGTGATCATGGCACCGTGAGAGTCACTGTTTGGGCCAGCCATGCGGTAATCACCAGAGTGTAACAGTGCAAACATTTCTTCCATGGTGTCGACGCATTTTGGCATGTCTGTTACGCCTGCTTTTATCATGTCTTGTTCAGAGAGGTAGATAAAATCGATCTTAGTGTTGTCTGACATAGCAAAGTCTCAGCTTAAAATATGAAATAAACCGTTTGTGGCTGCCAAACAGGTGATGCACTTATTTGATCAGCTTAATAAAGATTACAAACAGCGGGTATGAAGAAATCCTAGAGACTTGCTTTGTGTTCGTATTGAACTTTTGCGACATAACACTTTTACTAGAAAAGCGGATCTTGGCGTTCTTTTTGCAGATATTGGTGAATTATCTTGTTTTATCTGGGGATAAATCATGCCGCCAATATCCGTCATTGATCGAGTATCTTGTATTCATTCTAAGCAGCCTTGGTTTGTATTAAGTGCGGCTAATGATTTTTCTGTCAGTCCCTCTATGAGTCATGAAATTTCTCATTATTATAGTTTTGAGGCGGATAAATCAGCGGAAACCGCTTTTGCTATTCCTGATGGTTGTGTGGATATCGTATTTGATTGTGATGAATCGCATCCGGTGGCGAATGTGTGTGGCACGGCACTGGAAGCTATGAATCCGCAATTCATTCATAAGCATAAATATTTTGGTGTGCGTTTTGCCACTGGGGTGATTTCAGAGTTGTTCGATGTGTGTGCCGAGGACTTGGTTGAGCACCAATACAACCTATTGGATATGGCACCTAAAGCAAAACAAATGTTTGAGCAAGTGGTTGATACTAAATCTTTTTCTCAGCAAGTATCGATTGCTGAACAATTTTTTATTCAACAAGATGTTCGTCAGTTTTCCTATATTACTGCCATGGTGGTGAAGTATATATGTGAGCATAAAGGCAACATTAGAATGAGGGAATTGGAAAGTCTTACCGGTTATACCATTCGCACAATTCAACGTTTATTCCGTGATGAAGTTGGCATGTCACCTAAAATGTTTTGTCGTATAGTTCGTTGCCAATCTGCGATTTATGACATTAACCATAATGATGAGATTGCCTTTTCAGAGTTGGCTTGTGACCTTGGTTTCAGTGATCAATCTCATTTCCTAAGAGAGTTTAAAAAACTGGTAACGGCAACGCCTTTACATTACCAACACCAAGTCAAAAGTGAGTCTTACCAAAGTCGCATTCGTTATTATTAATATTGTTATTTGTAAACTAAAAGTGTTTTGAACTAAAAGAGCGCTCAGTCATTACTTAACGCTCTGTTTTGATGCTAATTAATTTTGTAGGTCAGTCACTTTTGGGTGGATGATGCTCGATCCAATGGTTAGCAATGTCGCAACGGCGAGTAATCCAGACGTGGTTATGGGACTGAACATAATCGAGGAATTTTTTTAGTGCCATGAAGCGGCTAGGCTTGCCAAGTGTACGACAGTGCATGCCAATGGACATCATTTTGGGGCGAGTTTGGCCTTCTTCATACAGGCAATCAAAGTTGTCTTTTAGGTACTGGAAAAACTCGTCACCGTGACTGAAACCATAAGGTGATGAAAAGCGCATGTCATTGCAATCCAAGGTATAAGGCACGATTAAATGTGGCTTGGTTTGATTCGCCTCTTCATGATGCGGCACTTTCACCCAATAGGGCAGATCGTCACCATAGTTGTCAGAATCGTATTTGAGTTGGGTATGTTCTGCCACCAGCGCGCGAGTATTTGGCGAATCTCGACCTGTATACCAACCCATGGGTTTGACGCCAGTGAGGTTTTCGATCAGCGCCAAGGCTTCTTGCATATGGCGTCTTTCTTCTTCGATAGGCATTTCTTGATAATGAATCCATTTTAAACCATGGCAGACGATTTCATGGTCAGCGTCCACAATGGCTTTGGCCACTTCTGGGTTACGTTGTAAGGCGGTGGAAACAGCAAAAATGGTTAAGGGAAGATCACGACGTTGAAATTCATTTAGTATGCGCCAAACGCCGGAGCGTGAACCATACTCGTACAAAGACTCCATGCTCATGTGACGATCTGGATACGCTTGCGCGCCAAACATTTCGGATAAGAAGGTTTCAGAATGCTCGTCACCATGCGCCACACAGTTTTCACCACCTTCTTCAAAATTCAACACAAACTGAACGGCAATACGAGCGTCATTTGGCCAATTGACCTTGGGTAACTGATCGCGACCATAACCTGTAAAATCTCTTTCTAAATAATGTTTCATGTGTTGTGAGCTACCTAAATGAATCAGTTAATAATGGATACTTCGATTGTATGCAAAAACTTTGCTAATTTTGACCTTTCGGTTGAACTTTTTAATAGACAAATAAAAACGCCCCCATGACATTCGTCATGGGGGCGTTTACTTGCTTAAGCTAATCAGTAAATGTTACTTGTGATTATCAAAGGCTTCTGTTTCATGTTTCATAATGAAACGAATAAGACCAACAACAATACCCGCCACACCTAGGCTGAATAGCATTAATAAAATTGGGCTATCAGCAAAAGTAAAGTAAGCTGATACGTTTTCCCATGATGTAATTGATGTACCCATAATTAAGCTCCTTTCGCTTCTAGATCACCCGTTTCAGTAGTGTTGCCTTTAGCAGGTACGCTTTCTGGGTAAGGGTGAGCTAAGATTTCAACTTCGTCTAGACCCAATACTTCTACATTTTCTGGTACACGTAGTACGTTGAGTTTCTTCAAGATGTAAGACACAACATAACCTGGAACAAAGCCAAGTACCGCCATGACAATGGCACATACAGTTTGGCCGTATAGGCTAATGGCTGGGTTGCCACCAACGTTTGGCGTGCCGCCTGCAAATACACCCACTAGGATGACCGCAACCACACCTGTTACACCGTGAACGGAAACGGCACCAACAGCATCATCAACACCTTTCTTCTCAAGGAATTTCGCTGCACCAACTGCAATGAAGCTTACGCAAGTTGCGATGATGAAAGCCAAACCTGGATCGTATAGATCAAGACCTGCCGCAACAGAGATGATACCAACCAGACCACCAGACATGGTCCAGAAAGGATCGCGAGTTGCAATGTAACAACCGATTACACCACCTGCAAAGCCCATTAAAGTATTGAAAGCAAAAGCAGACAAGTTAGTTGGGTTGTTGTAGATAGTTGTCCAGCCAGTGTCGCCACCGTTGAAGATGATACAACCGCCTAGGAAACCGAAGAAACCAAAGATGATCATCATCAAACCGATCAAGGTCATTGGTAGGTTATGAGCACGGATTTGTTGTGGTACACCATTGATGAACTTGCCTACGCGTGGCCCTAGATTGATCAGCACACCCAAAGTGAAGAAACCAGCAATAGCGTGTACAACACCAGATGCACCAACGTCATGGTAACCCATTTCTGTTAGCATCCAGCCGTCTGGGTGCCAGCCCCAAGCACCAGCAAGAATCCACACAGCGCTACCAAGGATAACGGTTAGGATAAGGAAAGCACTAACGCGAATACGCTCGATTACCGCACCAGACATGATGGAACCAGTCGTTGCACCAAATAGTGCGAAGGCTGCCCAGAAGATACCTGTGCCCATATCTTGAACGTCAGGTCCCATGCTTTGTGACCAAGGCAGAGCCCCAGACGCTTCTGCTGGAATGATACCACCAGGGAAAGCATTGTAGATCCACCAGCCAAATAGGTAGAAAGTTGGGATGATAACGGCCAATGCTAAGATGTTTTTGACACCAGCTGCAAGGGCGTTTTTACTACGAGACGCACCCATTTCGTAGGCTAGGAAGCCTGCGTGAATCATTACCATGATAGCGGTACACCACCAGTAGAAAACTTCTACATTCATGGCTTGGTGCATGTTAAATATCGCTTGCTGAGCATCGAGAGACGCTTGCAAGGACTCCAGAGTTGGGGTTTCTGTTGCCATAGTTTTTTCCTTTTAGTGGGAGTAGTTAGCTTTTATGTGACCGAAGTCATTATGAATACAACGTCTTAGTGCGCTGCTTTTTATAGATCAATCCATGATATTGAGGTTTGTCTAAGACAAACGTCTACTGTCTTACCAGTAAAATCCCTAGACGTTTCTTTATGAAACTAGAAAGTTCTCCGTTGATTGGGCGTCATGCTCAAGTAAATCGTCATCCGATCTGTCTTTTAGTTTGACGCCGGATAATTTTAGTGTTCGTGCTTCGTTTAACAGATAAAAAGCTTTCCGTGCTGCTTCTGCATAAATCAGGCCAGCTGGACGAATATTAGAAATACAGTTGCGGTAAGCGTCTGTGTAGCCCACTTTTCCACCCCAGGTTAAATACAGTCCTAAACTGTCTGGAGAGCTTAACCCCGGGCGTTCACCAATGAGTACGATGACGCATTTGGCATTCAGCCTTTCGCATATATCATCGCCGATGGCCACACGGCCTTGTTCGACAAAACAAAGGGGAGCAATTGACCAGTCTTGCTGATTAATTGGATTTTGAGATGATAAATAACCAAATAATGCCTCTAAAAAGGGCATGGTATTTTGTTCGACTGCTAAAGATGACAATCCATCCACGACAGCAATCGCCAAATCGTATTCTGTTTTTTCTGTTTTAAAGTGATGATCCAAGCGATCTGCAGATGCCTGATCTAAGCGCCGACCAAAATCGGGTCGCTGTAAATAAGTGGCGCGATCCATCGCGCGACTGTGCAAGAATAGGGGGGCACAGTTTGGGGCCCAATCCTGAGCCATGATTTGTTGCGCCAGCTGTTGTGCATTGAGTTGGGTATGTACTGCATCAATAGCTTGCGCATGAGCAAGTTGAAAAGCCAATAAGTGTTGGGTAGGTGTACTGACGCCTGAGCGGCCAAGGCCAACACGTGCGTCGGTAAAGGCTTTAAGCTTTTGCCAGCTGTTTTCAGTAACAGCACTTTCTTGTTGAGGTTGTTTGCCTTGAGCCATTACAGACCTCCAATTAAGCGTTGTAGAGAAGGCTGGAATGCTGATGGCAAAGTGGAATTCAAAGTAAACTGATCGTTATTCTTGAAGATTTCCATCTTCGCTAGCCAAGCATCGAACTCAGGTGCGGGCTTAAGTCCAAGTGCGCGTCTGGCATATAAGGCATCATGGAAAGAGGTGGTTTGATAATTAAGCATGATGTCGTCAGAGCCGGGAATACCCATAATGAAAGTGCAGCCTGCAACGCCTAACAAGGTCAGCAAGTTGTCCATGTCATTCTGGTCGGCTTCGGCATGGTTGGTATAGCAAACATCGCAGCCCATTGGTAAACCAAGTAATTTTCCACAAAAATGGTCTTCTAGACCGGCACGAGTAATCTCTTTACCATCGTATAAATATTCTGGGCCGATAAAGCCAACCACTGTATTAACTAATAATGGATCAAATTTACGTGCCACAGCGTAAGCTCGGACTTCGCAGGTTTGTTGATCTAAGCCGTGATTAGCGTTAGCGGATAAAGCACTGCCTTGACCGGTTTCAAAATACATCACATTGTTGCCAACTGTGCCTCGCTTCAAAGATAATGCGGCGTCTTGAGCTTCGGCTAAGGTAGCGAGATTGAAACCAAAACTGTCATTAGTGGCTTGTGTACCGCCAATGGATTGAAACACCAAATCCACAGGTGCACCTTGTTCAATGCACTCAATAGTGTTGGTAACATGAGTTAGTACACAGGATTGTGTTGGAATTTCGTAATGCTGGATAACTTCATCCATCATCTTGATGAGCCGTGTGGCTTGCTGAACATTGTCTGTCGCTGGATTTATCCCTATTACAGCATCACCGTTAGCGTATAGCAAACCGTCTAACATACTCGCAGCAATGCCAGTTAAATCGTCAGTAGGATGGTTCGGTTGTAAGCGCGTGGACAAATGGCCGGGTAACCCTATGGTATTACGAAATGCCGTACGAATATGGCACTTCTTCGCCACCAAAATGAGATCTTGGTTGCGCATGATTTTACTTACCGCCGCCGCCATTTCTGGCGTTACGCCAGCACGAATGGATTTCAGTATTTCTGGGCTGGCCAAGTCGCTTAATAGCCAATCACGAAATCCACCCACGGTAAGATGGGAGATAGGAGCAAAAGCTGTTTTGTCGTGCTCGTCTATTATTAAGCGGGTTATTTCATCGTCTTCGTAGGGTACCAGTGGCTGCTCAAGAAACAATTTTAATGGCACATCGGCCAAGGTCATTTGTGCCACGGCGCGTTGTTCAGCGGTTTCAGCTGCCACACCAGCTAAACGATCACCAGAACGCGCAGGAGTTGCTTTGGCCATAAGATCTGCAAGGTCTGCGAAAGTAAAGGTTCGCTCTCCTAGCATATGACGAAATTGCGGCGTTTTGAGGTTTTGGCTCATGTATCGGCTCTTTAAACGGATTTACTCTGCTGATGAAAAACATAACACTGCTTTATTACGATGATGTGTAGAAAAGGCACAGGTTTTGCTCCTATCTACTTTAAGAAAATTGCCGAAAAGGCGTTATCAAATAATGGCAAAATTTAAAAATTATTAAAAATCAAATGGTTATTGATTTTTCTGGGTAGGGAAGATGAGGTTGATATGTTAAGCACAAACCTATTCGCACCAATTTGGGGCGAAGAAGTCCGGTTTTCTGAAGCGTATGATGCCGATTTGCATGCCAGAAACCTGACTAATTGGCAGCAAGAATACGACCAGACCAGTCGTGGTAACTTCTATGGCAGTATTGTCGAATTGTCTTTTGATGGTTTGCAGATATTTCATGAGCACACTAGTCAAGCATTACAGCAAAAATGTGTTGTCTGGCCAGACTCTGTTTGGTTAGGTATTCCCCTTCAAGCTGAAAAGCTCAGCCGCATCAATGGGTTAACCATTCATCCCGATACTATTATGTGTCGACCTGGTGACCGTGAGTTCCAGCTTTCGACGCCAGAAGAATATGATTTGTTTGGTTTGGTCGTGGATCAAGATATTTTAATCAAAGTCGCAGGCATTCATGGTCTGGACTTGAATTGGAAGGAACTTACCGAACATGGTCGTCTTGGTGTGCCAAACAAAACCTTAGAAGAAGTTCGTTTTTTAATGCAACGCTTGTTGTCGGTGGAACAAAATGAAACCCCATCACGTCTGCAAAAAGATGTCGTCTTAATGGCATTGCTGGAAGTGCTAAAGGTCGAGACCCCGCAACCTGCGCGAACACAAAGTTATCATAATCGTAAAAAAGTTGTGGATTGTGCCCGTAGTTTTTTGGATCAGCATATGGATGCACCGGTTACTGTTACTCAACTTTGCGAGGTAGCAAATGTAAGCCGTCGTACTTTGCAATACAGTTTTGAGAGCATTCTTGGAGTGAGTCCAATTCAATATCTACGTCTATCACGCTTAAATGGTGTGCGTCGCGACCTTGTGAAAAGCAGTTTGACGAGCACAGCAGCAAGGGTAAATATTAGTCAGGTAGCTGCTCAATGGGGATTTTGGCATCTTAGTCAATTTGCTAAAGACTACAAGCAACTGTTTGGAGAGCAGCCTTCCCAAACACTGAATTGGCGGCATATAAGCTAATCAGATTGGTTCTGCCAAAACCACAGTTGCCTATTCAATTGGCACTTTCCTTAGGCTTATCGAGTCTCTTTCTTCATTTTATTTAAATTTTTATATATGAGTTATAAGCAAAAATTATCGCGCTATAGTTTTTTTTTATTAAGTAAAAATAAGAATCAATAGTATCTTTGTTGTCTCTTTGCGATTTTTTTGCATTTTCTATAATAAAAAAATACTCAGCGCGAGTATGACTAGAGGTTCAATATGAAAAATAAATGGGTTTCATCTTTGCTGATGTTAAGTATGGCAGGAGCCACACAGGCAGCAGAACCAACCTATGAATTTGGCATTACTTTAAAGGACTATCAGGGCGATAAAACAAGCTCAGTGTCATATGGTGGACAAATTGCGCGTCACGCATTGCATAACTCAATCAAGGTCTTGGGTAAGCAAGGCAATGGGAAAGATAATCAAGCCTTGCTTGATAAGTTGAACCTGTACTTTTCAGGAACAGCGGCAGGTCGTGACATTATCGATCCTGTTTCTAAGGAAGGCTTTGCGATTAAACAAAGTAAAATTGATGACTTGTCATCTGGCAAAGACTTAGCAACCAGCGCTTATAAGGGTGTGGTAACTGGTTGGCCAGGTAACATGACGGCGGCGGAAGTACTGAACAGCATGATAGTACAAGCGGCGAAAACCAAAGGAGGCTTTGATCCAGTGAATGGCTATGACTACATTCAGTTGATCTCAAAATTCTCCATGGGCGCTGTTTTCTATAATAAAGCGGTTAATCATTATTTGGATGAAAAATTAGGTGCGGATGTCCACCCTAATGATCAAGCGTACAAAGATGGTGTTGCTTACACGGGTAAAGAGCATGTTTGGGATGAAGCCTTTGGTTACTTCGGAGCACCCATTGATGCTTTGAATTTAACACCGCAAGACGTTGTCGATATCACAAAAATGAAGCCAGAAGTATTTGCTAAGGCGGATTACAACAAAGATGGTGTGGTTGATCTTAAATCTGAGATGGCATTTGCCCATGCCTATTATGCAGCGAGTGTGGATGCGTCAGGTGGTACTCAATACTTTCATACCATCATGAAAGCTTTCTATGATGGTCGTAAGCTGATACAAGACGCACAAGGTGAGAAGCTCTCTACTGCTGAGCGCCAACAGTTGCAAGCATACGCTAAAGTCATTGCAGATAACTGGCAGAAAGTGATTGCAGAAGCGGCGTTTAAATACGCGGGCAGTGTCTACAAAGACATTGAAACACTGCAAAAAGCTGAAAAATCCAATGGTGATATCGCCAAGCCTTACCGTAATTATGTGAAACATTGGGGTGAATTGAAGGGTTTTACCTTGTCATTACAAGCGGCTGGTCGTGAATTGGGTGAAACGCAAGTTCAGCTGAATCGTTTGACTGGATTCAGTCCTGTATTGTTTGGTGATTCACAAGTGGTTGCTGTAGGCGCTGATGGTGCATTCATTCAGGCGAAGAGCATTTCTATGAATGAGTACAAGTTGAATATGTTGAAGCTGCAAGTGCATTTGGCTGAGAAATTTGCACTGAAAGCCAAGCTGAGTGACCGTACAGCAGGTATTTCGGATCTAATGGAAAACCTGAATACCGGCGTGAGTGCCGAAAACGACTAATGTTTGATCATACGATAAGAGAAGGCACTATGCTTTTTCTTATCGTAATCTTTCATTCCCTTTCTTAAATGTTGTTATGACCTATCTTGATTGGTTGTTGAGTGTGTTGCTGCAGACGTTTGCTGATTTGCAAAGCGTGCAGAAGCGAGTGTCTATTTGGTATTTGATGTCCGCTTTTATGGTGACAATGGTGTTTTTTGGGTGGCGTTATCCCGGCCAAGTAAAAACACGTCTACAACAATTCCTTTCGCCTACTATTTGGTGGCATAAATCCGCGCAAACGGACTACTTAGTGTTTTTGATTAATCGCTTTGTAATGGCTCTGCTAACACCTAGATTACCATCAAGTGTGTTATTAACGACTTGGGTCTACTATCAATGTCAATCATTTATGCTAGAGATGTCTCCAATCAGGCTGTCAACCAGTCTTGTGGTGGCGTTATTTACGGTGAGTTATTTTTTGCTAGACGACTTTAGTCGTTTTTATCTCCACCGCCTATTGCATAAATGGCCTATTCTTTGGAATTTTCATCGAGTTCACCATAGTGCTAAAGTACTCACTCCGATGACGGTGTTTCGTACGCACCCAGTAGAAGGCATTTTGTTTTTTTTACGCGCTTCTTTGGTTCAAGCGGTTTGTATTGGTGTCTTTGTTGTTCTCTTTCCTGATCAGGTTTCCCTTTATACTGTTTGGGGAGTATCTATTTTTACCTTTTTATTCAATGTTTTTGGGGCTAACTTGAGACATTCGCATGTGGTATTCAGTTATGGGAAGTTGGAAAAATGGCTGATTTCTCCCGCTCAGCATCAGCGTCATCATTCTTCCAGTATTGAAGACTATGACTGTAACTTTGGCGTGGTTTTAGCGGTTTGGGACAGGATGTTTGGTTCTTGGAAGCAGGCCAGTAGTGATCAGACATTGTCCTTTGGGACCAATACCGCATTCGATCACCATCATCTTATTGGCTTATACCTTATACCTTGTTATCAGGTTTTGATGAGTCTTATGGTAACAGGTAAAAGGATTGTACATCGCTTTCTTTGGGTTATATTGTCAGTTGCATCGTTTTTATACGCCGCTTAAATGAGCTATAGGGTTTTGCATGCTCTGTATGTTTTAAGCTAATAAGGAACCGGTTTTATGCAATTGCTTGCCATATCAAGAACACAATTTGCGTCGGCTGTTGTGTTCATCGCAGCCTCTTTTTGGGGAATTTACTGGATGCCATTGAGATATTTAGAATCTCGAGGGGTCGATGGTATGACGGCTGTCGCTTTGTTAAATATCCCCGCTATTTTGCCATTGCTGCTGTTAGTTGGGTTGACTTGGCGGCAATACCGACCCTATTGGCGTCAAGCTCTGTTGGTAGGCTTTTGTACCGGAATGGGAATTGCCCTGTATTCATCAGGTGTCGTTTATTCCTCAGTTGTTCGAGCCACTTTGCTATTTTATCTAACCCCTGTTTGGTCCACTTTAATTGAAATTGTGTGGTTAAAAGAGCGGGTCGGATGGTCTCGTTGGCTGGCGGTCTTTATCGGCCTTTCTGGTATGGTCTTGTTGCTTTCCGAAGGCGATGTTGGTTCACAGGGGATAGGTGATTTACTGGCGTTTTTGTCTGGTATTTTTTGGGCATTAGGTGCCTCAATGGTTCGACGTTATGACCAGATACCGATAGCCGGTATGGCGTTAGGACAATTTTCCATCACTGCATTAGGGGCATTGGTCATTGGGTATCTGTTTGCCCCGGTTGCTTTTGTCTATTTCGAACTTACAGCCTCCATTGTTGTTGTGACTTGTCTGGTTTCCCTGTTGATTTTTATGCCGGTCGTCATTGCTATTTTTTGGGGACAGAAGTTAATTAATCCGGGTCGGGCGGGGTTGCTCATGATGTCGGAAGTGGTGGTGGCGGTGATTTCCGCGAGCATCATTTTACCTGAAGAGCGTATGGGGGTAATTGAATATATGGGGGCTCTCTTTATCATTAGTGCCTGTGTTATAGAGGTTTTTTTGGCGATTCAGCCTAAGCCTCGTCTTGTATAATAAGGGAAGGTTTGAATAATTCTGCTGTTTTGCCTTTGCAGAAGAGTTTAGGCCTTCTTAACCTAGGTTAATTCTTCTAATTTTCTTTCTCTGTATGATCTACTTTATTGCGAAATAAAAGGAGATCATCATGTCTGATTTACAGGCTTATTTAACCGATTTACAACTTACTGTTCCGACCAGTCAATCTTTGGACTTTGTTCGCTCTTTACAATCTCGTCATATTTCACGCTACAGCTTTAATAGTTTGGCCGTGTTATTAGGTGAAGACATTTCTTTAAATCTCTCCAATATTCTCGACAAGATAGTTTCCCAGGGATTTGGTGGCTATTGTTTTGAACACAATAAATTGGCTTTTGAATTGTTGTTCCATCTTAGTTATGACGTGCGATTGGTGATGGCGCGGGTATTAAATGGTCAATTATTAGATCGCCCGCGTACTCACAGAATTACTCTAGTCAGCATACAAGATGATGTGTATTTAGTAGACGTGGGGTTTGGTGCCGATTGTCCAACACAACCATTGCGTTTAGAGCCAGGGTTAGAACAAACCATTGCAACGGATACCTATCGTATTGTGAAGAACGCGAAAGGGGAATTCGATTTGCAAATTTGGAAGTCGCAATCTAAGCAATTTTATACCCTGTATCGCTTTGATTTGGCTCATTACACGGATGAAGATTGTGTATTGGGTCATTTTTATTCTTCGAAACATCATAAAGCCGTTTTTGTGAATAATCTGGTTGTCAGTATTAAGGATACAACCCGCACGGCGGGAATTCGTAATCATCTGTTTTTTAGTCGTCAACAAGGTATCGAAAAAGAAACATTGATCGATTCAGCTTTAACGTTACATACCTTGTTAGCTGAGGTCTTTAATCTGCATATTGAAGTTGTCATCGCTCAGCATATATTTGACCGTTTTATTGCCCCTAAATTGGCATAACTGTCGTCCTGTGATCTTGCTAGCTTGCCATAATTGAGACAAGGACTCTTGTTATGAATCCTCTTATTACATTACTGGTGTGGGCCTTGTTAATGGCGTCGTCGTTTGTGGTGTCAGGCAATATGGTGTTATATGCCAGTCCCATTGCCACGGCATTTTTTCGTTTTGTATTGGCTTTGGTGCTGATGACAGGCATTCTACTTAGCAAAGAGTACTTGAAAAGAGCAACCAATAAACAAACAGTATTCGCGCAGCTTAGGACACTTTTTTCTCGCCAAAAAATCTGGCAATACGCTGTGATTAGTGGGGCTTTGGTTGGCTTTTTTATTGGTATGTTTGTTGCGTTGCAATCGACTACAGCATTGCATACGTCTGTGCTTTATACTCTAGTGCCGCTGATGGGTGTGTTGATCGCTAAGTGCTGGTTAGATGAAGCAATGTCACCCGTCAAGGTATTTGGTTTTGTGTTGGGCTCTTTGGGGGCTATTTTGGTGTTGCTGGCGACACAAGGAAACGGACCGTTTGTTTGGCACAAAGGTGACTATATCTTTCTTGGCGCGTCTATATTGTTAGCCTTTCATGTGGTGTCTGTTCAAAAATGGGGACAGGCAATAGGGGCTTTTGAGGGTGCTTTTTTGATTATGTTGTTTGGCTCTTTGTGGTTACTGCCCATCGCTTTGATATGGGGAGAATTATCCGAAGTGGCCTGGGGCAACTTGTCATTTTGGTTGAACGGTTTGTATTTGACTGTATTCACGACACTTTTTACCTTTATGTTGCAACAAGTTTTAGTGCGCAGCGTTGGGGCGAATCGAATACTGGCGGCTTCTTATACTATCCCAGTGTGGGTCGCAGTGTATTTAGTGTTGGTGACTTGGAACTGGTCTTTGCTACTGAGTATGGGATTTGCATTGGGGCTGCTATGTTTGCTGGTGGCTTTGTTTTTGATTGACCAACAAACTAAAATCAAACCTATAACAGAAGGGTAAATTTCTATCTAATGATATTGAGTTAGAAACACAGTGGAAATGGTATGGATAAGACGCAACTAGAAATCGAATTTCAACATCATTTTGCTGAGCAGGGGTATCAGATTGATTGGCAAAAACTGACTTTGCCGATGCGTTTTCATGCGGTGGCAAAAGGGGATTTTTTATTCCGCCAAGGAGAATATGCTCAGCGACTCTTCTTTTTGCATAAGGGTCTGGTGCGTTATGTGAAGATTTCCAAAGAGGGCAAAGAATTCACTAAGGCCTTTGTGAGAGCACCTAATATTATTGGTTCCACTCGAGCAATGGTTGAAAATTCGGAGACCTTATTTGGCATACAGGCATTACAGGATTGTGTGATCAGCTCTTATGATTGGCAAGAGTTTTATACTCAGATGCATCAAGACTTAGGTTTTATGACCTATTACAGTCATTTTATGGAACAAATTTTTCTCACCAAAGACACGCGAGAAAGTGCTTTTGTTGAGCACTCAGCAGAACGTCGTTATTTGGATTTTTGTGTTGATTATCCGGATTTAAAAGACAGCCTACCCCAACAACAAATTGCTTCTTATTTAGGCATTACGCCTGTGGCGCTAAGTCGAATTCGGCAGCGACTGAAGTTGCAGACACAAAATCAATGATTAAGACTTAACGTCATTATTATCTTTTTAAATGATGAAGGTCTACTGGCTACCGTTTAATGATTTTCATCATATCATTAATTTTTATTGAGCATGAGCTTTCGTTATTCCGTGATAAATCTTTTTAATTGCTTGAATAAAACCAACTAAATCAAAAAGATATGATTTTTATTCATGTCTAACTCACCATTTTTAGTCTTGTGGGCATGGTCCGTGCAGTTCCTTATTGGTTGTGAAGGCCTTAGGCCTCATTGATTTACGATTTGAACAATAAAAATAAGGAGAAATCTATATGTCATTAGCCAACAAAACTGTTGTGATTACTGGTGTGTCTTCAGGTATCGGCGCTGATGTTGCCAAGTTTGCTCGTCATCAAGGGGCGAGAGTCATTGGCATGGATAGAAACCCTGCTAGTTTGTCTTTGGATGGTTTCATTCAGGTTGATCTGGGCGACATTGCCGCTATTGATAAAGCCATTGCACAGTTGCCTGAACAAATTGACGCTTTGTGTAATATTGCTGGTGTGCCGGGTACGGCAGAAGCAGAACTGGTAGGAAGAGTTAATTATCTTGGCTTACGTTATTTGACTGAATCCCTATTACCGCGTTTTAGCCAAGGAGCCAGTATCGTAAACGTGGCGTCTATTTTAGGGGCTGAATGGCCAGAGCGTTTAACAGAGCATAAAGCCTTGGCGTCAACAAAAGATTATCATGCGGGCGCGAAATGGTTGGCGCAGCATCCTGTAGAGCAAGACACTTGCTATCAATATTTTAAAGAAGCGCTTATTGTTTGGACCACACAACAAGCTCTGCCTTGGTTTAGAGATCACGGCGTGCGAATGAATTGTGTGGCGCCAGGCCCTGTTATGACTCCCATTTTAGGGGATTTTGTCAGTATGTTAGGGGAAGAAAGGGTGCAAGCCGATGCCGATCGAATGTTACGTCCTGCTTTTTCCGATGAGGTTGCGGATGTGATTACCTTCTTATGTTCGGAGCAAGCCCGATGGATTTGTGGTGCGAATATTCCTGTTGATGGAGGCTTGGCGTCTACCTATATCTAACTCTAAGCAGCGTTATAAAGCAAAGAATCAAAAACAAAAATAAAAAGGTCTTTATACTATGAAAATCAAACAAGTCTGCTGTGCAGTAGCATTAACATTACCATTTTCGGCAATGGCATACGATTTACCAGGGATAAATTTAGGAGGCACTAGCTTTTATGATGGTGCCCCTGGGCCGCAAGGGCCGGGATGGTATCTGATAGAATATCTTCAGTCATTGAATACAGATACATTGAATGATAAAGATGGTAAGGCTTTGTCGCTTCCTAAACAGGACTTGGATATGTTTGTGCCTTTGACTCAGATAGTGTATCTGCCTGAGGAAAAGATACAGTCCAATATGACATTGGGATATACCGCTCTTTTACCCTGGGTCGCTCAAGCGGACGTAGACGATGGTTCGAATAATCAGGTTCTTAGTGCGCAAACAGGGGTGGGTGATCTTATTTTGGGGGCATTTTTACAATTTGACCCCGTGATGGGGGAGAATGGTCCTAAATACGCACAGCGTATTGAGTTGGATATAAGCCTCCCTACTGGTGATTATGACCCTAATAAATCGATCAACCCGGGTAGTAATGCTATCAATATAAATCCTTACTATGCGATTACCTATTGGCTTACCCCTAGATGGACCTTCTCGTCACGTATAGCTTATCTATGGAATGGCAAAAATGATGATCCTTTAAAGAGCTTTAGTGCCCAGCGAGATACTCAAGCAGGGCAAGCTTTCCATGTAAATTTTGCCAGTGCTTATGCAGTGTCAGAAAAGTTGAGTGTGGGTCTCAATGGATATTGGTTAAAGCAAATTACGGACACAAAAGTGGATGGTGAAGACGTGTCTGGTCGTAAGGAAAAAGTGTGGGCTGTGGGGCCCGGATTGTTCTACCAATTGGGTAAAGATGATTCATTAATGGCCAACTATTATGTTGAGCAAGATGCAGAAAATAGAGCTGAGGGAAGCCGCTTTGTGTTGCGCTTCAACCACCATTTTTAATGCATAATGTTTGATTCCCTTTTGTGTCTTAGCCCGTATAGCTTTATGTTGTACGGGCTTTTTAAAAGACTTTAGAAATGGTCAGATGGAATTTTTCTTCAAACGATAGGCCAGTTGCGGTCTAGTCAGGCCCACCTTTCGTGCCGCTTCAGATAAGTTGCCTTGCGCCAATTCCACTGCCGTCTGCAGCAAATGATTTTCCAACTCTTCTATTGCTAGGCTACTTTGCCCGTCCGCAAATTGCTTAATCCGTTCTCCCAAATCGTCATTGGATAAAGGTTTATTCGTTTGGCTCAGATTGCCTTTTTGATTGATCGAATAAATAACTTCCTCTGGTATGCTCTCATTGCGAAATACATGATGAAGCTCGATTAGCTCATTTTCTTCTGCGGCAATGACACCTCGTTCGATAAGGTTTTGCAATTCACGAATGTTCCCCGGGAAGTCATAGTTGAATAAGCCACGTCGTGCATTTTGAGTGAAGCCCGTGGGGGATTTGTTATGTTGTTGGCAAAAGTAGCGATAAAAATGGTTTACCAATAATGGGATGTCTGCTTTGCGTTCTCGTAATGGTGGCAAATGGATAGGGAAGACATTTAGGCGAAAGAATAAGTCTTCCCGAAATTCTCCACGTTTGACCGCTTCTCGTAGATCGACATTGGTGGCCGCCACAACACGAACATTAACTTTTATGGGGGCTATGCCGCCCACGCGTTCAATTTCTTTTTCTTGTAAAGCGCGTAGTAATTTACTCTGCCCCGCAAGATTTAAGGTGCCGATTTCATCGAGAAATAATGTGCCATTGTTGGCTCTTTCGAAGCGTCCTGGGCGGCTGTGCGAAGCTCCGGTATAAGCGCCTTTTTCTACACCAAATAGCTCGGATTCTAATAAGTTTTCAGGTAGCGCCGCGCAGTTAAAGGCAACAAAGGGGCCTTCTCTTTTGCTGAATTTATGCAGCATACTGGCGAACAGTTCTTTACCGACGCCTGATTCCCCAGTTAATAACACAGTGGCATTGGTGGGAGCCACTTTTTGTAAGGCATGATTGGCTGCAGTGAAGGTGGCTGATACGCCTATCATTGACGTTGCTTGACTTTCTTCTAGGTTGTCATCTGCAGAAGAGGTAGTGTCAGAAGATTCAGGGCGTTTGTTTGTCGTTGCTGTTGTGTTGAGAAAGCGGATGTCTTCATCAACACTGTCCCATAGTTCAACGGATTTTCCAACAACGCGACATACAGAATGTCCCATACACTGGCATTCTACCTCACGAAAGACAACCAGTGAGCCGACTAAGCCAGATACATATCCAATAGCGTAACCAAGTTCCATCCAGCATACAGGTGAACTGCCAAAGCCATATGAGGCAATGTGCTCTTCTACTTCTGCACTGTGATGCCAGATAAATTCCCCATCGTATAAACCTTTTTCCGTGTCGAATTCAAAATGTAGGGTTTCTACTTTCACCAATCCTTCTAAGCCATGAAGGTGAGTGCCTGCTTCAAAGATGGCAGCCGCTTGTGCATCTGGCCAACGCTGGCGGATTAATTCAGCATCTCTAATACCAGAAAGGTAGCCTGTTCTCGTTAAAATATCGCGAGACTTGTCTAAGCCAAGAGAATCGATCAATTCTTGGCGCAACAGGCCAAATGAAGAGGTATGTAGTAGCATCATACGTTCTTCTTCTAGCCATATTCGTCCATCTCCAGGGGAAAAATACAGACATTCTGTTAGATCATCTATAGAAGGATAATGATGCGAATCCAATTCCTTAGAACTGCCTTTGAGTAAAACTGTATCGTCGTTTTTTGCCATGTCGGCCAGTGAAATTCGAGGAGGACGCGTCATAATAGGTAGTCTCAGTTTGCCCCTAATGAAATAGTTAATTTTTTCTCTTAGTCTGAATGGTTTTTCATCATATGGTCAACTGCTTGCTTCATCCAATTTTTGCGACATCTTATTCAATTTTTGATTTTTTAAGAGAAAAAACATTGAAAATCAGCTAATTATATAAACAGCAATCACAGAAATGATTAAGCGGCATGAGGATTGCTCTGTCAGGCTAATCCATTTACTGGAGATCAAATAAAAATAAGATAGGAGAACATTTTATGTCTAACTCTGTAATAACATCACAAAAATGGTCAGGTCACTTTTTTAATGGTGATTGGGTAGCGGCGAAACAATCACAAGATGTCATTGAGCCTGCCACGGGTGAGGCAATGAGCCAAGTTGGTATGGCAACGGCAGACGATATTTATTTAGCTTGCCAGCAAGCCAGCAAGGCCCAAAAAGAATGGCTATCTGTACCTCCAAGAGATAAGTCGGCAATGTTTCACAAGGCTGCGCAATTCCTACAGGAAAATTTTGATGATTTAGCCTTATACATTGCCCGTGAAACGGGTGGTATTGTTCCTAAAGGTATGCATGAAGTGAAAGAAGCTATTGTCATTCTTCAGCTTGCTGCCAACATGACGTTAGAGCCAAATGGTCTTACATTACCTTCGACACCAGAACGTCAATCCTATGCGAAACGCCAACCCCTAGGTGTAGTGGGTGTTATTTCCCCTTTTAACTTTCCGCTCATATTGTCTATTCGTTCTATCGCACCCGCGTTAGCGACGGGTAATGCTGTGGTTACTAAGCCGGACCCACAAACGCCAGCAACAGGTGGATTTATACTAGCAATGGCATTGGAAGCAGCCGGCTTTCCTAAAGGATTATTGCAAGTGTTGCCAGGCGGTGTGGAAGCAGGTGAAGCACTTTGTGCCGCTCCTGAAGTGCAAATGGTTGCCTTTACAGGTTCCACAGCAGCAGGCCGCAAAGTGGGTGAAGCTTGTGGTCGTAATCTGAAAAAAGTTTCTTTAGAGCTGGGCGGTAAAAGCTCGCTAATTGTGTTGGAAGATGCGGATCTTGATGTGGCTGCTAGTAATATTGCGTGGGGCGCTTATTTCCATCAGGGTCAAATTTGTATGGCATCTGGACGCATTCTTGTTCAGCAAAGTGTGGCGGAAGCTTTGACAGCAAAAATTGTTGAGAAAGCCAAGCATTTACCAGTAGGAAACCCTGCCACCGATGAAGTAGCTATTGGGCCTCTCATCAACCTTCGTCAGTTAGAGAAGGTGCATGCCATAGTGCAAGACACAGTAGCAGCAGGCGCTAAGCTAGAAGCTGGCGGTACACACCAAGGCCCATTTTATCAGCCAACTGTTCTGAGTGGTGTGAAACCTGGTATGCGTTCTTTTGATGAGGAAATTTTTGGCCCAGTTGTGAATATAGTCACTTTTGATGAAGATGCAGAAGCAGTTGAGTTGGCAAATAATACGGAATACGGCTTAGCAGGCGCGGTCATTTCAAACAATCTGTCTCGTGCACAAGCCATTGCTGGTCAATTGCACGTTGGCCTGTTGCATATTAACGATCAAACAGTGAACGATGAGTGTATTAACCCATTTGGTGGCTGTGGTGCTTCGGGTAATGGTAATGCAGTATGTGGTCCTGCTGATTGGGATTTGTATACTCATTGGCAATGGATGACGGTTAAAGCCAGCGCGACGCCTTATCCATTCTAGATCGATACTGAGTTGATCTGTTAGCTCTTATAATAAAATGCCCCGCATGCGGGGTATTTTATTATTGCTCATTATTCCGTCTCTTTGGCCAAGATTTCCTCTAATGCGCTTTTAAATACTTCGCTAGGTTGTCCGCCTGAGATCGCGTATTTATTATTGATGATTACGGTTGGAACAGATTGAATGCCATTTTGTTGCCAGAAGGCTTCTTGTTCACGCACTTCACTGTCATACAACTGGCCTTCCAATACGGTTTTGGCTTCTGTTAGATCTAAATCCACACTGGCAGCAAGATTGGCTAATACTGTGTAGTTACTGACATCTTGATTATGAGTGAAGTGTGCCTTAAATAACGTTGCTTTTAGTTCTGCTTGCTTACCTTGAATGCCAGCCCAATGTAGTAGACGATGTGCATCAAATGAATTATGCATGCGACTGTCATTGGTGAAATTGAAATCAAAGTTCACCTCTTGGCCTCGGGCTTTGATCATGGCACGGTTTTGAGCGGATTCTTGTTCAGTGATGCCATATTTTTCAATAATATGCTCTTGGATATTTTGTCCTTCCGGTGGCATATTGGGATTCAATTCAAATGGCTGGAAGGACATATCTACTGTTACGGAATCACCAAGCTGTGTTAGAGCTTTGTTTAAATTTCCTAATCCGATCACGCACCAAGGACACATGATGTCTGAGACAAATTGGATATTAAGATTGTTGCTCATAATTTGCTACCTAAAAATAAATATTAAGAATGTGTTATGGGCATTCTTAATAAATTAAAGGTAAGTCGCCTAAAGAAGGGATAATATGCGCAGAATTTGCACCTTGTTTGAAAAGGGAAAAGGGCTTGCTAACTGCCTGTTATGGAACAAGCCCTAATAATTTAAATGACACCCAGTTCAACAAGGCGTTCATGTAAGTAGCTTTGTGCCGTATAGCGATTGGACAAGACGACTTCCGGCTTCGGGTGCAGGAATAGAGGCAAAGAAATACGTGATTTGGTTTTATCTGCCCCTTCTGGATTGATTACTCGATGTGATGTAGAAGGAAAGTAACCGCCTGAGGCTTCTTGCAACATATCGCCTATATTTATGATCAGAGTACCAAAATCACAAGGCACGTCCATCCAAGAGCCATCTTTGGCTTTAACTTGAAGACCTGGTTCATTTGCAGATGGCAGAATGGTCAATAAGTTGATGTCTTCGTGGGCGCCGGCACGAATGGCACCGAGCTCTTCATCACCTTTTAAAGGTGGATAATGTAAGACACGTAGCAGGGTCTGATCACTGTTTTCGACCATGCTGGAAAGAGATTGAGTGTAGTTTTTCGCTACATCAGAAGGTGTGTGAGTTTCCACCCAAGCTAGCAGTTCTGCTGCTAAGTTATTGGCTTCGCTGTAATATTGCGCCAGTAATGCCTTTTTATCCGCTGGGCATTGACCCCAAGGGTAATAATGGAAGTATTCCTTGATGTCTTTTTTGGTATGTCCTTTGGCCGTTTCAGAAACGTCGGAAGGAAAAAAACCGTCTTGTGTGCCTTTGTTGTAGACGAAGTTTTGTTTGTCTCCACTGTCAAAGAAATCTTGCCATTCTTGATAAATCGCGCTGACAAGGGATTGTTTGATTGGGTGGTTTTTCAGTACGCCAAAACCTGTTTCGCGCAAAGATGATACGAAGTCTTGTTGTGCAGTGGGACTAGTGTAGTCGATAGCTTTTAATGTCGTCATTGTGTTCTTTCACCATAAGTATTGAGTTGTTTGTTATTTTAGGCTGACACCAAAGTGGGGCAGCGTTGAACAAATAAGTCGTAATATGGCAGGGACTAGGAAGACCAACCACTATGGAAAAAGTAGCGTAAATCGACGGTTTCCGCTTGATAATGTTGTGACCAGTTCATCAAACTTGCCGTTCTAAAACAGGCAAACGTCGGCGCATGAGCCGCGTTATCGTGTTGAAAATGAGTGAATGGCAATGACATGTATTGTGAACCTATTAAGTAAAAATCAAGTGCGAACTTGATGATAACTGAAGTAACTAGTTTACTAACTGATCGGACAGTTTTGAAGGGATTTGGTAACAAAATGTGATTAACGCTAGGTAAATTGGAACTTTGACCTATACTGTCTGCAAGCAGCGACTGAACTTTGCCCGTTTTCTTTGCTCTTCTGTTTGTGTTCTTTTGCCAGGCTGGCGCAGGTTTTTTTTCATTCATACATTGCGATTTCATTCCAGTTATAGAGGGCTATTGTTATGACTTTATTCGATTCATTTAAAAATCACTTTTTGATCTCAATGCCGCATCTCGATGACCCGCATTTTGAACATACCGTTGTATACCTTTGTGAACATACGCCAGTGGGTGCCATGGGGATTATCATAAATCGACCTTCGCACATTGAATTTCGGGAATTGGCAAAGCATTTAGACATGACAATAGAGGATCCCAAGTTAATTACTGAGCCGGTTTACACTGGTGGGCCAGTGGAAGCCGAGCGTGGTTTCATTTTGCACACAGCGGATAAAGAATGGGGTAATACGCTTAAGGTAACATCACAAGTGTCTTTATCGGCTTCTTTGAAAGCTTTAGAAGACATTGCCAAAGGTAAAGGTCCAAATGCCTTTTTGGTGACCTTAGGGTGTGCTGGCTGGGATACGGGACAGTTAGAGACTGAAATTGCAAATAATGATTGGCTGGTATGTGAGGCGGATTTAGACGTATTATTTAACACTCCAAGCGAGTTGCAGTTTAGCGCCGCAACTAAAGTATTGGGTATTGATATGACAAAGCTTTCACCAGATATAGGGCACAGTTAATAATGGCACAGCAGGCGTCATCAAGAGACACAGTAAAGCCCAATACGACACAGTCTGTATTGGGCTTTGATTTTGGTACCACACGAATTGGTGTGGCAATTGGGCAAAGCCTAACTGGTACTGCTCGGCCATTGTCACCAGTTAAAGCGCAAGACGGTATTCCAAATTGGCAAGCGCTTGAAAAAATTTTTACAGAATGGCAGCCAGATGCTGTTGTGGTTGGTTTGCCACTCGATATGGATGGCACGGAAAATGAAATGTGTTTAAGAGCGCGTAAATTTGCCAGACGACTTCATGGTCGCTTTAATTTGCCTTACCACATGATGGATGAAAGATTGTCTTCTTATGAAGCGAAAGGTCAGGTTATTGCGGGCGGTGGCAATCGTAATTTTAAAGAGAACTCTGTGGACGGCTTAGCTGCTAAGATGATTTTGGAAACCTGGTTTGCTGAGCAGTATTAACCTCTGTCAGACAGAGGTATGATGAGCTCAGGCATGTAATTCAGGTAAATTTAAACAGGTTAAAAAAGCAATGAAATTAGAGTTAGAGTCGTCACTTGCTGCAATGAGAACGCAGTTGGAGCGTTATTGTCAGGAGAAAAACATAAAGGATGCTATTGTGGTGGGTATTCACACAGGTGGCGTATGGGTTGCAGAGCAAATTATGTCTGCTGTCTCGACCAAAGAGCCTCTGGCTACATTAGACATTACTTTCTACCGAGACGATTTTACACGCGCAGGTCTTAATCCCAAGGTGAATCAAACATCCTTGCCTGCTATTGAAGACCGCCATGTGATTTTAGTGGACGATGTGCTGATGTCAGGGCGTACGATTCGTGCAGCCATGAATGAAATATTTGACTTTGGTCGTCCAGCTAGTATCAGCTTGGCCATCCTGTATGATCTTGGTCAACATGAGTTACCGATTGCGGCGGATATTGTAGGAGAAACCTTGACGCTTAATCCTGATCAAAGGGTCAAGTTGATTGGTCCGAAACCGCTTGCAGTTTCTGTGATTAAGACGGATTAATCTACTTTCAAGGCTTTATTTTTTGGTGAACAAATACGACAATTAGTTTATGGATAAGTTTTATGAAAAAGTAACCAGTTGTATCTTGTGTCACCGAATCACAGGTGGTCTTGTTATTTGATTTTATTAATGCCCGGTCACAGTCATTGTACCGGGCATTTTCTTATCAACTTAATTGATTCAAAGAGAAAGACATAAGGTCTTTGTAGCTTAAGGAAAGCAAACCATGATGCGATCCGAACCACGGGCATTACAATTAAATGATGACGGTCAGCTAAAGCATTTTCTAACACTAGACGGTCTCGATAAAACCATTCTTACGGAAATTCTTGACCGCGCCGACTCCTTTTTGACCATGGGTGAACAGTCCGTCAAAAAAGTACCTCTATTGCGAGGACGTACTGTGGTCAATCTGTTCTTCGAAAATTCTACTCGAACACGTACTACTTTTGAGCTTGCCGCCAAGCGTTTGTCGGCAGATGTGATTAACCTCAACATTGAAACGTCAGCAACCTCAAAAGGTGAATCTCTTCTGGATACCTTACAGAACCTAGAAGCCATGCAGAGTGATATGTTTGTGGTGCGTCATTCCGATAGCGGTGCTGCACATTTTATTGCCGAGCATTGTACGCCTAATGTGGCCATTATTAATGCGGGTGATGGCCGTCATGCTCACCCGACACAAGCCATGTTGGATATGTTGACCATACGTCGTCACAAAGGCCAATTTGCAGGTTTAAAGGTGGCCATTGTTGGCGATATTCTGCATTCTCGTGTCGCACGTTCTCAATTACAAGCCTTAACTACCCTAGGTGTGGAGGAAGTGCGTTTGGTTGGACCTAAGACCTTGGTACCAGAGTTCTTTGCAGAGATGGGGGCGCAGATTTGTCATGATTTAGAAGCCGGCTTGCAAGACGTGGATGTGGTCATCATGCTACGTCTGCAAAAAGAGCGTATGAAAGGTGCTTTATTGCCCAGTGAGAGTGAATTTTATCGCTTGTATGGTCTTACCGAAGAATCACTGTCATGGGCAAAGCCAGATGCCATCGTGATGCACCCAGGCCCCATTAATCGAGGCGTTGAAATTTCTTCAGAAGTGGCTGATGGGGAACGCTCGGTGATATTGAATCAGGTGACGAATGGCATTGCTGTGCGTATGGCTGTGATGTCAATGGCCATGAGCGGTCAGTTGCAACAGGTGGACTCGGCACAAGCAGGTGAGGGTGAGGCATAAGATGAAGTTGATAGTACAAAATGGACGTTTGATTGATCCAAGCCAAAATCTAGATGCTACGCTGGATCTGTTTGTTGAGAACCAAAAAATTGTTGCTATAGGTGAAGCTCCAGTAGGTTTCGAAGATGCCGAACTGGTAGATGCTAGCGGTAAATGGGTATTGCCTGGTCTAGTGGATTTAGCGGTTGCTTTACGCGAACCTGGACAAACACAAAAAGGCAGCATTGCTTCTGAAGGTCGTGCCGCAGTGGCCGGAGGCGTGACTACCCTAGTATGTCCTCCTGACACTAGTCCTATCGTGGATACCCCAGCTGTAGCGGCGTTAATTCAGGATAAAGCTGACGATGCGGGTATGGCTAATGTGTTCCCGATTGGTGCTTTAACGCAAGGCTTGGCCGGTGAGCAATTGAGTAATATGGTGGCGTTGACGGAAGCTGGCTGCGTGGCCGTGTCCAATGGACGTTATGACATGAAGAACAATAAAGTCCTATCTCGGGCTTTGGAATACGCGGCAACTCATGATTTATTGGTGGTTTTTCACCCTGAAGATAGCAGTTTAGCAGATGGTGGTTGTGCTCATGAGGGGTTGTATTCCACTATGCATGGTTTGACTGGTATTCCAGATACAGCGGAAACCGTTGCTTTGATGCGGGATCTATTGTTGGTTGAGAAAACGGGCGTGCGAGCACATTTTGCGCGCTTATCTTGCGCTAAATCGGTTGAAATGATCGCCGATGCAAAGGCCTCCGGTTTAGATGTGACAGCGGATGTGGCCTTGCACAATATCTTGTTGAGTGATGACATTCTCAATCAGTTTGATGGTCGTTTTCATGTTCGACCCCCATTACGCGGTGAAGGCGATCGTTTGACCTTGATCGAAGGCCTTAAGCAGGGGGTGATTTCAGCCATTTGTTCTGATCATCAGCCCCATGAAAAAATGGCTAAGGTAGCGCCATTTGCTGCTACAGAGCCAGGAATGGCGAACGTAGAAGTATTGTTACCGCTGGCGATGACGTTATTGGACGAAGGCGATTTGGATTTTGCCACTTTATTGTCTTGTTTAACGTCTGGTCCTGCGGCGTGTTTTGGGTTACAAGCGGGCTCTCTGGCTGTGGGCAGTTTTGCTGACTTTATTGTCTTCGACAGTACTGCACGATGGTATTGGGATAGCTCAAAACGCAAAACTAAAGGCCATAATTCGCCCTATTTTGGTGATGAATTCATTGGTCAAGTAACTGCTACATACATATCAGGACAGCGTATTTACCAGTTATCCTAGTTAATTAGTATGATAAGTTGGTTTTTTTCCCAACTTATCTATACAAATTCTTTACTTTTTTTGTTTGGTGGTTAATCTAGCTAAACAAGGATTTGCTACTGGTTGTGTTGTTATATGTCTATTGAATCTACAAAATCCCTGCTGGATGAGCAGCAAATGTTGAGATCTCGTGTCTCTTTTCTTGAAAAAGAGCGCGATTTCATCAAAAGCTTATACAGTGATATGGCGCAGATGATGCAGGTCATTTCTAAAGGTGCGCCGCTCAGTTCTTTATTAACGCTTTTTCGTGAGAAAATAAAATCTCAATTAGCGCAGTCATATTGTTTGTTTCTTGAATGTGACAAAGATTGTCTGCAGTGGCGTTTGCAATACTCGGATCTTATTAATGAATCCTTGTTGAATGATAAAGGCTTACTAACGAACGTTCCTCAGTCTTTGATTGCGTTTGCAGCGGCGCCTTCTGCTCAAAAACGTCATGAATCTGAAATTCAAGACGCTGTAAATTGGCTGACGTGGCAACGCTTTTTGGTCACCAATAATTTTTCCGATGTGTCTATGGTCAGTAATTCTGATGAACATGGCACGATTTTCATTATGCTTGTTTTCCAAAAACGTCATCAGCTTTTGGAAAGTGAGTTGATGGAAGTGGCTTTGGATACTTATCATTCTTGGTTGGATGCATTGTTTTTACGTGAAAAAGCGGATTATCAATTATTAGAAGATAATCACCGTGAGCCACTTACAGGATTATTGCGACGTTTTAGTTTCGAAAATAGCTTCGGCATAGTGCTGAAGGACTCTCGTCGCCACTTTCAGCGGGCCGCTTTGTTTTCCATTCAGTTATTATCAAAAGACAACATTGCTGAACCCGAACTCAAGGTGTTCGCTGAATTATTATGTGATACGGTGCGTGAAAACGATTTGGTGGCACATTATGATGAGCGTGAGTTGGTAATGGGCATTCGTATTCAAAACCTGTCTGATGCAGAAGTCGTTGCCAACAAATTGTTGGAGTCCATTCAGCACGAATCTTATGCTAATAATCAGTTAATCAGTGCTGGTGTGTCTATTGGTATTGCATTTTATCCGGAGCATTCTACCTTAGATGCTTTATATCAAGCAGCGCATTTTGCCGCCAATTCTTTGAAAAACACCTCTGGTTATCAGATTGAGTTCCATGGTGCTCTGTACGATACCAGCAGTGAGTTTTATTCTTTATAAGTGACTTTCTATTAGTGCTATTATGTACCTCACATAGTGAATGGGCTTGGACCCGTTCGCTTAATGTACAGAACAGAGGCACATATGACACATGACGCGAATCGCACACATGCCGAACAGGTAAAACACAAGCTCCAACAAGTTAGGCAACAAATACAGTCTTACATTAACGACACTCAACGAAAAACGAACAGTGTGAGTTTGTTGGCAGTCAGTAAAACCAAGCCGATCGAAGCGATCCAAGCCGCTTATCAGGCAGGGCAAAGAATGTTCGGTGAAAATTACGTACAAGAAGCGGTTGATAAGCAGCAAGCATTAAAAGAACTTAGCGAAATCGAATGGCATTTTATTGGGCCATTGCAATCCAACAAATCCCGTCAAATTGCTCAAACCATGGCGTGGGTTCATTCTGTCGATCGTGAAAAGATTGCGCGTCGATTGAGTGAACAGCGACCGGACAATATGCCGCCATTGCAAGTCTGTATTCAAGTAAACATCAGTGGTGAAGAAAGTAAGTCAGGCATTGCTCTTAGCGCTCTTCCCGCTATGGTGGAATTGATTAAAGGTCTGCCAAATTTACAACTTCGGGGCCTGATGGCGATTCCTGCGCCACAGCAAAGCTTTGAGCAACAGTGCCAGGTTTATAAGCCATTGCAAACTGCTTTTCTTGAATTATCAAAAACTGACAGCATGATAGACACATTATCCATTGGCATGTCTGGTGATTTGGCCGCGGCGATTGCCTCTGGCAGCACCATGGTACGAGTTGGTACCGCTATTTTTGGTGCACGTGATTACTCAATGGCTGGTGAATGATCACTGGCAGGGATAGCTAAACTGAAATAAACAACGAATTTATGGGATACAAAATGACACCAAGTATCGCCTTTATTGGCGTAGGAAATATGGCAAGATCCATTTTCAGTGGTTTGCTGACCAGCGGATACCCAGCTGACAAGATTCTAGGTACTTCGCGAACGGCTGAAAAACGCGAATTTTATGAAGCTGAATACGGCATTAAAATGTTGGCGGATAACCTGCAAGCAGTGCAACAAGCGGATGTGATTGTGCTCTGTGTGAAGCCAGCACAAATGCAAGCTGTGGTTGAGGAGTTTGCTGACCAAGTGCGTGCTGATCAATTGTTTATTTCCGTTGCCGCTGGTGTGGAGTTAGGCGCTTTATCTCATTGGCTAAATGCCCCAGTCGCTGTCGTTCGCAGTATGCCAAACACGCCGTCACAGATTGGTGCTGGGATATCAGGTTTGATTGCCAATGAGCAGACGACAGAAGAGCAAAAATCTTGGGTAAGTGAATTGTTTGCCAATGTAGGTGACTCTGTGTGGATAGATGACGAAGCGCAAATGCACACGGTCACGGCTTTGTCTGGCAGTGCACCAGCGTACTTCTATCGTTTTGTTGAGGCCATGATAAAAGAAGGTTTAGAGCAAGGGCTGGATGAGAAAAGTTGCCGAAAATTAGCCAGTCAAGCCATGCTAGGGGCCGCTCGTATGATAGTGGAAGTGGATGAGCCGATTGCGCAATTGCGAAAAAATATTACGTCGCCGAATGGCACAACAGAACAGGCCTTACTATCTTTTGAAGCATCGCAGATTGATCAAATTGTTGCTCAAGCAATGATGGCCTGTATGGAACGTTCAAAAGTCATGGCGCAAGAGTTTTCTGTTTAGCAAAATGAATTGAGGAAGAGTTGATGTATTCAAACCCATTTGTGATGTTGGTTCAGGTATTAGGTAACCTGTACTTATTTATTGTGTTGTTGCGTTTGGTGTTGCAACTGACACGGGCGGATTTTTATAACCCCATTAGCCAAGCGGTGGTGAAGGCAACTAGCCCATTTGTTATTCCACTAAGAAAAGTCATTCCAGCAATAGGCCGTTTAGATACCTCTTCATTGGTATTGGCTTTAGTGGTGCAGTTCCTAACCCTGTTTTTGATCAACCTGATTCAAGGTGCTAGCGCCCAACCTCTGCAATATATTGTGGCGAGTGTGGTTGGGGTCTTGTACCACTTGTTGGATTTGTATTTTTGGGCCATGTTAATTTCAGTGATTTTAAGCTGGGTGGCACCAGGGGCGAGCCATCCTGGTGCTATGTTAATTGGACAGATTACCGCACCATTATATCAGGCTTGTCAGCGAGTCATTCCGCCCTTGGGCGGCTTAGATTTGTCGCCTATTTTTATTTTCTTAGCGATTTCCTTTTTAAAACAAGCACTGGCCTTTTATGGTTTAGGATAGACAATATTGATATGGGGCATCACGCTTATAAATAGTGAAGGTAAGCGAGTGAATTGAGAAGATTGATATATTCCTATATGATGCGACCCCTAAATGAGAGTGAATATAGGCGAAACGTATTAATTTTGTCTTAGCTCCTTCTCCCTTGTTAATTTTTTGGATGAAAGCTATGAGTACGATTGCGGTTTATCCGGGGACTTTTGATCCTATCACAAACGGCCATACAGATTTGGTTGATCGCGCCTCAAAACTATTCCCGAAGGTAATAGTGGCGGTGGCGGCGAGTCCAAAGAAGCGTCCGGCATTGTCCCATGAAATGCGTATTTCATTGGCGAAAAAAGTATTGGCGCATTTACCAAATGTGGAAGTATTGGGTTTTGATAATTTGCTAACGGAATTTACGCGTTCGGTAAATGGTAAAGTAGTCATTCGTGGTTTACGTGCAGTATCGGATTTTGAGTATGAATTCCAGTTGGCAAACATGAATCGTGTTATCGCGCCAGACGTAGAAAGTATTTTCTTAACGCCATCTGAGAAGTACTCTTATATTTCGTCCACCTTGGTTCGAGAGATTGCTTCTTTGGATGGTGATTTTGGGCAGTTTGTAAATCCAGAGGTCGAAAAAGTACTTCGTGAGCATTATCAAACTCGATAAGCTGATGTTGGTTTTGGCCAGTGCTTTGTTAATGATAGTGATTTTGGAGAGAGTGAATGTCTCTGATTATTACCGATGATTGTATAAATTGTGATGTATGTGAGCCGGAATGTCCGAATGAAGCGATTTTCCAAGGCGAAGAAATTTACGTGATTGAACCATCAAAATGCACTGAATGTGTTGGTCACTTTGATGAACCGCAATGCCAGCAAGTGTGTCCTGTTGACTGTATTCCATTGGATCCAAATCATAAGGAAACGGAAGAACAGTTAATGGAGAAATACCTCACCCTGACAGGGCAACTATAAATCTTAGGGCTTTGTTCACTGCAATACAAAGGAATGAGCTTTTTTAGCGGGCACCTTGTTGTTAACCAACATAGTGCCCGTTTTTATTTAATAGTGTTTTCTTATACGCCAAGACAAAACACTGAAATCACTCTGCTCTCATTCAAGTGATAGAATTGAATTTGGTTGAGAAGAGTTGACGTATCCTACTGCTCCCTGGAATCACTTGATTGTCGTTTATCAGAATGATTAAGCCTTTTGCGTGAATTGCTTCTTTCGCCTTAGGGTGGGTCACAATCTCATTGCTTTGGGTGATGTAACCTAATGCAGTCCCCACGTCTTGCTGAATTAAGGTGGTCACTATGTCAGCCCAGACTAAATTTTCCAATTCAACGTTCAATCTGATGGTATGGTCACCTTGATGACGAAATAAGTCTTCCAGCACTTGCTCAGTTCCTGGAGCGATAAGCGAACGTACCAGCATTTCAGGATACGCTCGAACAGGGCGAATCACAGCGTGTGCACCGGCGGATTTAAAACGTAGGCGATTATTGTCGTTTATGGCTTCGGCTAGGATAAAAGCGTTGCTGCCGATTTGTTTAATACGATGTAATAAATCAAAAATCAAGCTGTCGCCGTGCGTATTACGACTGTCGGGGGTTAATGCAATGATGTACTTAGCCTTTTGAACCCCTGCCGATTCCAACATGCCGTCTTCTAAAGCGTCTCCTGTGTGATGCACCACCCCCTGAGAACGTAAGTTGCTTGGTAAGCCTTCTGGAAAAGCTGTGGTTAAAATCTGAATGGGGGTGTCGGTTAATTCTGGCGTTTGGTTTATTTGATTAATTAGGCGCTCAAGATAGCGTTCAGTATCGTATTTTGGCGTATTTATAATAAGAATATGATCTTGCATTTGATCCCACCTCATGCGGCCTTTGATGCGCATCTCTTTGCGCATTAATCTAAGTTCAACATAATCACTGGCAATTTGTGCTAATAAAGTAATGCCCATGCCATAAATCAGTACAATGGTGCTGAATTGTCCCCAAAAGCTGGCTGCTGATAAGTCACCATAACCTGTGGTACTGGCCGACGTCATAGTTAGCCAAAAAGCTTGCCACCAATTTAAGTCTTCAAAAAACACCATAGCAAGGCTATGCAAAGCGATCACACCTGCTAACAAAAGTAAGCGTTTCTTTAAATCGTGAGTTTCATGCAGATGTACTTGCTGGCGAAAACGACGGCGACTGTTTTTGCGTTTTAATAAAAGTCCGAGAGAATTCATCTAATGCCTATTCACTCACTTGATCTGACATGACATAACCAAGTTGACGCCATGATTCGTACACCATAACAGCGACTGTGTTTGATAAGTTCAAACTGCGTGAATTAGCTTGCATAGGTAGGCGCAAACGTTGTGCTGGTGGTAAAGCCTCGATAAATTCAATCGGTAGGCCTCGAGTTTCTGGGCCAAACACTAAGACATCATTTGCTGCAAACTCAGCTTCACTGTGAGTATGACTTCCTCGGGTCGTCAGCGCGTAGACGGTGGCTGTCTTATTTTGGACCAAAAAGGATTGAAAATCAGGATAGCGTTTTAGACGAGTAAACTCATGATAATCCAAACCAGCACGACGCAATTTTTTATCTTCTAACTCAAAACCAAGTGGCTCAATAAGGTGAAGTTGATAACCCGTATTGGCACAAAGACGGATGACATTGCCTGTATTGGGTGGGATTTCTGGTTGGTAAAGTACAATGTGTAACATGAATTTATCTCCTTGATATTTAGAGATAATACCAGACAATCACCTAAAACTAAGTTTTTATCGTATTTTTCAAAAAAAGTATTGACCATCAAAAAGGTTTCTCTATAATACGCCCCACTTGCCCAGATAGCTCAGTCGGTAGAGCAGAGGATTGAAAATCCTCGTGTCGGTGGTTCGATTCCGCCTCTGGGCACCATGATTAAGAAAGCCCGCTAGTTTACTAGCGGGCTTTTTTTATGTCTTTTTTTTGAGGTTTTTGTTTTTAAGTTATTGATTATGTTGATTTATTTCATTTTTCTTTTCTTCTCTGCTTTTCCTTTTCGTATTTTTTCGACTGTTTTTTAAGTTTTTGTCTTAGGTGATGTTTTGTTTGGCTCTTGGTAGGTGAACAAAAGTTTAACTATTTTTATTGTGTTGTATTTGTGCAATTGGATTTTTGACTTTGGCGTCGGCTAGGTAGTCGGGGTGAAACTGTGCGTAGCGCAGTGTCATGGCGAGGGTTTTGTGCCCGAGGATTTTTTGTAGGTCGAGGATGCTGCCTTTGGCGCGCATGAAGTGTACGGAGAAGGAGTGGCGCATGATGTGCGTGGCTTGGCCCTTAGGAAGGTCGATGTAGGCCTTGTTGCAAGCGGTTTTGAAGGCTTTGGTGATGCTCGCACCAAACAGTTTTCCGCGGCGAGGGCGGCCTTGTTTGATAAGTTGGTCGAGTTCTTGGCTGATGGGAACCGCACGGGATTCGGAGTTTTTGGTACGGGCAAATTGAATGACGCCACCTTTGACTTGGCTGTTTTTGAGGGTTTGTGCTTCGTTGATGCGACAGCCGGTTTCCAGACAAATACGACTGACGATGTAGGCATCGCGACTGGTACTTTGTTGTAATTCGCTGAGAAAGCGATGGATTTCGCTCAGTTCCAGGTAGCGTATTTCCGATTGTTCTAGGGTGAAGAGTTCCACTTCTTTGAGCGGGTTGTCATTGAGTTCTTTGAGTTTCACCAGCTTGTTGAACATGGCTTTGAGGTAGGCCAGGTCGTGGTTGACGGTATTGAGGCTCAAGCCGTTATCGAGGCGGCGTTGGCGAAATTCCATAAAGCTGCGTGCGCTGATGTTGTGGTATTCTGGATTGCCCCATTCTTGGCACAGAAAACGCAGTTTTGAGGTGCGTTTGACGCCGTCTTTGAGTTCTCTAGCAAACAGCATTTCCCAGGTGTCGATAAGGCTGGAGAGGGTGCGTTTGTCACGTTTTTTGTGTGGGTTGAAGTCTGCATCCGCGGCTTTTTTGGCAAACAGGCCGTCACGATAGATTTTGGCGGCTCTTAGGGTGTCGTGCACTTTGCGATGCAGTTTGCCATAACCGCCATCCAGTCTAAGCTCGACCAGATAGCGGTTGTCTTCCAGACGCCAGATGTGGTTGTCGGCTTTGGCGTTTTTTTTAGGGTATGCCATGTCGGTTTAGGCTCTCCTTAGCGGCGTTGGTGATGTCTTCCAAGACTTTTTGGGCGATGCCAAAGTCAGCCGGTTGGTGACTTTGGTAGTTGTCCAGTTGTTGTTTGACTTCTTCATCCGTCACTTCTTGGTACTTGTTGAAATTCGGATTGCTTTTTTTCAATTCTTGCTTGATGTCTAGCATGATGTCTGGGCTGATCTGGCCAATACTAGGATAGCTATTGCCTTGGAAAAACCACATCAGGTAGCGGGCGAAGCGGGGTTGTTGGAATATCTTGTGCAATTGCGCGAAAGACACGGTGCCGTTTTGTTCAACATTTCGACAGGTGCCAACAGGGATGTCTACTAGGTTCGCGAATTCATCTTGGGTCAGTCCTTCGGTTTTTCTCATCCATTTCAGTCGTTCTCTAACGAGGTCGTTTGAAGTCATGAATCACCATTTTTGGTCAATTTAATAAAATTACTTGTTTTTGGCTAATTTTATGGGTTAGGGTTTAAAAATATCTAGATCTGGCTAGATATTATATCACTATCCTAAACTGGTCAATTAATCGTAAGGAGATGACGATGACTGATAAACTTTTGGTGAATGAATCCAAGGCCACAGTAACCCTACCGATTGAGGCATATAACGCTATGGTGCAAAGCCGAGAAGTGTCGATCCCTCTGGTCACTTTGGAGAAGTTTAGTGATTTAACCGGGCTGACTAACCGTGGCCGCGAGGGCTCTAAACATCAATATGGGGTGGTCGAGGGCTTACGCCGCAATGGCTATTTGCCGACCATTAAGTTGGGCCGTCATGTGATGGTGAATTTGTTCGCACTGCAAGAAGAGCTTTCGGAAAAAGATCGACTTTAAGAAGGCTCTGTTATGTCTGAACAACAATTGATTGATGATATTCATGGACGCTTGGCGTCTGAATTTGGTTTTAAAGTGTCTGGGCAGCATGTGCGAGGACGTTGTCCAAGTTGTGGTGAAAAAGAGGCGTGGACCAGTGTGGCGGCGCCTTGGGTGATTTTTTGTGGACGGGCTAACAAGTGCGGTGAAACCCATACGGCAAGAGCCTTGTTTGGTGATTTATTTGAGCATTTTTCAGCGCGTTTCCCCACTACGCCAGATGACCCTAATGCCACCGCAAGGGCGTATTTGACCCAAGAACGTCGCTTTGATTTGGCGGTGATTAAAGACGCCTGGCAACAAGGTTATTTGCCCTTAAAAGACGGTTCCTTGACGCCGACCGTGCGTTTTCCATTGTGGGGGAATGCCTATTGGGAGCGGGTAATTGATCGTTCGGCCATGAGTTTGTTACCCGCCAGTTGTCAGGGCAAAACCCATTTTAGTGCCGGCACACGGTATCGTGGCAAAGGTTGGGCGGTGCCTGGGCAAGTATTGGAAAAGGGCGATCAGGTGCTGATTGTAGAAGGGATCTTTCATGCGATTGCTTTGGCTATGGTGGGGGTAAAGGCGATTGCGGCGTTTTCCTGTCAAAACTTCCCCAGTGAATGGGTGGAGCAATATTCGCATTTGAATCTCACTTGGGTGCTCGCTTATGACCATGATGAGGCGGGCATTAAGGCGATTAAAAAGTGGCGACAAGTGTTGCAAGAACAAGGCTTGAAAACCAAGGTGATGCTCACCCCCAGTAAGCATCTGGATTGGGACGACTGTTTGCGTAATCAGGCGTTTAAACAGGAAAAGTTTTGGTTGGATTGTGAATACCGTGGGCATTTGGCGGTGGCGGAAACGGCGATGGATTATGCTTTTCATCGTTATCGCAGGGGCCGTCAGAATTATCTGTTGTTTGCTTTTGAGCAAGCTTATTGGGTGTGTTATGCCGATGAGGTGCAAAAGGCGTTAGGAGAAACGGACATCCACAGTGCCAGTGGTCAAAGGGTGTTTGTGCAGGCTGCCAATGTGAAGAAGGTGTCCAATTGTTTGCCGCAGTTTCTGTATCAAGAAAGAGACGATGTGATGGGCGATAAGTGGTATGTCTTTAAGGTGTCGTATCAGAACAATCACGCGGATGAGCTGATCAGTTTAGAAGGTTCAAATCTCGAAAGCCCGTCGGCCTTTAATAAGAGTTTGTTGAATAAGGCCGCCGGTGGGGTGTTTAACGGCAGTAAAGCGGAGATGGACATCTTGCTAGACCGTTGGTTTAAGCAAATTAAGACCATTCATTCCATGCCGTATGTGGGCTATAACGCCGACTTTTCTGTGTATGTGTATCAGTCGTTTGCGATTCATAAAGGACGGGAGATTCCGCTCAATTCAGAAGGCTATTTTGACCTGGGTTCCTTGGGGGTAAAAACCTCGATGAAGTCGCCTGCGATTGTGTATGGCGACCCTTTTAATGGAGATTGGTTCGCCGATTTGCAAACGGCATTTGGGGAAAATGGTTTGGTGGTGTTGGGGTTTTGGACGGCCACCTTGTTTGTGCAGCAGATTCGTAAGCAGCATAAGTCCTTCCCTTTTTTGGAGATGACGGGGGAACCCGGCGCGGGCAAATCGACCTTGATTGAAACCCTGTGGCATTTAGTAGGGCGAGATTATGAAGGCTTTGATCCGCAAAAAGCCACCAAAGCAGGGATTCGACGGGCCTTTAATCAGGTGTCGAACTTGCCTGTGGTGTTGATTGAAGGGGATCACATGGCACAGGTGGATCATAAACAGCGGGGCTTTACCTTTGATTCCATTAAGCCCTTGTACGATGGCCGAGGCACGGGCACCTTGGGCATTGCTAAGCGTGGTAACGACACGGATGAACCCATGTTTAATGGCGCGCTGGTGATTGCACAGAACGCCTCTGTTACGGGGGAAGAAGCCTTGATGGAACGTATCGTACACCTGTTTTTCCGCACCGCGCCCTTGTCCACTCGCGCACACGCCATGCGCTTGCGTAATGCGTCTTTGAGGGAAATGGCGGGGTATTTGCCGCATGTGTTGAAGCAAGAGCAGGCGTATTTGGCGGCCTTTTTTGCTTTTACCGAGCGCTATGATGCGGCGTTTCGTGCTGAAGAGGGGGTGGATCAAATTAAACAGCGTTTGATCTTTAATCACGCCCAGGTGATGGCGTCGGTGGCGGCGCTGGGGTTGTTTTTTCCGCAGTTAGAAGCGGCCTTAACTCAGGTGTATGACTTGTTGTTGTCGCGTTTGCGTCAACGTCATCAACGGCTCGCCGGAGACAGTGCCTTATTGGAGCAGTTTTGGGAGATATTTCATTACATTGATGAAGGCGTTGCCACAGCGGGCAGTTGCTTTGTTGCTGAACAGGCGACGCGGCTCAATCATCATCGTCAGCCAGAGCAGTATATTGCCATTAATTTGAATGACTTTTATGAGCAGTGTCGCAAGCACAATCAGCCTTTGCTGGAATTGCAGGAGTTAAAGCGTCAATTGCCCAGCTCACGGACCTATAAGTTTATCGAGCGCAAAAAGTACCGTTCAGCCTTAACGGAAAAGGTATCAAATTGTTGGTTATTTGCACGGCAAATCTCGTCATCTGGGTGAGCTATCGATGGGATTTGGTGGTTAACTTCGGCTTAGGGTAACTAGGGTAACATGATAATAGCTTATTGATTTTCATAGATTTTATGGGTGGAAAAAATGGCAACATACGGGTAACCCTGTTACTCCCAAAACAGGGAAAATGTTACCCCTTGTTACCTAGATGTTACTCAATATTTTGTGCCCGTTACAAGCTAGGTGATTGATAAATATATATTTTTCTCTTTGTTTCTGCGGTTACCCTCGACGAAGATAGGCGTGACGTTTTATAGATGAAATTGAAATTTAATGAGGATTTTTAGAAAACTAAATTGTCATAATGCTTTCGATTTTTCATAAAAAATCATTATTATCAATTGGTTATATTTTAATTAGAGATATTTCATAAATAATAATTATGAATGGAATGATAATACCTATTGCAAGTTTATTTAAACGAACCAATAATCTAAATACTGAACAAAAGTAGTAAGGAAGTAGGCATGGATATGATTGATATTAAAGATAAAATTTCGGTGGCAGACGATCAATTGGCATTTTTAACAAAAGCCTTTAGCTACGGCATTGAGGTAAGTGAAAATGAAAGCCGTGGAGTGAGTCATTTTCTGAACTCAGTGCGTGATGCGTTACCGAAACAAGAATCTGCAGACGTTTTTCACCTGGAGACATCGACGGCTTATTCTTCTTAGAAGATACCCTGATAAAGGGGAAAGCCATTCTTTTTTATCCCATTGCAAATCAGTTAGCGCCATGATGTGTCTAACTGATTTTTAATTTTCTTATAGGCTTGTCGTAGAATCTGGCATTTATGTGAGTATTTGCTATGAAACAGTCCGCTTCAGAATCTGGTAATCTACTAACCCATAACACGACAAAGGCTTTTCAAATACAAGACGTTAATGCCCATTTAACCTCGGTAGCGGCCGCGTATGACATGCTGAGCTTTTTGCGCTCCAGTACACATGAATTGTCCTATCAAAGAGAAGATCACACTGCTTCTTTTTATCGTGGTTTGAGTCTGTGTATTGAAGTCGTGCAGAACCAATTGGGTCAAGGCTTAGCGCCGTCTGAGGAGAATCAAGAATGAGCGCCGTCTGAGGAGAAATAAGGCTAAGCATTTTGCAATATGTATATCCAATGTATATACTAAACTGATATTGTTAACAGTGAGGTGAAGGTATGAACATTGATGCTGAAGTAAAAAAATGGGGTAACAGCCTAGCATTGCGCATCAATGCGGTCACGGCGGAAGCACTGAACCTACATCAAGGCAGTAAAGTGACCTATGAAATTTTGCCAGATGGTTTGTTGATCAAGCCGGTGGTAAACGCAAGCGTCAGCACATGGCCTTATTCTGAGTCACAATTATTGGCTGGCATAGACAAAAGTAATGCTCACACGGATGAATTGGCAGCCCTTGATGACAGTGAATGGCTTGATTAGTCCTATGAAGAAATAAAAGGAAATTAGCGCGATGCAGAGCCATTATGTACCGGATAGAAAGGACATTATTTGGTTGGACTTTGATCCTAAAAAAGGTCGGGAGATAGGGAAACTTCGTCCGGCCTTGGTGCTGTCTTCACAGACGTTAAATCAACAGACAGGGATGATTATCTGTTTGCCGATCAGCACCAGTATTCGCGGTGGTATGTTGGAAGTGCCGCTTGGCGATGCCTTGAATAAACCCTCTGTGGTGGTTTCAAATGGTGTGCAAACCTTGGATTGGAAACAACGTAAAGCCCAGTTTATTACTAAGGCAAAGGACAGTGTCTATAAGGAAGCGGTATTAAAATTGGCCACTTTGATGGGCGTAGATCAGCTGTTAAGCTAATCCTATTGACTAAAAAACCGCTGTTTGAGTGGCAGAAAAGCTTTCTCAAACAGCGGTTTTTTTTACAGTTTAATCTTAATTAAACTGATATTCGTTTTTTCAGCAAAGGTAGGAATATTTCACTCTCTATAGGTCTGTAAAGTAATGAAGAGGATGGTTACTCTGATTTATCTTTACTTTAAATGGGGGTGATAATGTCTACCTATGAAATAACCGTGACTAACGGTCGTAATTTTGATTGTAGTGATCGAGATTACCTAATTGATGCAGCAGAAGAGAGCGGCATTGAACTAAAGAGCTCATGTCGAGCGGGCGCGTGTTCTTCGTGTTTGTGTTTTACACGAGATAAAGGCATGTACGACGATTCAGATCAAAGTTTCTTATCCAGTGAGTGGCGTGAAGTTGGCTTTTTTCTGAGTTGTGTGACACGTCCTAAAGGAAATATGAGCTTTGTTGAGTGTGATGAAGATTTATTTTATATGCTAGAGCCGCCAAGTATTTTTAATTTTGACACCAGTGACGGCAATGCCTTATGGCATTATTTCTTTGGCTATGGTGTGCCAATGAACCTAGGTTATAATATAAAAATGGCTTTGCAGTTTAGTGCTCGTCAGCTGCTTGCTGAAGAAAGGATTATGTCTGGGGTAACGGATTTGTCTGGTAATTATTCTGTTGATCTTACGTTTACCGCATTTGGTTTTAGTGTGGGAGAAACGGGTGTTCATTATAGAACAAAGTGCCAAGATGGGTTTTGTAGAACGACATTTACTGGATTTGTAAGAGCCAGAGAATCCCAAATATTAGGGCCTGATTTTTATGATCAGCCTTTATCCTATTTAGGAATAACCTTTGAACTGGGCGGTACACCTTATCCTTATATGCCACATGTATGGACGATAGAATTCCCTGACCCGGGGTATTGATAAATGATTTATCAGCTAATAAATGATATGCATAAGTACAGTTTCATTGCATCATTGACTGTCTGTTTTGTATTTTGCTTTTATTATTTTAAGGTTGTGAGGTTGCCTCGCAAAGCAATGTGCTTCGTATTTTGCTTTTTATTTCCTTTGTCCTCTTTTACCTTCCTATTTATGGTATTGAAAAGTATTTTGAATGGAAACTCGATACATTTGACTTAAATGGCGATGGCATCTTTTCAGACAGCGAATCGATAGATGAACAGTATTTTTATCAGAGAGTTTATCTTGATGAATTGGGAAGAACGACAGATAGGATCAGTTATTTTATTTCTTCTGTTGTCGTTTCATTGCTTGCTCTTGCAGTATATCTGTTACTGAAAAAAGGGCTTGCTTGGATAAAAAAGACTGTTTTAAGAAGCTAATTCTATTGACGAAAAAAACCGCTGTTTGAGAGGCAGAAAAGCTTTCTCAAACAGCGGTTTTTTTTATTTCTCTAAAGCGGTTTTCAACTCGTCGGAAGCCAGTTGGTTAATAAAGCTGGATAGACTTTCATCATTCACTAGAAGTTGAGCGCTAATGGCTTTGGAAAGCTGTTTGTAGTCGCTGTACATTGTATTTAGCGCGCTAATTTCTTGAGCGATAAGTGAGGTGATTTGATCGGCATAATGCCGCAGTTCATCGAGTGCTTGTTGCAGCAGCAAATCAAATTCTGTCAATGTGAGCAAGGTCACCTCTGAGACATCCAGGCTTTCCACCACAGACGTCATTTCTTCAACGAATGCGAGGCAGTCAGCCAAGGTTGGTTGGGCGTCACCCAGGGTACTGCCGGAAATTTTATGCAAGGTCGCTGGGATGTCCTGATAAGCATTTAATGTACGGATTGCCGACGCCACACTGAACTCTTCAAACAGCTTGTCGAGTCGGTCTGTCACATGGCTTTGTAGCGAATTCAGTGCCTGTATCATGGCGTCAACCTTTGCCGTAGCTGTGTTCAGCAGCTTCTCACTCAGTGCTTTTTGTGCGGTTTCTAACTCGGTCAACACTTGAGTTTCATCGAGAATCTCTGGCGCTAGTGCCGTTCCCACAGTGATAAATAATTGATCCAACTGATTAAGCTTGGTCTCTAGAGATGGAATGTGCCGTAAGGCCGAGCTTTCAAGGCCGCTTCCTGCGGCAAAAATCGCAAATAATGCTTCATTTGCTGAACTCATAAGGGGTCTCCTAAAGGTAAGTTTTGCTGCTGTTCTTGTTTCAGCAATTGTTTGGCCATGTCTAACACATGACGACGAGGGGGTTGTACATAATGACTGTGTGACACCCTAACCACCGAGGTGGCAAGGCAATCCGGGTGGCGACATTGGCAATATAAGTCTTTGGCAAAAATGCCGTCCATGTCTCTGGTGATTTCGTTGCTGTACAGAATAACGGTAGGGGTATTGCAGTTTGGGCAGTGAACACGAAAGGCCATAGTTTGCTGATCCTGTGAATAAGTTGGCATTTATACATACTTTATCAACAATTAAGCACATGTGCTTAATTTTTTACTTTAGCAAAGTCTATTTTTGTTGTCACACCTTAAGATCCATTCCTACTAGCAGCCAGATGAATACGGATCTCTTCTGTTCAGAAAAATGCCGATTTTCTTCAAATCAGGCGTGGTCAAAATCGCCTCGCTTGTTCCTTGTTTGGCCCCAGCTTATTGTCAAATCATCAACACCAAAATGCATTGTTAAGAGCGACATCAAGATGGAAAAAATGACACAGCTAGCAGACTACCTAGCGTCACAAGACTTGTTCACATCCAGACAACTCAGCAGTTGGGTGGAAGAAGTGAATTTGAAAGTGGGGACGAAAGATGAAGGTGAGCGCGTGTTACTGCACCGTTCACAATATCGCGCTGTGCTCTTGGTGGAAAACTACAACTACTCAGCAAACTCGATTGACACCTTTACTGCACATGTGTCGATTTGGCTGGCTGAAAACGATGAACGCTCTGATTTGAACAACCCTCATCCGAGTATTGCAGTGGATGTTTTAAGTAGTCGTTATGCGGATTTAGAGCTGTCTTTGGAATTTGAAGAAGCGGTATACATCAGTCGGGCTACCCGTGGCAGTTTGACCTATCAAGGAGAGTCGTGGCGTTTGGAAAAAGCGGATCATTTAGAGGCCGAGTCGGCTTCGGTTGACGTCAATTTGGCGCTTGAGAATGCATGATGAGTGAAGCGCTGTCAGCCTATTGGGGAGCACAAAGTGCTCGCACTATTGATCTTCACATGATGGGACTGACACCAGCTCGACATCGCCGCGCCATGAAACAACTGAGCCGAGAAATGGCTCGGTTGGCCGCAAAAGGCAGCTTTTCATATCGCTTTAATATTGGCCTGGACTTGCACCAAGCGCGTCATCAAAGAGTACGACAACGCAAGATTCGAGCCGGCTATTTGCCGTACCGCAATGATGTTTCGCGCAACAATCGACAAGCGATTTTCGCCAACCTGGGCAACAACGAGCTGGATCAATTAGCAACGGGTAACTGGGTGAGCGGTGATGGCGACCGTTATTTACAGGACGATATTCAGGAATATTGGCAGCGTCATCAACGGCAATGGTTATGGCAGCGAACCGGCTGGTTGAGCAACCCTCAAGCATCCTGGTTGGAAAATTTTTATGTGCTATCCAATGACATGGTCAGTACCTCGACAAGCAACAATCAACAGCGCTTAGTCGGGCTGCAAGCGTCCATAGCGCAACAAAAACAATGGGCAATGCGTCCCAGTAAACGCATACAAGCTCGGGTTATGCAGCAGTTAGCGCTGAGACGTGACCCAAGGACACAAGACAAACGACCTGTTAGTCAAACATGGATCAGGCAACACATTAGTCAATTGCATGGCTTAAGCCTCTTGCTGGCACTGAATGACAGGGATAACGGAGCGCAAAGCGTGCTAACCAATGGGTTACAGCGGGAGCGCTTTACCAATGATCCGCAATGGGTGCGGGCAATAGCGGCAGCAGCAGTTGCCATTAATTAACAAACTAAGGCAGGTAAAACATGGCATTAGGTACAGTAAGCGTCAGCAGCCTTGATACTGGAAGTGGTGATTTTTCGACGCCTGAGCGTCAGTTTCTCTTCATCGGGTATGCAGGCAAAAACTCAGGCAGCACTTTGTACATTGACCAATCTTCGGATTTGGACGAGGTATTAGGTGTTAACAACAGCAAAATGAAAACGGCGATTGCCGCCGCACGCAGTAATGCGGGAAGCAACTGGACATGTGTGGCGATGCCGCGTGGTGCAGCGGGTGAATGGCAAACTGCGTTTGAAGAAGCCATGAACAACAATGTGTTGTGTGAAGCCGTGGTGATCACTGACGCCGTGGCCGAACAGGCGGAATTGGACGCCATGACAGCTGCGGCCAAAGACGTGGAAAACGAATACGGTCGTGCGGTGTTCTTCATGGCCGCATCGGAAGTGATGGATGGTTCCGCCACGTGGGCGACCTTCATCTCAGAATTCGATTCCCTACAAGACGGCGTGGCAGCCGAAAATGTCATGCTGGTGCCAGAAGTCTTCGCCGGCTGGTTAGGCACACTGTGTGGTCGTTTGTGTAATGAAGACGTATCCATCGCGGATACGCCAATGCGTGTCAAAACTGGCGCTTTGGTTGGTATTTCATCGTTACCTTCTGATCAAGATGACGTGCAATTCAACATGAGCCACGCTAAAGCGTTAAACGATGCGCGCGGCACAGTGCCACAAGTGTACCCAGATTATGACGGTATCTACTGTTCAGATGGTATGACCTTGGCAGCCGAAGGCAGTGATTATGCGGTGATTGAAAACCTACGTGTGGTTAATCGTGTGAAGCGCGAAGTGCGTTTATTGGCGATCAAACAAGTGGGTAACCGTGAAATGAACAGCACGCCGGCATCGATTGCTGCCAACCAAACCTACTTCATGCGTCCCATGATCGACATGAGCAAAAGCGTGGTGTCTAACGGCATTTACATGCCAGGTGACGTGAAACGTCCAGAAGAAGGCGATGTGACCATTTCATGGGCATCTCGCACCAGCGTAACGATTGCGCTTTTGGTACGTCCTTACAACAGTCCAAAGGCGATTCAAGCCTACATCGGACTTAACTTGAGCAGCGAGGTATAGCATGCAGCACATTACAGGACCTGACGTTGATGTCATGTTTGGCACAACACTGATCAACGTAAAGCAATTTACGGTCAACATTGAAGACGGCTCTCAGCCAGCTTCGACTCGCGGTGTGACTCATGGTTGGGTGCGCGGCGCGGTAACCGCCAGCGGCGAACTGACGTTGGACACAGAAAACTTCAATCTGATTTTGGAAGCCGCGCGCGCTGCGGGTTCTTTCCAAGCCTTGCAAACCACTGACATTGTCGGCATGGGTCGTACGGCGAATCAGGAATTCAAAGTGGCTGTTTACGGCTGCAAATTGCGCATTAACAAGGTATTGGAAGCCGGCGGAGAAGGCGGTGAAAAACTGGAGCACACCATTCCATTTGACGTAACGGATTCCCGTTTCGTGGAAATCAATGGCGTGCCATACCTTGATCAAGATCACGTCGAAAAACTCGGCGTGTAACCCCGATGAGAGGAGCCACCATGGACCACTTTAATGCGGCACTGGCGGATGTACTAAAACACGAAGGCGGCTATGTCGATCACAAAGCGGACCTTGGTGGCGCCACTCACTTTGGCATTTCGTTACGCTTTATCAAGCAGTTACCCGCGTTAGCGGGGGACATAAATGGCGATGGTCACATCAATGTGCTGGACATTCAACAGCTGAGCAAAGCCGATGCGGCACAGATTTATCATCAATATTTTTGGCGGCATTATCGCTTGGAGCAAGTGCAGAGCGAAAAAATTGCCATCAAGTTAATGAATTTATTCGTCAACATGCGTGGTAAAACCGCCGCGTTAATTGTGCAGCGAGCCGTGAACGACTTGTTGACTGAATCTCATCTGGTGGAAGACGGGATCTTAGGCAATCAGAGCATGGCTGCACTGAATCAAGTGTCGTCAGACGCCTTATACGCTTGTTTGCAATACCAAGCTTGGCAGATTTATCGGGCGATTGTGGAACATAACCCCAGTCAAGGTGTGTTTCTTAATGGTTGGCAAAGAAGGGCCTTTTCATGAACAGCATCATACTCGGTATTTTGAGCAATCTCGGCGCGAGTTTATTGACCAAGACCTTTGGTATTTGGCTCGCTAAATTGGCGGCAAAAGCCACCAATACCATGGTGGATGACAACCTAGTATTGCTGCTTGAAGGCGGTCTGGAAAACGACGCGCAAAAAATAGAACAAGCGGCCAAAGACATTCTCAACGAAGTGTCTGGACACTTTACGCAAGATTAATAGGAGAGGAAATGGAATTGTCGCAAGCGACCATGACTGTCGTCATGTTTTTGTTGTCCTCGGTGACGGCTGGGTTGGCTACCTTTTTGACCTTCCTCTTTAAACGTACCGCGGCGAATGAGCGCGCCTTGATGCAGCACAAATTGGATGCGGCAGAAAAATACGCTCACAAAAATGAAATCAATGATCTTGGATTGCGCTTAGAAAGCAAAATCGAAGAACTATTTAAAAAAGTCTACGAATCAAAACACTGAATAAACAGCTTCCTTAAGGAGATAAGACATGGCGCAAGTGATCGCATTGGGTGTGGGTACTGAAGCATTTGAATTCAAAGTCACCAATGGTGAATACAACAAGTTTGTTGACCGTATGGCCAGCGGTAAGAGCGTACAAAGTGCGTTCAACCTGCTAACGGCAACCGTCGACATTAAGCAACGTGCGACCTTAAAAGACCTTTTGGTGGATGAAGAAAATCAACCGCAAGCCAAGTTGGTAATGGACCTAGTAGGAGAGTTAACCGAAGCCTTCACCAGTGATTTGCCTGAAGTGGTAAAGTTGCAAACGAGCAACTCGAATTCTGCCGACGCAATGGCTACGAGCAACTCGTAACACTCCGCCAACGCTGGTTGCCCTTCGCGGACGACCAGCCAGAACACCTCGGCCGCGCCCTTTGGTTAGAAGAGCGCGAGCTGGAACGTACCAGTGCCGCGATTGCGCGTGGCATCGCCAAAGCCTTGACGGGTAAATAATATGAACTCACTGGAAGAACTAGAGCAAACCTTGGCGCTGTTGCAGCGCATTCAAGGCGTGACCAGCGCGTTACAGAAGCGCGTCCAAGCGGTGTCTTCACTTGCCCGTGGGGCATTGGATTCCGTACAAATTCAAAGTCAGTCATTGTCTGTATTAATGGACGAGTTGCTGGCCAAATTAAAGAGCGAGGTGCAAGTCACCTGGCAGATCTTGGTTCAGCCCACATGGCAGCCTTTGCCAAAGATGGCGGTGAGTCCGCAACTTGACGTGACGCCGACGTTAAACATCGCGCCAAAACTGAATATCAAGCCAGAGCTGAATATTGTTCCAAAGCTGAACATCAAGCCTGAGCTGAATATCGTTCCAAAACTGAACATCAAGCCTGAGCTAAATATTGCTCCAAAACTGAACATCAAGCCTGAGCTAAATATTGCTCCAAAACTGAACATCAAGCCAGAGCTGAATATCGTTCCAAAACTGAACATCAAGCCAGAGCTGAATATCGTTCCAAAAATGAACATCAAGCCAGAGCTGAATATTGTTCCAAAACTGAATATCAAGCCAGAGTTGAATATCGTGCCTAAGGTGAATGTGAAGCCTGAGCTGAACTTCCATCCTACATTCAATTTTAAACCGACCCTCAACATCGAACCTAAGATTCAGATTAAGCCACAAGTCTCGGGTATGGATTCTATGCTGGATGGCCTGAAAAAAGCCTTTAACGGATTGTTTGCTGTATTACGCGCCAGTGTGGTGAGCTTTTTTGGCCTGTTACGTGTCGCTGTGATGTCGACCTTACCGGCCTTGTTTGCCTTCAGTGCGGCCTTGCTGGCCAACCCGATAACCTGGGTGGTCGTGGGCATAGTGGCCTTAGGTGCGGCGATTGTCGGTTTGATTGTCTATTGGGATCAAGTCACCGCGGCGGTTGGACGCTTTTTTGATGGTCTGATGAGTTTCGCCAGCGCCAACATCTTTGAGCCCATCCGCACCTGGTGGGCGGAGTTCAGCGAATGGTTGTCAGGTCTCAATCCTTTCTCTGCCATTGCGTCTGCGTGGCAATGGATCAAAGCGCTCTTTGCGGAAAACAGCTTCTTACAAAGCGCGTTTTTCCCGCTTTATGCCGTCATTCAAGTGGTCGATGGCCTGTTGTCTGTGTTCGATAAGATTCCGCAATGGTGGCAAGACTTTAAGGCCTGGTTGATGTCGCTTAACCCGTTTGACTCCATCAGCAAAGGCATCAAAAAGTTTGCCGGTATTTTTGGCTTCTCATTTGGTGATGAGGACGAGTCGAAAGAAGCCATCGAGAAATCGGTAATCGAACAGCAAGCCATGAATCAGCAAGTGGCTTTGCCGGGCAACGACACCTTAACGGCGTCCAGTCAGGACAATGTGATGCAGAGCATCAGTCAGCAATTCGGTGGTCAGCAGAAGTCCACCCAAGTCGACAAGATTGAAGTGCACAACCACAGCAATGGCGTGCGCGGTGAAGACCTAATGTATGAAATTGAGATGGTGGCAGGCTAATGGCAAGTATCGATCTATTAATCCAAAACGATGACCTGGTGTTGTCTGGCTTAGGGGAACCGGAATTGGTGTCTTTGTCAGACTGCGTTGCGCAGGACTTACGCCACATGATGCGTGAAAAAGGGTACGCCATCTTAATGGTGGGCGAGCGTAACCGAGTGTCTTTGACGGCGGCTGCCAAGGTCATTGAATTAGAAATTGAAAACGATTCCCGTATTTATCCTGGCACCGCCAGTGTGGAATTAAACGACGACGTGCTGACCTGTGTCGCACAAACCATTGACGGTGAATACATAGAGGTTTCCCTATGAGTGATTTTAAACAAGTACTGATTGACGCCGGTGTGCCAACGACGGAAGACGAGTTGACCAGCGAATTTACCGATACGGTCACCGAATCCGGCTCAACCATTTATAACAACTCCATTTACAGCCCGTTTTGGCGCGTGATCAGCAGCATTGCCACCAAACCGGTGAATTGGTTGGTGGACGCCTTGGCGAACTATGTGATGCCACAATTCTTCTTATCCACGGTCAGCGAGGCTTTTATTGAGTTATGGGGCGATCGTTACAACTGCACGCGTAAAGAAGCGCAATTCCTCAAGGGCCGCGTGGTGTTTAGTCGTGCCGCGCTTGACGGCGACATTATGATTCCAGCCGGCACCGTGGTGTACACGGATTTGATCAACAACACTGTGTATCGCCTGGTCACTGATGCCGATGCCGTGATCGAAGCAGACGAATCTGGCGTTATCGTCGCGGTGACGTCAGAACAAGCGGCCACGGCCTATAACCTAGAAAAAAATTACTATAACCATTGCGACCTAGAGGGCGTGACGGTCACCAATCCGGAAAACTGGATTGATCAAGTGGGTGCGGATCTGGAAGACGTGGAATCCTATCGTCTGCGCATTCGTAACTCGTTTAACACCCTAAGCCATTACCACACAGACGGTGTGTACAAGTATTTGATTTCTTCTTGGGCGGGGGTGAAAACCGACCAAATCTGGCTGGAACACAATGCACCACGTGGCCCAGGAACGGCCAATGCCTTTATCTTGTTTGACCTAAATGCACCGGCCGAAAGTTACTTGGAAACCATTAATCGTCAGTTATCAGAAGAAGGCTATCACGGCCACGGTGACGACATTGTGGCGTACGCCATGCCGGAAACCAAACACGACGTGACGGCCACCTTGTATTTCTCCGATACCTTGTTGGACGTGGAAAAAGAAACCATCAAAAAAGGCGTTTACAACGCAATTTATGCGGCGTTTCGTGGTAATTCCGCCTACGACATGACCAAGACACAGCCTTATTCGCGCTTCTCTTTTACTCAGTTGGCGGGGGAAATTTTTGACCTGTTTGATGGCTTAGAAGACGTGCAATTTAACCTTAATAGCATTGTCTCGGAGTTGTCCATACCGACCCTGAACAGCATCACCATAGTGGAGGGCTAAACATGGCACCAAGGTATCAATTACCCGTCTGGATTCGCCGTGGTGAACAAGCACAGAAGCTGCAAAATGCCTTTGCAGCTTGGTGGAACAAGGCGGAAGGCTGGATCAAAACACCACTGGATCAAATGAATCCTGAAACCTGTAGCCCTTTATTGCTCAAGTACTACGCCTACCAAGCGGACATTGATCGCTTTACCGATGAACCAGACGACATGTTTCGTCGGCGCGTTATGTACGCCGAGAAAAACGCCATGGAAGCGGGCTCCACCACGGGCTTGGTGGACGTGTTTGATCGTCTCGGCATTGGTGAAATGGAAGTGGTGGAACGCGAAGACGAGGTCAATTGGGATGCCATTGCCTTGTTGCTCACCGACTCGCAAATCGCCAGTAACACCGACCTACTTAACTACATAATTCAAACCTATGGCCGCACCTGTCGCCGTTACCAATTGACCGTGGTGAATGACATAGAGATCGACATTCACCTAGGGGAATTTGGTTGTCAATGGGCGCTGGATGTGGCCAGTGCTTAGGCTGCAATAAAGGAAGTATTCGAATGTCATTTTTAACCCGCGCCGGTGAAGCGCAAATTGCCAACAAACAAGCCAATCAAGGCCGCGTTAATATTAGCCACTTTGTGTTCGCTTATTTGCCCGAACTCGGTGAAGAGCCAGAAGACAGGGTAGAAGAGTTGCCTGCGTCTGAATTTATAGTGGATACCCAGCCGTATTTGAAAGTGGCTTATGTGAATGATAACCAGGTGGTCTATTCCGTGGTATTGGATTCCACCATTGGGGATTATCGGTTTAACTGGATTGGTCTGGTAGACGAGGAAGAGGTGTTAATCGCCACCGCCTACATTACCCCCATTGAAAAGCGTAAGACCAAAGGCAATAAACGCGGCAACACCATTTCCCGTAACTTCTTATTAAAGTACACCGGCATTCAAAAAGTGACGGCGGCGAGCGTACCAGCGGAAACCTGGCAGTTAGATTTTACTGAACGCTTTTGGGGCGTGGATGAGCGGGAGCGTCTGTCCAACCTTGACCTGTATGCCCATGCCAGCTTCCTCGGTGAGGCTTGGTCCGTGATCGACGCGGATGGTCAATACCAGGTCGCAGCGGGCACAGGTTACGTGGGCGGGATTCGCGTACAAAACTCTGAAATTGAACCTCTATCCGTGGACAGCTTACCGACCAGTGTTTGGTTAGAGGCCAGTCTGCAAGGCAACATCGCGGATAGAAAGCCAGTGACATCCTTGCTGGTGCAAACGGATGCGCCAGTCCCTGAATCACAAGATGCCAATGGCGTGACTTACTATCGCACCAAGTTGGCCGACATCTCAGCAGATGGCGCCATCACAGACGCTCGGACTGTCTATGAAAACGTGGCTCAACATGAGGCCAAAGCTGACCCGCATCCACAATACAAAGCCTACACCGACAGCAAAACCGCAGCGGCACTCACTTCAGCTAAAAGCGACGCTACCCGTAAAAGCAACGCGGCATTAGCGTCGGCGAAAGACTATACCGACAGCAAAACGGTAGCGGCATTAACCAGTGCCAAAAGCGATGCAACACAAAAAAGCAATACAGCATTGGCGTCGGCGAAAGACTATACCGATAGCAAAACGGCAGCGGCATTAACCAGTGCCAAAAGCGATGCAACACAAAAAAGCAATACAGCATTGGCGTCTGCGAAAGACTATACCGATAGCAAGACGGCAGCGACATTAACCAGCGCCAAGAGCGATGCGACACAAAAAAGTAATGCGGCACTGGCCTCAGCAAGACAATACGCTGATCAGCAAGCCGATGCGGCGTTAGCACAAGCCAAAGAATTTGTCGGCGACTTTATAGGCAGTATCCATTTTTTCGCTTCTTCATCTGCGCCAGTGGGCTTCTTGAAGGCCAATGGCGCGGCCATTTCTCGTACTACGTATGCGGCCTTGTTTAGCAAGATAGGCACGCAGTATGGCGCAGGTAATGGTTCGACCACTTTTAACGTACCGGATTTACGCGGTGAATTTATCCGTGGTTGGGATGAAGGGCGAGGTGTGGATTCTGGTCGAGGATTGGGGAGCAAACAAGGTGATGCTATTAGAAATATAAGTGGCTCGGTATCGTCTGATGTTTCTGGGGCTCGAGGTGTATTTAAAGGTAGTAGCGGTGTGTTCAGTGTTAGTAACTATAGAACGGGCGTGGCAAATGCTAGAAGTGATTATGATGCATACAGAACAGCAAATTTTGATGCTTCTAAACAAGTCCCTACAGCATCGGAAAATAGGCCTCGTAACGTCGCTCTTGCAGCTTACATCAAATACTAAAGGATGGACTCCATGACAGAACAAATGACAGACAAAGTGGCTTATGCCTATGATCAAACAACGGGTGAATACCTTGGCGAAGTCTATGCGGACCCAGATCCCTTAACCCCAGACCATTGGTTGTTACCCGCCCATGCCACTTTTGACGCGCCCATCGGCGTGGACGAAGACCAGGTGGCGGTATGGCGACAAGAGGAACAAGAAGGAGCTTGGCAAGCCTATGTGGATTTGCGCGGCACCGCTTATTGGGACGAGGAAGGAAGCGCCTACGAAATCAAGGAGATAGGTGAAAACCTACCGGATTGGGCCTTATTAACTGAGCCAGAAGCACCAGTGACCTTAGAAACTCAAACCGCACTCGCCAACGACGAATGCACAGCACGCATCGAGCAGGAGTGGAACCGCGTCGGGCAACTGAATGTGTCATTGGGTTTGTACACAGCAGAAGAGCAGCTCGCCTGTAAACAATGGATTGCCGCGCATTTGGCCGCATTAGAAACCTTATTGGCTCGTGAAGATGTGCTGGACATTGATGTCACGGATGACGCCTATTGGCAATTGGATTTAGAAGCCTATTCTGATACGGCAGAAACAGCAGAAACGGCAGAAGCAGATGAAGCGGACGAAGAGGCGGCATCCTAATTATGTCTTTTCTCACGCAAGCCGGCGAAGCGCAAATTGCGAATAAACAAGGCAACGCCAGCCGCATGACGATCAGTCATTTCGTGCTGGCCAATGTGCCGAATTTGGGCGCGGAACCCAGTGATCGCGTGGCCGAGTTGCCCAGCGACGAGCAAATCGTACAGACCTTGCCTTATAGCAAACACAGCTATGTGAACCCTAACCAAGTGGTCTATTCCCTCATTATGGATTCCACCATAGGGGACTTCACTTTTAACTGGATCGGCTTGGTGGATGAGGAAGAGGTGCTGATCGCGGTGGCGCACATTACCCCGATTGAAAAGCGCAAAAGCGCCGAAGGGGTGGAAGGCAACACCATTGCCCGTAACTTTTTATTAAAGTACTCCGGTATTCAAAACGTCACCGGCGCCAACGTGCCCGCAGAAACTTGGCAATTGGACTTTTCCACTCGTTTCAATGGCATGGACGAGCGGGAACGCTTGTCCAATCTAGACTTGTACGGACAAGCCAGCTTTTTAGACAGTGCTTATCACGTTATCAAAGAAAACAACCAATACCAGCTGCAAGCGGGTGTGGGTTATGTGGGCGGTATTCGCACTCAATTGACGGAAGAGGACACCCTATCCGTTAGCGATTTACCTTGCTCTGTCTGGCTTGATGTTAGCTTACAAGGAGACATGTCGGACAAAGCCACGGTGACTGAGCTACTGATTCAATCAGCCGGGCTGACAGATTATGTCGACAGCAATGGCATCGCCCATTATGTCTCCAAGTTGGCGGACATAGACGCCAACGGTGACATCACTGACCACAGGGTCATTTACGACAATGTCGCCAAGCACGAAGCCAAAGCCAACCCGCATCCGCAGTATTTTGAGTACACCGATGAGCAATGCGCGGCGACCTTGGTCTTTGCGCAAGACGCATTGAGCGAACACCAAGCCAAGGCGGATCCGCATCCGCAATACCAAAGCAAACAAAGCTTTAGTGTCAGTGGTTCAGCCAATGAGATTGTATTGACCAGTGTGGCGGGCACCAACCCTGTCTCTCGTTTAGCCGATCATCAGTGCTTTTCCTTTGTCTTGTCGGCGACCAACACCGCCGCTGTGACGATTAAAATAGACGATTTGGATGCCTTGAATCTGGTGGGAGTCAGCGCCGCTAATCAGTTGTTGGCGGGAGCTTGTGTGACCCTGCGTTATCTGGCGGGAGCCTTTTACTTAGAGTCGCAAATCAACCCGAAAACCGGTAATGCCATCACGGACATCGGCAAGTTGTGGATCGACACCTTGGACATACTTCGCCCCGGCGAATATGCGCTGGATGGCTCAATAATTAACAGCAAAAACCACCCTATTGCGGTGGCCTTGATTCGTGCCTCGTCCAACTGTATCGCTCAGTCAACCAAACACGCCAACATTCAGTCTTATGCGGGCTTTTATGGTTATACAGACGAAAGCGACGGTTCCACCAGTATTTCTTTACCCATAGTGGGTGGTGAATTTATCCGCATGCACGACGGTGGTCGTGGAGTGGATACAGGGCGTGGATTTGCGAGCTGGCAGGGGGATGAGTTTAGGAGTCATAGTCACTCGTACAGTAGAATTATCAGAGGGGTTAATGGTGGTGGTTATGGCTGGACCGATAACGATAACCCGTTTAGAAACTATGAAACTAGCTCTGTTGGCGGTAATGAAACCCGCCCCCGCAACCTCGCTTATTACGGCAAAACTCGCCTTTAAAAAACCGTCTTCATTAGACAAGAGCCATTAAACAGGAGTCATGATGCAATTACACAAATTTCAATTGGGAGCAGAATTCCCACTTTATCAAGGGGACATAGAAGCGCGCCAAGACCCAGTCACAGGCGACTATCTGGTGCCAGCGTTTGCCACCGACGTGGCATTGATCAAGGAAAAAGCTGGTTGTCAGCGTTTTTTCAAAGAAGGCCAGTGGCATTACGTCATCGATAAGATCGGCACCCAGTATTGGTTGGCCGACGGCAGTCAGCACACCATTGAATCATTAGGGGAAGATCTGCCAACAGACGCTTTGTTGGAAGCCCCTGTTTTAGAAGATGAGCCCACGCCGACCAAATCCCAAAAAGTGCTGGGGCAGCTGAAAAAAATAGTCAGTCGAAAAACCGTATAACGCATTAGGAAGATAGCATGTCTTTTCTCACCACCGCAGGCGAAGCCCAAATAGCCAACAAACAAGGCAACGCCAGTCGCATGACGATTAGCCATTTCGTGCTGGCTCATGTGCCGGATCTGGGCGCGGAACCCAGTGATCGCGTGGCCGAATTGCCCAGCGACGAGCAGATAGTACAGACCTTGCCTTATAAAAAACACAGCTATGTGAACCCCAACCAAGTGGTCTATTCCTTGATCATGGACTCGACCATAGGGGACTTCACCTTCAATTGGATTGGCTTGGTGGACGAGGAAGAGGTGCTGATCGCCGTGGCGCACATCACGCCCATTGAAAAGCGCAAAAGCGCCGAAGGGGTGGAAGGCAACACCATTGCCCGTAACTTTTTATTAAAGTACTCCGGCATTCAAAACGTCACTGGCGCCAATGTGCCCGCAGAAACTTGGCAGTTGGATTTTTCCACTCGTTTCAATGGCATGGACGAGCGAGAACGCTTGTCCAATCTAGACTTGTACGGACAAGCCAGCTTTTTAGACAGTGCTTATCACGTTATCAAAGAAAACAACCAATACCAGCTGCAAGCGGGCGTGGGTTATGTGGGTGGCATCCGTACTCAATTGACGGAAGAGAAAACCCTATCCGTCAGCGACTTGCCTTGCTCCGTCTGGCTTGATGTTAGCTTACAAGGAGACGTGTCGGACAAAGCCACGGTGACTGAGCTACTGGTGAAATCAACTGGACTTACAAATTATGTGGATAGCAATGGCATCGCCCATTATGTCAGCAAGCTTGCCTCCATAGATGCGAATGGCAAGGTCACCGATTACAGAGTCCTTTACGACAATGTCGCTAAACATGAAGCCAAAGCCAACCCGCATCCGCAATATCAATTAAAGCGAAATTTCACGGTGTCGGGAACGGACAATGCCATTGTGCTGACCAGTCTAGACAGTCGCAATACTATAACGGCTCTAAGCCAGTACGATGAATTTACCTTTGAAGTGGCGCATACCAACAGTGGCGCAATGACCATTCAAATCGATGGTTTAGCGCCCTTGCCATTACGGGGGGTCACCACAGGGAAACAAGTTTTTGTCTCGGCGTTACTGACGGTACGTTTTTTTAACGACGGCTTTTACATTGCCAAACAGGTTAATCCTTTAACCGGCAATGACGTGCTGGACATCACCAAACTGTGGATCGATACCGTGGACGTGTTGCGCCCTGGTGAATACGCCTTGGACGGCTCGACCTTGAGTCGCACCAGCCATCCGATTGCCTTTGCCATTGCCCAAGCCTCGTCCAACTTCATTGCTCAAGCAACAAAAGACGCAGACCCTGTGACCTACGGCGGCTATTACGGCGATGGGGATGGCTCAACCACCTTCACCTTGCCCATGGTGGGCGGCGAATTCATTCGTATGCACGATGATGGGCGTGGGGTGGATGCAGGGCGTGGGTTTGCGAGTTGGCAGGGGGATGAGCTTCGATCCCACCGTCACTTACATTCAATGCCATCAACTTGGTCTGTGAGTGGTGCTGGGCCGGTTACTTTTACATCTGGAGCAAGTGTAAGCAGTTCAGGAGTATCCGATTACACCAATTATACCGGCGGCAACGAAACTCGCCCCCGCAACCTCGCTTACTACGGCAAAACCCGACTTTAATCCCTTTGGTAATGAGGTTTTTACAAGGTCCATGTATGTCATTACCGCTTAACACATTAGGAAGATAACATGTCTTTTCTCACCACTTCAGGCGAAGCACAAATCGCCCACAAACAAGGTAATGCCAGTCGCATGACGATTAGCCATTTCGTGCTGGCTCATGTGCCGAATTTGGGCGCGGAACCCAGTGATCGCGTGGCCGAGTTGCCCAGCGACGAGCAAATCGTACAGACCTTGCCTTATAGCAAACACAGCTATGTGAACCCCAATCAAGTGGTGTATTCCTTGATCATGGACTCCACCATAGGGGACTTCACTTTTAACTGGATTGGCTTGGTGGACGAGGAAGGCGTGCTGATCGCCGTGGCGCACATCACGCCCATCGACAAACGCAAAAGCGCCGAAGGGGTGGAAGGCAACACCATAGCCCGTAACTTCTTATTAAAGTACTCCGGCATTCAAAACGTCACCGGCACCAATGTGCCCGCAGAGACTTGGCAATTGGACTTTTCCACTCGTTTCAACGGCATGGACGAGCGGGAACGCTTGTCCAACTTGGATTTGTACGGACAAGCCAGCTTTTTAGACAGGGCTTACCAAGTCATCAAAGAAAATAACCAATACCAGCTGCAAGCGGGCGTGGGTTATGTAGGCGGTATTCGTAGTCAATTGACGGAAGAGGAAACCCTATCCGTCAACGACTTGCCTTGCTCCGTTTGGCTCGATGTTAGCTTACAAGGAGACATGTCGGACAAAACCACGGTGACTGAGATAATGTTGGAATCTGCTGGCCTGACTGATTATGTGGACAGCAATGGCATCGCCCATTATTTCAGCAAGCTTGCATCCATTGATGCGAACGGCAAGGTCATCGACCACAGGGTCCTTTACGATAATGTCGCCAAGCACGAAGCCAAAGCCAACCCGCATCCGCAGTATTTTGAGTACACCGATGAGCAATGTGCGGCGACCTTGGCCTTTGCCAAAGACGATGCGCGTCAGAAAGCCGCACAACATGAAGCCAAGAGCAATCCGCATCCTCAGTATTATCACTATAGTGACGCTCAAGACGCGGCCATTTTGGCGCAAGCCATTGCCAACACCGAGGAACGACTAGAGCAGCATGACGCCAAGTCCAACCCCCATGCACAATATTATCAAAGGCAAACCTTTACCCTAGGTGGTGATGAAAACCATCTCATCTTAAGCAGCCAAAACAGTGACGGAGCCATTACCCAACTCAAGGATTGGGACGAATTTCGTTTTCAGGTAGCGGCCACCAACACCGCCGCCATGACCATTCAAATGGATGACCTAGCGCCGTTACCTCTGCGTGGCGTTGCCGCTCATCAGGTGTTTGCGTCGGCCTTCCTGACGGTGCGCTATTTCAATGAAGGCTTTTACATCGCCAAACAAGTCAACCCTTTAACTGGCAATGACGTGCTGGACATCACCAAACTCTGGATCGATACCGTGGACGTATTGCGCCCCGGTGAATACGCCTTGGACGGCTCGACCCTAAGTCGCACTAGCCATCCGATTGCCTTTGCCATTGCTCAAGCTTCGTCCAACTTCATTGCTCAAGCAACAAAGGACGCGGACCCTGTGACCTACGGCGGCTATTACGGCGATGGGGATGGCTCGACCACCTTCACCTTGCCCATACTGGGTGGCGAGTTTATCCGTATGCACGACGGCGGTCGTGGGGTGGATACAGATCGTGGATTTGCGAGTTGGCAGGAATCAGAAAATAAATCACATGGACATTATGTGGGGCAGGAAAGTTCGGGATATGGGATCGTCTTTGCAAGACAAAATGTAAATTCGGGGGGCAATAATGGTGTTTATTCTCATTATAGATATGGTAGGGGAGATACTTATAGTTATTATGAAGACTCGGATACATTACGAGCGATTAACAATGGTGGTAATGAATCTCGCCCCCGCAACCTCGCTTACTACGGCAAAACCCGGCTCTAAAAACGATTGAATAGGACAAAGCAAAGAGGAATTTTTATGATTGCACTCATTCTCAACGACACCACCATCACAGGTTATGGCCTCAAGGTTGCCTGTGAACTGGCATTACCCGAAGACGACCTGTCGGGACAAAGCTCGTCAACGGCGACCGCCGAAAAAGGCTTCAAGCCAAAACGCCTCAAGGTGTCATTAAACATCAAATACGAAGACGCCGATGTGCTGTCGACCATACTCTTACTCAGCAGCGCCACGGACACTGAGACCAAAAAACGTACCGTGTACAACATAGACAACCAAACCGCCAGCGCCTTTGGCGTGCGACAAGTGCGCTTTACCGATCGCGTTGCCGCTCAAGAGATGGAGGGCAGCCACGCTTGGAGTGTGAATTTCACCTTGCTTGAACACCTTTCCACCTCGGAAAAAATCGAAAGCCAACGTCTTGAGCAAAGCGACAGCAACTTGGCCGCCGCCGATCAAGCCGCCGCCGATGAATCGCAAGACAACACAACTTGGCTGGATAAACTGCTTAGCCATTTGGATGGCAGCCTAGCCAACGAAAACGGATCATAATATGAAATACGACTTTCAATTGACCATCAATGGTGAGCGTGTGCCGCTGGTTTCGCACGACATTTGTCTCGATGATTCGCGCCCCGGTCGTGCCAGTTTCGTGGTACAAAGCGACACGGCATTAAGTGGTATAGTGTACTTTTCCTTTTCCATTAATGGTAAACAGCAGCACGGTCACTTCTATGGCTACGTAGAAAACTCCGTGGCCGCCAGCCAAAGTACCCAAACCTTATTTTGTCGGGAAAAATCCAACTTGTTGGAAATGTCCGTGCCCATGGCCTTACGCCATGCCACCTTGGGTGACGTGCTAAACGCGGTGAAAGAGCAAACGGGCCTAGACTTTACCTGGGCAGAACAAGCCTCCTACAGCCAACAACAAGTGGCCCATTTCGTTAATACGGGAAGTGGCTTTCATTTATTGAATAGTCTGGCAAAGGTGTTTGCTATCCCTGACTTCACCTGGATGCAAAAGCGCGATGGTTCGGTGTTTGTGGGGGCCTGGCAAGACGGACACTGGTCCAATAGCCCGATCAGCGTACCGGACGACATTCTGGACAAACAGCTTGCGACCAAAAGTGCCGAACTGCTCGCCATCCCAGGCTTAAGAGCGGGCTACCAAATTAATGGCAAGCGTCTTTATCAAGTACGCTTGATTGACTCAAAAATGGTGATCTCATGGAAAAAACCCTAACCCGTATACTGCAAAGGAAATACCCGGAACTGGCCAGTGGTTGGCATCTCCCCATCTGGGCCAGCGTAACCGACATCGGCACTCCGTTGGCGGGCGAAACCGTCAGCGAAGACACACCGGTTTACGCCGTCTCGGTACAAGTCCTCAAACACAACGGCGAACCCGACAAGGACATTCCCGTGATTAACGATGTGCTCTTGCCGGTGCCAGCAGGCGGCATGCAACGTGGCTTGTGGGCCAAACCCAGTGTTGGCACCTTGGTCGAACTGGCATTCGCCTATGGCTCGCCTGCGCACCCCTTTATTCGCACCATCTTACCGCATGGCCTGACCTTGCCCAACATGGCGGAAACCGACCAGCGCTGGCAACAATCCGAAGACGCCTACCTGCAAGTGGATCAAAACAACGACTGGCAAAGCAAAGGACAAAACGTCTCGGCTGACATCGCCGAAAACCTGACTCAGCGCATAGGCAAACTAAGAGAAATCATTGCCCAAAAACACCACGTGGGAGACGAATCCACCAACATCTACCAACTCCTGCTGGACCTGATGAATACCGTCTATGAACTGGCCAACGTCGCCTCAGCGCATACTCACAACTACACTTGGACTGACCCAGGTGGCGCCAGCGTCACGACCCCCCCTTTGCAAGCGTCTAACTACACCCAAAGCGCCACCAAGGCCCAAGAACAAGCCAACAGCCTACAGCCGTTACTCAAATAAAAGCGCTAAAAAAGTGAACAAGAAATTGAACGAAGTGAACAAAAGGTTAACAAAAAACTATCCACAACTGCTCACTATAAAAAGATGTATCCGGGATTTAATTCAATAAAATGAGCACTTTTAATTACTGGTAAAACTGTTCAATAATTGAAAATCCTCGTGTCGGTGGTTCGATTCCGCCTCTGGGCACCATGATTAAGAAAGCCCGCTAGTTGAACTGACCTCATATCTTTATGGCTAATTTTTGGTATTAATCTTTCGATAAAGTAAATCTTTCAGTGTCTTGGCTAGTAATATTGAAGAATGCCCATTTGTATCTAACCGCTCTTGTTAATATTGTAATTAGCTAAGATTAAATAATAAAAAACGCTATTTGAGTCGCCGTTTGGCGCATTCGAATAGCGTTTTAGTGTTACCTGATCTTTGAGATCAATTTAAGCGGTAAGCAGCAATGTTTGTTTGAATGGCTTTAATTTGTTCAGCTGAAACACCTTTTACTGTGTCTCCCATGCCAGCCGTAGCTTGCTTGAAAGAGCTAAGATCCTCAGGAGTAGGTTGATAGACCTCAATGCCAGCTTTTTCTAAATCGGCCTGATGTTGTGCTTCTGACGCTTTCACCCACTGAAAGACTTCTTCTTGCGCTTTTAATGAAGCCATTTGGAACGCTTTTTGTTCAGCAGGACTTAAACTATCCCACCAGTATTGAGAGGCGAGAACTAAACGCGCTGACATGATGATCTTAGCGTCAGTGAAGTATTTTAGAAGGTCTGTTTGACCAAACATGAGTGGTACTGAAGAGGCATTAATATAACCATCGGCGATACCGGTTTGAAGCGCATTTGGCACTTCAGAAAAGGGAATGACAACGCCACTTGCTCCCATCATTTCAAACATTTTCAGTTGGTTAGGATCCAGAGCACGCATGCGAATACCGGACATGTCGTTGGCATTATGTACGGGCTTTTCATCATTAAATATCCCTAAAAAGCCGCCTGTTGGGATGACTGCTAATACACGCATGCCTTCTGCGTCTAGTTGCTTGTTGATCTTGTCTAAATAATCACTTTTAGAGAAAAAATTGAATTGATGATCTGAGTTGTCAAAGCTGTAAGGTAGTTGTAAAACTTGCATCTCAGGAACAAATTGTGTGGCGGCAGAATATTTTGAAAGCGACAGGTCCAATATGCCTGAGCGGATTTGATCCAGTCTTTCGTCTTCACCACCGATAGTGTCACGTGCAAAAGTGTCCGTATCCCAACCTTCTTTAGAAAGTATGTTGAACAAGTTATCAACGTATCGATACGTGCCAGACATCTCACGATCAGGGTTGGTGTCTAAGGCTATATTGACCGATGCTGCCTGAAGTGTCATCGAGCTAAAAATGAGTGATGAGATTGCAATGAGCTTTTTCATAAACTTTTCCTAACTGTTTTCAGATTGTTGAGAGAGTGAAACTTCACTTTGGTATATTCGCTTTGAGCAAAGGGCCCCAACGCCAGCTAAGCCATGTAGCAAAATAAGAATGATGGCGACAGGTAAGGCTGCAGCCATCCAAACGGTGGAAACATGTAAACCTTCTGACATTCTGTTCACTTGTCTTTCTAAGTAAGGCAAGGTGTACCAGAGTACGGGAGCAAAAAAGCCCCATGAAGCGACAAAACGAGCAATGGCTTGAGCTTTTTGGCGCAATACTGAGTTTTCAGGTGGGTGAACCATTGCAGGATCTGCGTGAGTATGAAAAGCACAGGATGCACCCAATAAGCCCCCCCAAACCATTAACCAGCGGGCGAGTTCTTCTGTCCAGAAAGGCGGAGAGTCAAATAAATAGCGTGCTAGTACTTGCAGCATCATCACCAGTAACATGGCGAAAATACATAAGGCCGCTAAACGTAATGCAAGACGATTGAGTAAGATAGATAACGAATAAAGCCGCTCAAATAACCAAATCATATTTTTCTCCTAATCGGCAAAACCAGTGACGCGTGGTAGAAACATGGTGATCTCAGGTACAAAGGTCAGCAGCATCAGGACGACGACTTGAATAATAAGGAAGGGGAGAGCTGCTTTGGCTATTCCCCAGTATGGCGCTTTAGATACGGCGGATACGACTAATAAGGCTGCACCAAAAGGAGGAGTGACAATGCCAAGCATTAAGTTAACTACGATGACTATGCCCAAATGAATTGGGTCTGCCCCCATGGCGATACCTGGTGGCACGAGAAGTGGTACTAACAGTGCTAGAGCGATCGGTACTTCTAAGAACATGCCTGCAATTAAGAAGATTAGGTTTAATAAAAGTAAATATTTCCAGCCAGTGAATCCCAGCCCCATCAAGGTTTCTGCCAGTAGGGTGGGAAGTTTTTCCAAACCGGCTAAATAGCCAAAAATAGCCACGGCTGCCAATAGAATAAAAATGGAGCCAGATATAATTGCCGTTCGTTCTAAGCTCCTGATTAGCTTTTCAACCGTCATTTGTCGATAGATGATGCCAGCCAATATTGCACAAACCACTGCAACCCCAGCCGCTTCGGTAGGTGTCATGATGCCGAATACTATGCCTGACATAATGACGACAGGGATCACCAAGGCTGGTAGGGCTCGAATGGCTCTTTTGCTAACTTCTTGAAATGCCACTTTTTCGCCTGTGGGGTGGTTGTGTTTGTGTGCTAAGAATGCGTTTGTCGCAAACAAGGCAATGGCCATAATCACGCCTGGAATAACCCCTGCAATGAAAAGTGCGGATACTGAGGTGTTCATCAGAGCACCGTAGAAAATCATAATGATTGAAGGTGGAATAATGGGGCCAATGACGGATGAGGCAGCGGTAATCGCCCCCGCATATTCTACTGAGTAACCATTCTTGTGCATGGCGGGCACAATGGTATTGGAGACGGATGCTGCATCAGCCATAGCGGATCCAGAAATGCCTGCAAAGAAAACAGAAGTCAAAATGTTTACGTGTCCAAGACCGCCTTTTAAGCGCGCCATTAAAGCAGTAGCGAGATCAAGTAATGCTTTGGTGACCCCTGAGCGATTCATAATCTCTCCCGTTAGTATAAATAACGGCATAGACATGATTGAGAACAAATCTAGGTGAGCAATGATGCGCTGGGGTGCTGCTGCCAGAAAACGTGCTCGGTCTGCAGCAATAAAGGATAGTACTGATGAAGCACCGATTAGATGGGCGAGGACGCCTCCACCAATTAATAGCAGACCTGAAAATAGGAGGATAAGAACAGCAGCCAACGTAGATACTCCTTTAAAAATTTAAATGGTTATTTTTGGGGCGTAGGCACTATTTTGTAGCATAAAAAACTTATTTGTTACTAATAGAACACTGTGCTATAAAATATTTAACAAGTACAGCAAAAATGATGCCCGTTTTTGTTGGAAGGTGAACTCGAGGTAAAAGTGACAAGCGATAAAAAAATAGTAAAAGGTAGAGCGGCTTCCATTGGTCTTAACAAAGATCAGGTGATTACTGCTGCCTTGAAGCAGATTGATGAAGTGGGCTTGTCTGGTTTCTCAATTCGCAAATTAGCCAATGCTTTGCGTGTCTCGACGGCGGTTATTTATTGGCATGTGGGGGGGAAGCAAGATGACTTGTTTGCCGAGATATCCGCACGCATTACCAATGCTTTGGCTGATGGGTTAGATCCAAATGCCGACTGGCAAAGTCGTTTGCGAGGTGTGTTTCGACGCTATCGAAAATTGGTTCACCAGCATCCTAATGTGGCGCCTCTATTAGGCGCGCAGATGAAGTCGAATGGGGTGGCTAACTTGATTTGGGTGGAAACGGTGCTATCGGCTTTGCATGATGCAGGTTTTGAGGGGGAGTTATTAAAAAGTGCTTTTAATGCCTTGGTAGGAGGCTTATCCGGATTTGTAACGATGGAGTTGGCACCTTCTCCTACAGAGCAAGCCGATGAATGGCGACAGATTTTTGCCGCTCGCGTGAACGATATTGATGCTCAGAAATACCCACATACTCACGCTGTTTTACCTTTAATTAGTAATCAAATTTTTGTATTACGATGGCAAAACGGAGTGGATGTTTCCTATGACTCTAGCTTCGAGTTGCTACTGGATTTATTAATCGATGGCCTTTCTGTTAGGGCCGAAAAACTTACATTAGAACAGGAGTAATTTATGTCTACCATTCCTTCTTTACCCTTCGCCAAAGTTCGTCGTATTGGCAGCACAGTGTATTTAGCGGGTGAAATTGGCTTTAATTCTGATGGTTCAATTCCATCAGGAATCGAAGCGCAAACACGTAATTGTATGTCGCGTATTGAGGCAACGTTGCAAGCAGAAGGTTTAAATTTAAAGAATGCCATATCGCTAACTTGCTATCTGACGGATGTTGAGGACTTTGCTGAGTTTAACAAGATTTATGCTGAATATTTCAATGGCGACCTATTGCCTGTGCGCACCACGGTACGCAGTGACCTAATGATAGATGCAAAGCTTGAAATCACGGTAATCGCTGAAGCTTAATTAGGCATTTTAGGGGGCAGGTGTATGGCGGATGTGCTTGTATTGGGCGCAGGAATGGTTGGTGTTTCTACCGCGCTAGCGTTACAGGAAAAAGGCTATGATGTTGTCTTGCTGGATAAATCAGAACCAGGACAAGAAGCAAGTTACGGTAACGCTGGTATTATTCAGGCAGAAGCCGCAGAGCCTTACGCGCTGCCTCGTGATTTAGAGACCTTATTTTCCTATGCGCTTGAGCGCAGTAACGACCTTATTTGGAAAATAGATGCGGCCTTGCATATGCGCAAGGCTTTATGGCGTTATTTTGCCTATTCAAACGAGCAGCTTCATCAAGGTATCGCAGCGACCTATTCGCAACTTACGGCATCTTCCACCAAGGATCATTGGCCATTAGTTCAAGCATCAGAAGCAGAACACCTGATAACGAAAAGCGGTTTGTTTATGCTTTATCGGAGTCAGGAAGTATTTAAAAAAGCAGTCGTAAAGGCTGAGGCTTTGAGGGAAAAATATCATCTAAAAGTTCGTGTCTTGACCGGAGACGCTTGCCGATTAGAGGAGCCTGTAATACAGCAAACACCAGCCGGAATGATTCATTGGCAAGACAGTTGGAGTTGTTCTGATCCTGGTGCCTTGGTGAAACATTATGCTGAACTATTTGCTCGACGAGGTGGCAGATTCTTTAAAGGAGATGCTTTTAGCCTGCAACGCAAAGAGGGTATGTGGTCGTGTTTAACCTTAGAGGGTAAAAGTTTGCAGGCTAAGCAATGTGTGATTTGTCTTGGTCACAGTTCTGTTGCTTTATTGGAGAAATTTCAATACCAGATCCCCATGATATATAAACGTGGCTATCACGGCCATTATGAATGTGACCAGCGGCCAAAGGTCCCGTTTCTTGATGTTGAAAATGGTATTTTAGCGTCCTCTATGACAAAAGGCGTGCGTCTCACAAGTGGAGTGGCTTTGGTTGATCCTGAGTCCGCTATTGAGCCTTTGCAGTTAAAGCGTGGTTATCAAAAGATGAAAGAGCTTTTGCCTCTTAAGCAGCAAGTGATAGAGCCGCAATGGTTTGGAACACGCCCTTGTTTGCCTGATATGTTGCCGTTGGTCGGTGAATCGCTTAATCATGACGGGATGTGGTGGCATTTTGGTCATGGCCATCAAGGGTTTACATTAGGTCCAACCACTTCCAGATTGTTAGTAGAGCAAATGCAGGGAGTTGTCTCACCTCTGTCTGCGCACTTGATTCCCAGAAAGAGAGCTTGGTTAGTCTAACGTTTGGAAAAGGTAATTTATTTATTTTAAATAGTTCATTGTTCTATTAAGGCCCTAAAACCTCTTTTAGAGCCAGTGTTTTATGAGCTTCAATTGATTCGGTAAGAGGCATGATTAATGGTAAGTAAAATCCCTTCTCAGGCAGCTGATTTGAGTGCCAAACAAGCATTGGAATTGATGAACAGTGGGGCACTTTCAGCAAGAGAGCTGGCGGAATCTTGTATCGAACGGGTAGAGCAAGTTAATCCAGCGGTCAATGCATTGGTCGCCTATGATTTTGATGCCGTGCGTAAGTCTGCTGAAGAGGCTGATCAGCTTCAGGCTAAAGGTGAGGCGCTAAAACCATTGCACGGTTTGCCTTTTGGCGTGAAAGATATGATAGATGTTAATGGTTTACCGACGACATTTGGGTCTGAGCTTTTTAAACACAATATTGCCACTAAAGACGATGCCATTGTTGCCGCCATGAAAGCCGCTGGCGCTATTGCTTTAGGGAAAACGAACAACCCTGAATGGAGTGCTGGCGGAAATACTCGCAATCGCGTTTATGGTGTGACAGCAAACCCATATGACTTATCACGAAACTGTGGTGGCTCGTCAGGAGGTTCTGCCGTCGCCCTTGCCTGTGGTTTTAGTCCGCTTGCGACTGGCTCAGATACGGGGGGCTCATTAAGAACACCCGCGGCTTATTGTGGTGTGGTTGGCTTTCGACCAAGTCCTGGGGTGGTGCCGGGAGACACTCGTGCTATTGGTTTAATTCCTATGTCGACATCTGGTCCAATGGCAAGAAATGTAGAAGATTGTGGCTTGATGTTGTCTGTGCTTGCAAGAGCGGATCAAAAAGACCCCTTTACTCACGTTATGTCACAACGTACTTTGTGGGATCCTTTATCATTCACAGCATTGTTAGATGGTAAATTGGCTAACTCAAAATGGGCTTTTTCTGAAGATCTAGGGTTTGCGCCGGTTGAAAAAGCAGTGCGTACGCAATTTCAGTATGTAATGAAACAGTTGCAGGACTTTCTGCCAAGATTGGATGAAAAGGCTCCAGATTGTCAGGATGCAGATCGCATTTTTTCTGTGTTACGTGGTGTGCTTTTTCTGGGCATGCATCCAAAATTTGTTGATGAATCTCCTGAATTGGTCGGCCCTAATGTGACCGATAATGTGATCGAGGGAAGAGCTTATAGTGCTGAGGATGTGGCGAAGGCGATGACAGCTCAAGGGGCGTATTATCAAAGATGGCAGTCATTTTTCTCACAACATGATTATCTTATTACGCCATCGGTGACTATTAATAGTCGCGACTGGCATGAGCTTTACCCCAAAAGTATTGATGGGAAAGAGACCAAAAATTATTACCATTGGTTAGCAATGGCTTATGCATCGACAATCGCAGGCCACCCATCCATTACTATTCCATGTGGAAAAGATAGTAATGGTCTACCTTTTGCTATCCAGATAATAGGAAAACGGCATGATGATTATGGTGTCTTGTGCGTCGCCAATGAATTAGAGCAAATGATTGCTTCTGTTCAATCGCTCTCGCCTTTTCGACCAGATATAGACTCATTAAAAAAGGCTCCCAACATCTTACATGTTAAAGGTTTTCTTGATTTTGAGTGATCTACTACAAGCCATTACACAATAGAAACAATATCTCACCTAATGTCTTACTGATTTAGTCTATGCTGTAGTGATCAACAAATGGGAACGGACTATGTTGAAAAGTGCAAAGGTAATCGTGCTGGTGGGGTTAGGGTATGCTCTGCTTAGTGCTATAGGGCTTACCGTGGCGGTCTCTCCGGGTTATTCTACGATTATTTGGCCAGCGTCTGGTTTGGCTCTGATCGCTGTTGTCTTCTTTCCAAAATCAGCCTCCATAGGTGTTTTTTTAGGTGCTCTTGTCACTAATTTGCTGGTTACTTGGTTGAATGACAATGCCCTTGGTTTTGCTTTGTCAGTTTGCATTGCGTTGGGTTCCACCTTGCAATCCCTTGTTGGTGCTTGGTTGATTCATCGTTATGTAACCATTTCCCGTTTATTTCATCGTAGCCGAGAAACTCTTCGTTTTGTGTGTCTAGGTGGCATGGTATCGACCCTTATCGGGGCCAGCGTTGGAACTTTTTCATTGTGGTTATTCGATGCCATACAATTGGCTGATTTTGCGGTTAATTGGTTGGTGAGATGGGGGGGGAATGTCATAGGCGTCATATTTATGGTGCCTTGGATGGCGCTTTTCCTGCCTAAGTTATTGGCGCAGCATTTTGAAAGTCGGACGCGATTGTGGTTGGGTTTGGGGTCGGCATTACTAATGATAGCAACATTTTCGTGGGCAGGAAGTTATGCCGAATGGCAACGTCAGGCGAAGGAGTTTCGGGCCAATGCTGAGCTGTTGGAAATTTCCCTGTCTAATCGGATAAAAAACACGGTAGACATGCTGCATAGTCTGGTGGCTTTTATTGATAACAGCGAAGAAGTCACTGCTCAGGAATTTAAGTTTTTTGCGGATCGAGTCATGCAAAGAGACAAGTCGATTGTGGGAGTGTCGCTAAACTTTGCATTGGTAGGTGAGGAGATTCAGGCCTTCGAGCAGCAAATGCAGTCCTATTATCCCAACCGGACTTTTCAGGTTCGTGAACGCTCAGACGATGGAAAATTGGTGCCCGTTCAGCCAAGGGATAGGCACATAGTGGTGACTTACATTGAACCTTTAGAGCGAAACGCTGCAGCACTTGGTTATGATGTTTACTCTCAGGAAGATCGTCAGTTTGCGTTAGATAAAGCCATTGAAATGAATAGGGTTTACCCAACTGCGCCCTTAAGTTTGGTGCAGAATACACAAGGTGTGTTGCTGTTTTTACCTTTTTTTGATGTCAAGACAACACTATTCTCCGGTGTGGCCACCGCGGTGATTTCACTCTCCACCTTAACCGACGCCATAGTCGCGAGAGGACGTCTATCCAATACCGATTTGTATTTGGTGGATGAGCAGGGTGATGATGGTAAACCTGTGGTTGTGGCGAAAAATATGGAAGCAAATATGTCGGTGAATCAGCTATTTGAACGTCTAAAAGAAAAGGATTTTTACCACCTTGAACGCATTAATATTGGTGTTGGTGCGAAAAATTGGCAGCTTTATCAGGTCAGCGACAGTTATTTTTTTCAACAACCTTGGATAGTGCAATTCATTTTGGCATCGGGATTATTGATGGCTGGTTTGTTTAGTTGGTTTTTTCTTATGGTGCACAGTCAGGCGTCTGAAGTTGAGCTTAAAGTGCGTATGCGAACCAAAGACTTGAAACAGGCCAATGACAATTTGGTGTTGTCTGAAATGAAGCAAAGTATAGCAAAAGAGGAAGCAGAACAGGCGAACCGGACTAAAAGTGAGTTTTTGGCCAATATGAGCCATGAAATTCGTACGCCATTGAATGGTGTGATTGGTAGCCTAACATTGCTAGAAGCCAGTGGTTTGAGTTCGGAGCAGGGGCGATTGACCAAGTTGTCAAAACAGAGTGCTGAGTCCTTATTGGATATTATCAACGACATATTGGATTTGTCTAAAATAGAAGCAGGCGAGTTGCTAATTGAAAAGGCGCCTTTTTCATTGACTGAATTTGTCGAAGAAATCGCTAATATTGTGGTATTTAAAGCAGAAGAAAAAGGCATTGCTTTTAATGTGCCTGCTGTGCCAGTGCCGAATGTCATCATCAATTCAGATAAGCTGCGTCTTAAACAGGTGGTGACGAATCTACTTAGTAACGCGGTGAAGTTTACCCAATGTGGTGAAGTGAACTTACGCAGCTTCCTTCGGTCTGATGTTGATGGAAAGCCTATTTTGTCAATACAACTACAGGATACGGGAATAGGTATCTCGTCGCAGCAAAAAACTCAGTTATTTGATCGCTTTAAGCAAGCGGATGGTTCGACGACTCGACGTTTTGGTGGGACTGGATTGGGGTTGGCGATCAGTAAGGACATAGTGACGGCGATGGGCGGAGAAATCTCAGTACAGTCTGAGCTTGGAGTGGGTTCGACTTTTCATGTGCAGCTGCCAATCGAAGTGAACGCTGTTAACGATACCCCTACTTTGAGCTATAAACCGAAAGTCATGCTGATTTATAAGAATGACACTGGGCGAGAATATCTTGCCAAATTGCTTGCTTCAATCGGCGTGGAATGCCAAGAATACGACGGTATCCGTCGTGTTATACTGGATCAACCTGGGGTTGTTGATGTGATTTTGCTTGACTCTGATAGCTTGACGAATGCGGATTCTATTCATGTGGAAGCGCTTGATAGACTATGTCAAGAGCAGGCTATTAAACAAGTTATGCTGCAGCCACGTTCAGCCTTTGAGTACGGCGATAAATTAAGCAACATGGTGGTGAATAAACCTGTTGTGCTCGAAGAATTATTCAATGTATTAGAGACTTTAAAGTCATCTACATCAGGAGAAGTTATGGTTGTAAGTGGTCAGAATTCAGAATCAGTAAGTCGTCCTGTTTTTAATGTGAAAGTATTATTGGCAGAGGACAATCTGACCAATCAGATTGTGGCGCGAGGATTGCTGAACCTTTATGGCGTGGACGTGACCATTGCGGAGAACGGTGAACGCGCTGTTGAGCTTGCGAAAACAACAGCGTTTGACCTAGTGTTGATGGATTGCCAGATGCCAGTCATGGACGGTTATCAGGCAACACAAGAAATTCGCCAATTTACACAAGCGGCAACGGCGGCAGATGTACCCATTTTGGCATTAAGTGCGAACGCGATGAAAGGGGACGAAGAGGAGTGTTTTGCTGCCGGTATGAATGATCATATTGCCAAGCCGGTATCACAAGATAAATTGCTCGCAGCCCTTACGAAATGGCTAAACTAGACGGAAGTGGGATTATGTTGGAAGCTGTGGTTTTTGATAATTTGGACTTTGAAAGTCGTCTTGCTTGTAATGAAGAGCTCATGAAGCTTGTGGCGGCCGAATTTCTAAAAGAAGCAACAGGCTTGCTCAATTTGCTAGAAATTCATGTAATAGAACAAGATTGGGTGAATCTTGCTATTACGACCAATCGCCTAAAAGGGGCTGCTCTGGAAGTGTCCGGCGACCAATTTTGTGAGCATTTAAACGCAATGGAGTCTCTAATTGCTGAACAGAATGCTGCTTTGCTTAGATCTGTTTTACAGAATTTATTCGATGAGTTTGATCGCCTTTCTTTGGCATTGAAGCATGATATCCTAGAATAAATGTGTCTAATGCGACACTTTTGATCAGGCAATTGATTCCCTTTGCCGTTTTTCTTTGTTCTTATTGCTAATTTTTTGCATTGTTTCTTTAAAAAATTGACCTATCCAAAATAAACCTATCGTTTTGTTAATTCATTATTTTCGTGCTTTTTTGCGGGTCTAATGTTTCATTTGAATTATTTTATATTTCAAATGAAATCTAACCATCATGAAACTGCAATATTTAGTTTCTATATTCGTTCCTTCTTTTCTAAAAACAACTCATTGTGAGGAACACGGAAATGCATAAATTGAAATTGGCGTCAGTGGTAATGGGTTTGTCTATTGCAAGCTCTGGTTTTGCGGCAACAGACATTGAGTGGTGGCACGCAATGGGCGGTGCCAACGGTGAAAAAGTGAATGAAATCGCCAAAGCCTTTAACGATTCTCAAGATGCCTACACAGTTAAACCTGTTTATAAGGGTAACTATACGGAAACCATGACGTCAGCCATTGCTGCATTCCGCGCTAAGAAACAACCCCATATCGTGCAAGTCTTTGAGGTGGGTACGGCCAGCATGATGGCGGCGAAAGGCGCTATTTATCCTGTTTATAAATTAATGCGCGAGTCCGGTGAGTCTTTTGATCAAACTGGCTTTTTGAGTGCGGTAACGGGTTACTACACGGATAAAGACGGCAATATGTTGTCTATGCCATTCAACAGTTCTACTCCTGTCTTGTATTACAACAAAGACCTATTCGCTAAAGTGGGCATTCAGAACCCACCTAAAACCTGGGAAGAAATGGAAACCGTTTCTAAGAAACTGCTAGCTAATGGTGTGAAGTGTGGTTTCACTACGGCGTGGCAATCTTGGGTTCAACTAGAGAACTTCAGCGCTCGTCATAATGTGCCTTTTGCCAGTGAAGCCAATGGTTTTGGTGGTTTGGATACGAAATTAGAGTTCAATGGCCCATTGCAAGTGGCACACATTGCGAAAATGGGTGAGTGGCAGCAAAATGGTATTTTCAGCTACGGCGGTCGTCGCAGTGATTCGGCTCCTAAGTTCTACAGCGAAGAATGTGCCATGTTCATGAACTCTTCAGCAGGTTATGCGGGCATTAAGAAAAACGCTAAGTTTGACTTTGGTGTGTCGCAATTACCTTATCAAGCAAGCGCTATTTCAACACCAAAAAACACCATCATAGGTGGGGCGTCACTTTGGGTGTTGCAAGGTCATAAAAAACAAGAATATCAAGGTGTGGCTTCTTTCTTAAGCTTCCTTTCTCGTGCTGAAGTACAAGCGGATTGGCACCAATTCTCTGGTTATCTACCTATTACTCATGCGGCATACGACCTCACCAAAGGTCAAGGTTTCTACGCCAAAAATGTTGGTACAGAAACGGGTGTGTTGCAAATGACGTCAGGTACGCCAACAGAAAACTCAAAAGGTCTTCGTTTGGGTAACTTTGTGCAGATTCGTGACATTATTAACGAAGAGTTAGAGTCTGTTTGGAGTGGTGAAAAGTCTGCTCAAGCCGCGCTAGATGAAGCCGTTAAGCGTGGTAATGTGTTATTGCGTAAGTTTGAACGTGCTAACAAGTAATTCATTTTAGTTGTTTGGTGTGTTGCCCTCGCTCATAGGAGCGAGGGCTTTGTGTTTTAACTTATGGCAAGGCACTGTTTCTATGTCTGTGTATTTTCCCCATAAAAAATTGCCGTATCTGTTGGTGATGCCGCAGCTCGTCATTACCTTTATTTTCTTTTTATGGCCAGCAGAACAAGCCTTCGAACAAGCCTTTTATCAAGAAGATGCGTTTGGCTTGAGTCGAGAGTTTGTTGGCTTAGATAATTTTTTATATTTATTTAATGACCCTCAGTACTATAAATCCATTTGGGTAACCTTAGTTTTTAGTTTTTCGGTTGCTTTTTCCGGCTTGGCGATTGCCCTGTGGTTGGCGGTGATGGCAGATAGGGTCATTCGTGGCAAGCTGACCTATCAAACCCTATTGATCTGGCCCTATGCGGTTGCGCCCGCTTTGGCGGGTGTGCTTTGGTGGTTATTGTTTGACCCCAGCATGGGGCCGGTTGCCCTGTGGTTGCAGTACTTTGGTGTGGATTGGAACCATTTTTTAAATGGTGATCAAGCCATGACTTTGGTGGTCATTTCTGCCACTTGGAAGCAAATCAGTTACAATTTTTTATTCTTTTTAGCCGGTTTGCAAGCGGTGCCTCGTTCCTTGATTGAAGCGGCATCCATTGATGGTGCCAGTCCCTTTAAGCGCTTCTGGACCATAGTGTTTCCATTACTGTCCCCGACCACCTTTTTCTTGTTGGTGATCAATCTTGTGTATGCCTTTTTTGATACCTTTGGCGTCATTGATGCCACTACACAAGGCGGTCCAGGAGTCAGTACCGCGACCATGGTGTACAAGGTATTTAACGATGGCTTTATTGGCCTAGACATGGGCAGTTCAGCGGCTCAGTCTGTGATCTTAATGTTTTTGGTTGGCATTATGACGGTCATTCAATTCCGCTACATTGAGCGTAAGGTGGAATACTAATGATAGAAAATCGTCCTTGGCTTACTTTTGTAAGTCACTTTTCTTTATTGCTTGGTATTGGCGTAGTGGTTTTGCCCGTTTGGGTTGCTTTAGTGGCGTCGACGCATCTAAGTTCCGCTTTCGGCGCTGGTGAAATCCCCTTATGGTTTGGTGATCAGGCATTGGAAAATTGGCGCTCTGTATTCTTAGGGGAAGCCAGTTCTGGTGTTGATGTACCTGTCTGGCGAATGATGATCAACTCCTTTGTAATGGCGCTAGGCATCACCATAGGTAAGTTGTTTATCTCTTTACTTTCGGCTTATGCCATCGTCTTTTTCCGCTTTCCTTTCAGAGGGTTATGCTTTTGGGTGATCTTTATCACCTTGATGTTACCGGTGGAGGTTCGAATTGTGCCGACCTACGAAGTGGTGGCGAATTTGAACATGTTGAACAGTTACTCAGGTTTGATTTTACCCCTAATTGCCAGTGCTACGGCGACCTTTTTATTCCGTCAGTGTTTTATGACCATGCCGGGAGAATTGATCGAAGCGGCGCGTATTGATGGGGCGGGACCAGTACGATTCTTCTTTGATATATTGCTACCTATGTCGCGCACTAATATCGCGGCATTATTCGTGATTATGTTTATTTATGGTTGGAATCAGTATTTGTGGCCCGTCATTATCACCACGGACGATGCATATTACACCTTGGTTATGAGTATCAAGCGTATGTTAGCGGTAGATCAGGGAGACATTGAATGGAATCACGTTATGGTCACCACCTTGTTGGCCATGTTGCCGCCAGTTGCTGTGGTAATTGGTATGCAGAAGTTGTTTGTGAAGGGCTTAGTGGACGCGGAGAAATAATAAATGTCGGACCTTGTATTAAAAAATATTGGCAAGCTTTATCCAAATGGTTATCACGCGATCCCCAGCATTGATCTGACCATTGAAGAAGGCGAATTTATCGTTTTGGTTGGGCCATCTGGTTGTGGTAAATCGACCTTGTTACGTATGGTGGCAGGTTTAGAAAGCATCACTCAAGGCGATCTCATGATCAAAGGTGCTAAGGTGAATGATAAGGAGCCTGCAGATCGTGATATTGCCATGGTGTTTCAAAACTACGCGCTTTACCCTCATATGTCAGTCTATGCCAATATGGCTTATGGTCTTAAAAACCGCGGTACCAGCAAAGAGGTGATTGCCAAAAAAGTTCAGGCGGTTGCCAATATGTTGGGTTTGGAAGACTTGTTGGAACGTAAGCCTAAGCAATTGTCGGGTGGTCAGCGACAACGGGTGGCAATGGGACGTGCCATGGTGCGTGATCCCAAAGTGTTTTTGTTCGATGAGCCTTTATCGAATTTGGATGCCAAGTTACGAGTACAAATGCGTGTAGAGATTCGCCAATTACAGCGCAAATTGGGGACCACCACCTTGTATGTTACCCATGATCAGGTAGAAGCCATGACCCTAGCTGATCGGCTGGTGGTATTGAACAAAGGCAAAGCAGAGCAAATTGGCACGCCGATGGACTTGTATAATAAACCAGCAACCCCTTTTGTGGCCGCCTTTATCGGTTCGCCTTCAATGAATTTGATTGCTGCCAATTTGGACGAGCAAGGTATTCGTTTTTCACCCGACCTGAGTTTACCTTTAGTACATGACTATAGAGGTAGCGTGATATGGGGGGTACGACCTGAGCATTTGGAAGTCGTGGATGAGCAAAATGCGGATATCGCTTTGCGCATTCAAGCGGTAGAATCTCTTGGCGCGGAAACCCTAGTGCATGGCACTTTGGATTTGGGTGTAAAACAAGAGTCAATGGTGGTGCGCTTGTCAGGTCCTCATTGGCCAGAAATAAATTCGTTATTGTGGTTGAAAGCACCAATGGAACATTGGCATGTTTTTGATGCAGTAACTCAACAACGTTTGTGAGAAATATATGACGACCAATACCGTCTTAGACACCAAAGTTATGGGGCATCGTGGCGCTGCTTTATTGGCTCCAGAGAATACTTTATCTTCTATCCGCGCAGCGGCAAAAGCAGGGGCAACTTGGGTAGAGATAGACGTGTACTTAATCGCCGAAGGCGGTTTGGTGATTTTTCATGATGATACCTTAGAGCGATGCACTAATGGCGCGGGTGAAACCCGTTTGGCTTTGCCTGCCGAGGTGGCAAAACTGGATGCGGGCGGGTATTTTTCAGCGGAGTTTGCTGGCGAAAAAGTCCCAACCTTACTGGAAGCATTGGAATGTATTCAGTGTTTGGGCCTTGGTTTGAATTTGGAAATCAAACACGATGGAGCAGACGTAGAAAATATTGTTCCTGCTGTTATGGCGGCTCTGCGCGAGCATTGGCAAGACAATGATAAGCTTATCATTTCAAGCTTTAATCATTCGGCCTTGTTGCTGTGTTATGAGATTGCTGACGGTCGTCATCTGGCGCAATTGTACGAAGCCATTCCTGAAAATTGGCGAACAGAGCTTGCCAATATTGACGCCTATAGTTTGAACTGTGATTACTCTTTATTAACCAAAGAGCAGGCGCAAGCAGTGAAAGCAGCGGGCTACAAGCTGTTGTGCTATACCGCGAACGATGCCGATTCTGTTGCTGATCATTGGGATTGGGGAATGGATGCGGTGATCACAGATGATCCTCATAAATTTGCCGCCATGATGGTTAGCTAAGGCTTGATTGTGGCTTTAAGCGATCGTCAAAATCAGATTCTTAACTGGGTTCAGCAAGAAGATGCTTTGTTGGTGGAAGACATGGTGGCGCATTTTAATGTGTCATCACAGACTATTCGTAAGGACATCAACTTACTGGCGGAACGACATTTAGTGCGTCGTACCCATGGTGGTATCGCACCTTTATCCAGTTCAGAGAATTTGCCATTTGATCATCGTCAACTGCTAAACGGTGATGCTAAGGGCAAGATAGCCGCGGTAGTGGCTGACGTTGTTCCAGATGGTGCTTCGGTGTTCTTAGGCATAGGAACAACCGTGGAGTATGTGGCGAAAGCGCTCTCTCATCATCAGCACCTACAGGTATTTACCAATAACCTAACGGTCGCCAGTATTTTTGGTGGGCAGCCAAATATTCGTGTGCGTGTGTTAGCCGGGAAATTACGTCATCAACATTATGATCTGGTGGGGGAAGAAACCCTTGCAGGCTTAAAACAATACTATTTTGATTATGGCGTACTGGGTTGCGGTGGTTTAGACGAAGCGCAAGGCATATTGGATTTTGACCCAGAAGAAGCTGCTGTGAGTCGTGTGCTAGTGGAGCAAAGTCGACACAGTTTATTGGTGGTGGATAAACACAAGTGGGGACGCAAGGCGTCAGCGAGAGTGCACAAATTCTCCTCGATCGATCAAATTTATACAGATGAACTGACAGAAAAACAAAGTCAATTACTCACGCTCCACGGCGTAAAGATAACCCTTTGTGATTAGGAGATTATGTCTATTACTTCTCTTTCAGCGCTGACAAAGCAGGATTGTCAGCAGGTGCGTTTCATTTTAACCGATTTTGACGACACTCTGACCTGGCAAGGGCAGTTGCCTGTTGCAACCTTACAAGCCTTATCAGAACTGACTCAGCAAGGCATAAAGGTGATACCGGTTACCGGAGGCTGTGCTGGTTGGTCAGACATGATTGCCCGCGCTTTGCCTGTGGAAGGTGTGATTACTGAGGGGGGGGCTTGTTTTATTGGTCGTGATGATAATCACGTTTTAAGCTACCAATTTTGGCGTGATGAAGCGCTCATGAAGGCCAATAAAGAAGAGATTTTACAGCAGGTCGAAGAGCTACTGATAGGCTTCCCAAGTTTGCGCTTGGCGCGGGATCAGGCGTATCGTTTAACCGATGTGGCGATTGATTATGCGCAAGATGTACAGCCGCCAGCGCTAGCAGAAAAAGAGGCATGTCTTACCAAATTGCTTGAGCTTGGCTTAAACGCTCGGGCCAGTTCTATACATATCAATGTGTGTTCTCCTGGCTATGATAAGTTTTCGATGGCACAACGTGTGCTCAGTGATATTTATGGTTTGAGTCCATCAGAATTGCAACAGCAAGTATTGTATGTGGGTGACGCACCTAATGATGAAAGCATGTTTGCACGATTTCCATTGAGCGTGGGAGTGGCAAATATTGCACAGCATCTTGCGCAAATGACACATCATCCTAGGTATCAAACGAGCCAACCCGGAGGCTTAGGTTTTGCCGAATTAGCGACAAGGATTTTAGTCTCTCGGCACTAGTAACTGTATTAATCGCAAGCACCTAAACGCTTTGAAATGTCATCGGCAGCACTTTTAACTAACGCTTTCATCGTCTCATAGCTTGTATCGTCGGTGCGAAAAGCTGGTGCGGTAACGCTGATGGCAGCAACGACTTCATGTTGAGCGTTGAATATGGGCGCGGCAGCACATTTAATGCCAATCTCATGCTCTTCAAGATCCAGCGAAATGCCAGTGTCTTTTATGAGCTGTAAATTGTCTCTCAGGGCCTGTGGTGTTGTCAGTGTGTGCTCGGTATGACGAATAAAACTTTGCTGATGAATAATATCTTGTTGTTTTGCTTCCGGTAGATAGGCCAAAATGGCTTTGCCAACACCAGTGCAATAGACGGGGCCTTTTTTACCAACGGCGGAATACAGGCGCAGACTCTTAGGGCTTTCTAGTTTGTCTATGTAGATGACTTCGGCATCGTCCAGAACCGCCAAATGAATGGTTTCTTGCGTGCTGACCCAGAGGTCTCGCATTGGGGCAGCAGCTATGTCACGAATGTCTAAGTTGGCCCAAGTGCGATGAGCAAGCGCCAGTAATCCATAACCTGGGTAATAGGCTTGCTTGTGTTCATCAAATCGCACTAGACCATGTTCAAGTAGGGTATTCAGTTGTCGATGAGCCGTGGCTTTTGGTAATTCGGATAGATCGACAAGCTCTGCAAAGCGAAGTGGGACAGGCGAAGTGCAAACATGATTCAACATGGTTAATGCCTTACTTAGGGAAGAGCCAGCTGGTTTTTTATCCATCATCATTCCTGTCTGTAAACGTGCTATTGTAGGTATGGTGTTATGTTAACTTAACACCGTCGGATGAGAGAAGGTATTTTAAAACGCGGGTGCGTTTCTTGGGGTAATTGAACGGAGTGGTTAATATGGCAGATGTTTTACGTGTCTGGCGACGCATGGTGATGCCAGACTTGGTGCGTGTACATCGTTATAAAAGCTTGCCTGAGCAAGGTCCTAAAGTACTGTTTTTTAGTGGCGGTTCGGCGCTCAATAAAATCAGTCGAGTGTTTAAAGAATACACTCACCATTCTATCCATTTGGTAACACCATTTGATTCAGGCGGCAGCTCTGCTCGCCTTCGGGATGCGTTTGACATCCCCGCCGTTGGGGATTTGCGCAGTCGTTTGATGGCGCTGGCGGATGAAACCGTACTTGGGCAACCGGAAGTTTATGCCTTGTTTACGCATCGTTTGAGCAGTGCGCAAAGCCCTGCGGAATTAAAAATGCAGTTAAAATCCTTGGTTGAAGGACAGCACGAGCTCATCGCTTGTATCCCTAACCCGATGAAGGCATTAATTCAAACTCAGTTGGCGGTGACCCAGCAGAGTATTGATGCAAATTTTGATCTTCGTGGAGCCAGTATTGGTAATTTGATCATGGCAGGTGGTTACCTCAATAACCACCATCAGCTGGATCCAATCGTGTTTTTGTTTTCTCGGCTTGTTAAAGCATTAGGTGAGGTAAAAACCACCATAGACGCCGATCTTCATTTGGGTGTGGAACTAGAAGATGGCGACATTGTCTTAGGACAGCATAATATAACGGGCAAAGAAACCTCGGCGCTGACTAGTCCAATTAAACGTATGTGGTTGAATAAAGGCCTACTTAAAGCCTCTCCGACCCATTGCCAAATCGCAGACGACCGTAAAGATGCGATAGAAACGGCGGATTTAATTTGTTATCCACCGGGTAGTTATTACAGCAGCTTGTTGGCAAATCTTATGCCGCAAAGGGTGGGGCAAGCGATTTGTCAAAATCCTAATCCGAAAGTGTATCTGCCCAATTTAGGAACCGATCCTGAACAGTATGGTTTATCGTTAACTGAACGGGTAGAGCGACTGATAGCCACTGTGCTAAAAGATGTTCCTGACATGGCCAGTTATCCTGCCTTGGATTACTTGTTGCTGGACGATCACTATGACTATGGAGAGGTAGATTCTGATAAATTAGCACGTTTAAATATTGCCGTCATAAAAACGTCTTTAATCACTCATAAACCTGAGAAATATGACGAAAGATTGGTTACAAAAGCCTTGTTATCCTTAGTGTGAAACAGATGTTTTGAATAAGGTGTGCTACTTTCTTTAGGGAAAGGGATAAAAAAAATTACGTGGCGTAACACTTTTGTGTTACTCGAAACATCACTTTAGCTGTCATAGTAGAGATACTTGATAATAAGAGAGCTGTCATGAGTACAAAAGTACTGATATGTGATGATTCAAAAATTGCAAGGAAGCAGCTGGCAAAGGTATTGCCAAAAGACTGGAACGTCGAATTTGAATTCGCAGAAAATGGACAAGACGCGTTGCAACAGATAGCAGCGGCGTCTTTTGATCTATTGTTTTTAGATTTAAATATGCCGGTGAAAGACGGCTATGAAACCCTCGAAGCGTTGCAAAGTGTGGCCGATGCGCCAGTGGTCATTGTGGTGTCTGGTGATGTTCAGCCAAAAGCCATTGAGCGAGTCAAAACAATGGGGGCCGCTGCTTTTCATAAAAAACCTGCATCTTCTGAGGATATTCGTGAGTTGCTTTTAGATCTGGGTTTGCTAACGGAGCAAAACCAACGTAAGCAAACCACATTGCGTTCTCATGAAACGGCAGCGGAAAGCTTTAGTCTACAAGACACCCTACAAGAAGTATCTAATATCGCTATGGGACGTGCTGCCAGTGTTTTGGCTGAAATGCTCAATGTGTTTATTAAATTGCCTGTGCCGAAGGTTAATATTTTAGAGGTGGGCGAGTTGCAGATGGCACTGGAATACAGTGTTAAAGAAGGCAGCTGCTCAGCGGTATCCCAAGGTTTTGTGGGTTCGGGTATCGCCTTTGAAGCTTTACTCATTTTTAATGACTCTAGTTTCCCCGATATGGCTCAGTTGCTTGGTATGTCTCAAGACTATAGGTGTGAGTTTGAGACAGAACTGCTAATGGATGTGGCATCGGTATTGGTCGGGCCATTTATGTCGGCGGTTGGTAAACAGCTTAATATCGATTTTAGTCATGGTCATCCTACTTTGTTGGGACAGCATGTCAAAATCTCTGATCTAATTAACGTGAAAAAAGCCACCTGGAAACGTACTCTAGCGGTGGAAATTGTCTATGAGGTGGAGAATTATCAGATTAACTGTGATTTGATGTTGCTGTTCACTGAAGACTCTGTGCCAACTCTAGAGCATTTGTTGTCATTTTTGGCTGAGGATGAGGAATGAGTAATCAAGCCGATGGATTAGCCGACTTTCATTGGATGTTTGATCTCTTGCATCATATCGATGTGGGGCTGGTGGTGTTGGATCAAGAATACAAGGTGCAATTGTGGAACAGTTTTATGGAGAATCACAGTGGTGTGAGTTCTTCTATTGCGAAACAACAGTCTATTTTCAGCATTTTTCCAGACATAGAAGCAGACTGGTTAAAACAAAAATTAGACAATGTATTTGGTCTAAAAACGCCTATCTATATTTCTTGGGAACAACGACCTTACTTGTTTGAGTTTAAGTGTTATCGCCCCTTAACGAGTATTGCTGACAACATGTATCAAAATGTGGCGATTCGACCTATTTCTGGACCAGACGGCAGTATCAAACAGGTTTGCTTAGTGGTCTATGATGTCACTGATGTGGCCACCAATAAAATGGCCTTTGATGCGGTGCAACAACAGTCTTAGTCATTACTCTTTATGAGCTTGTTATAAAACTGTCTGGTTTTTAAGTGGGCTTTCTGAAGAGTGATTTTAGTCTAAAGGCTTTGATATGACTGTGAATCTTTTGCTGGTTTAGGTATTTTGTGTTGACTATGCTTTTTCACTTTAGCTATAAACTTTTTTCTCCGAATTTTCGACATAAGCATAAACTATTGTAATCGTCATTTGTGGGGTTACTATGTGCGTATAAGAAATAGCATCTGGAGTGATAAATGAACAGCCAACTGATGAATGAGTTGGAAGAATTGGGGGGAGAGATACGCCCCGCAAGCTTAAAAAAATGCGATGAAATTATCGTGGATCAACCTGGTTTTACTGCTGTTATCGCCTTATGGGGTGGTCATCTTGTTAGCTTTATTCCCTCTGGGCAGCCCGATCTTTTGTTTCAATCAGACAATCAAGGTGGAGAAGGTCGATTTGGACGTCGTCATTTTGGTGTGCCAGTTTGTTGGCCATGGTTTGGCGCAAATGAAGGTGAGGAAGATTATCCTACACACGGCTTAGCACGATATTTTCGCTGGGAGTTTATTGAGGCTGGGCGTTTCAAAAATGGCGATGTGAAAATCGTCATTCGTTTGGCGTCGGAAGATCATCCTTTGATCGAAGAAATGTGGCCGCAGTCGTTTGAATTGCGTCAGATATTTCGTTTTTCCAGTAAAGGCTTTCGTATCAACTTTACTGCTGCAAACCTATCTGATAAGCCTATGCCAGTAAGTGAAGCCTTACACACTTATTTTCATGTGGGTAATAATAAAACGGCGCAGGTGCATGGTTTAGACCAAGTTACTTATGTGGATAAGTTTAATAATGGTCAAAAATTGGTACAACAAGGTGCTGTTTCACCTTGTCATTATATGGATCGAGTCTATTTGGATGCGCCACAGGAATGTGAAATTCATGATTTGGATTTAGGTCGACGGTTAAAAATTCAAACCGAAGGCAGTGCCAGCACCATCTTGTGGAACCCTGGTGATGTATTGGCTAGGCAACGCAGTGACATGGAAGATGCGGATTACCAGCGTTTTGTTTGTGTGGAAGCGGGCAATGCCTTGGACAATGCTTACAAAATCGCACCGGGTGAAATCCACCAATTAAAACTCAAGGTAAAACACAAGCCGCTGAAAGAAGAGGATTAGTCACAAGACTTTTTGCTTCTTTATCCCCTGTTACAAGCAATAAAAAAATCGCTGTCAGTGCTATGCTGACAGCGATTTTTTTCCATCGATAATTTTCTCAGTCGATGTTGTATTCCATTATCAAAGGTGCGTGATCCGAGAAGCGTTGACCTTTGTAAATGGTACCGCCTTGAATTAGATTCTTAAGACCCGGTGTGGCGATTTGGTAGTCCAAACGTCCGCCTTCGTCCAATTTCCAAGCGCGCTCGTAATCTGGCCACCAAGTGTATTGCTTATCTTGTTTGTTGACCTGACGGAAAGCATCAATGTATTCCAATTCATTGAAAATTTCGTTAATCCATTTACGTTCTTCTGGTAGAAACCCAGAATTACGTTGATTAACGAACCAGCTGCTCACATCAATCGGCGAGCGAGCCACATTAGCGGTGCCACAAAAGATGAATTCACGACGTTTACGGCGCGTTTTTATTAAGTGATTTTTGAAGCCTTCCATGAAGCGATATTTGTGATCTTGCAGTACTTCTTCATGATTTGAGCCGTGTGGTGTTAAGAAAGCGCCTATGCTGACTTTATCAAAATCAGCTTGGATAAAGCGGCCTTCAAAATCGCATTCAGGAAAGCCCATACCTGTCATAATGGCCTTTGGCATGCTTTTACAGTAGATGGCTACGCCTGCTTGATCAGGTGTTTCCATTGAGTCAAAAAAATAGGTGTTGTACTCGGGTGGAAAGAAAACACTGTCGTTTAGACTGCGTTCATCCGCCTGTATATCTTGCAGACATACGACATCTGGGTTCTGACGAACCATCCACTCAAAAAAGCCGCGATCGGCTGCTTGCTTTATACCGTTTACATTAAGGCTGATGACCTTCATTTCTGGTCCCTACAATTCCTAGCCGTGTGTTATATTAGCGCCTATCCTAAGTTAGCATGGCTTTTAAAACCACCTTGGTGACGCTATGTTGTGAATTTTTATCTTTCTGGAGTCGGCATGAAACCTTACCAAAGAGACTTTATTGAATTCGCCATCGAACAAAATGTATTGCGTTTTGGCGAATTTACACTTAAATCAGGCCGCGTAAGCCCTTACTTTTTTAATGCTGGCTTATTCAGTTCTGGCCAAGCATTGGCCAAATTGGGCCGTTTTTACGCTGCCTCTCTCATGGAAGCAAATGTTCCATTCGATGTTTTGTTTGGCCCTGCATATAAGGGCATTCCATTGGTGACCACGACCGCTGTTGCACTCTATGATCACCATAATCTAGATACACCATACGTATTCAACCGCAAAGAAGCAAAAACTCACGGTGAAGGCGGTTCTCTAGTGGGTGCCGCATTGCAAGGTAACGTCATGATCATTGACGACGTTATTACAGCCGGCACAGCCATTCGAGAAGTTATGGCCATTATCCAGCAAGCCAACGCAGCGCCTGCTGGGGTGCTGATCGCCTTGGATCGTCAAGAACGAGGCCAAGGCGAATTATCGGCGATCCAAGAAGTCGAACGTGACTTTGGAATGCCTGTTATCAGCATTGTTTCTTTAAATGACATCATGACCTACTTGGCTGAGCAAGATTCTCCTGAATTTGCCCAGCACTTGGACGCGGTGAAAGCCTATCGCGACCAGTACGGTATTTAATCACTTGGCTAAGGTTCGCAGTTCGCCGAGCCTTAGCGATTTTCCATCAAGTTCTGTGCCAACAATGGCCATTGCTCTTGCCAAGCTTCCATTGGCTTGGTCTTAAATTCGCTGCGCACATAATGACGGATTTTTCCTTCAATCACGGCGATTAAAAAATCCGCGCTTGCTGCCACACCTATTTTACTGCGCAAGCCTTGTTTTAAATCTGCTTCGCGAATCACTTGTTTAAGTTGGGTTTCTACGCGATCGAATAGTTGTGCAATGCGCACGCGTAAGCGTTCGGTTTCGCCTGACAATGCATCTGCGGTCAACAGGCGACACATACCTGGATTTTGCTGGGCAAAGTGCAATATCAAGGTCATGATCATTTCAATACGCACCACCACATCGGATTCGTCTTGAACAATGCGATTAATGCGGGAAAATAGGGTTTCCTCAATAAATTCAATCAAACCTTCAAACATTTTGGCTTTACTTGGGAAGTGGCGATACAAAGCCGCTTCCGAAACACCCACTTGCTTTGCCAGTGCTGACGTTGTAATACGGGCGCCTGGGCTGCTTTCCAACATTAGTGCCAGTGCCTGTAAAATTTGTGTGCGGCGATCGATTTTTTTATTGCTCATGGTCTTTTACCCATTTATAAGCTGATATCTTATAGGCAGCGAGAGAGACTAATCATTCGCCTTATTATTGGTAATTAAAGTACCTACGCCCGTGTCGGTAAAGATTTCCAATAGGGTCGCATGTGGGACTCGACCATCAATGATGTGTGCGCTAGTGACACCGGCATTGACCGCGGACAAGGCACAACTGATTTTCGGTAGCATGCCGCCATAGATGGTGCCATCGGCAATCAGTGCATCAACCTGGGTGGTGCTGAGGCCAGTTAACACCTTACCTTCTTTGTCTTGTACACCTGAAATATTGGTTAGCAACATGAGCTTTTCAGCCCCTACGGCTTCGGCAACCTTACCTGCCACTAAATCGGCATTGATGTTGTAAGCGTTACCTTCGTCATCGACACCAATCGGTGCGATAACTGGAATCAGATCACTGCTTTCGAACAGTTTAAGGAAATTAGTATCCACGTTCGCTACCTCGCCAACATGACCAATATCGACTTGTTCTGGTGTACTTGCGCCTTCTGATTGTTGTTTCACAAAGAGTTTTTTTGCTTTGATAAAGCGGCTGTCTTTACCTGTTACCCCAATGGCACGACCGCCAGCTTCACAAATTAGGTTGACGATTTCTTTGTTAACCTGACCTCCAAGGATCATTTCCACCACGTCCATGGTCGCAGTGTCGGTAACGCGCATGCCATTAAGGAATTTTGATTCGATGTTCAACTTACTCAACATATCGGCAATTTGTGGGCCACCACCGTGCACCACAATTGGATTGATACCTATGGCTTTCATTAATACTATATCGCGCGCGAATCCAGCCTGCAGGGTTTCATCTGTCATGGCGTTACCACCATATTTGATGACTAGTGTTTTGCCGGCAAAGCGTTGAATGTAGGGGAGAGACTCACTCAGTACCTTGGCAACGTCTAAAGCAGACTCACGGGAAAAAGCCACGTTTTTATTACTCCTGTAAAACTCATTAAAAGGTATGTCTTAGACTCTGGCTTAGGCTGAGCAAACACTGTGTAATCAGTGTGCGTTGCGCTTTGTAGACGAAGGCTCGTGTGATTAAGCTAATGACACACAAGGCAGCCAACGAGTGTAAGCAACCACTTAGGGTTGAAATGATAACGTGATCTTAGCGGATTAACTACAGAAAAATGTATGAAAATTACGAACTTCTGACTTATGAAAGTAAAATTACAGGCGGGAGTGGATAATAGTTGAGCTAGGCTGATTAGCAAAGGAGAAAGGGTGAAATTAACTCACCCTTTTTAAGAGCCGCGTATTATTTTGTGCCAGTGTGGCCGAAACCGCCAGCGCCACGTTCGGTTTCTTCAAACTCGTTCACAATGTCGAACTCAGCTTGTATTACTGGCAGTAATACAAGCTGTGCAACACGTTCCCCAGGTTCGATCACAAAACTGGTATTGCCACGGTTCCAGCAAGATACCATTAATTCACCTTGGTAGTCTGAATCGATGAGTCCAACCAGATTGCCTAAGACAATACCGTGTTTATGGCCTAAGCCAGAGCGTGGTAAAATGGTCGCAGCGAGATTGGGATCTTGAATGTATATCGCCAAGCCCGTTGGTAATAGAGTGGTTTCACCCGGCGCTAGTTCGATGGCTTTATCAAGGCAGGCGCGCAAGTCTAAACCTGCCGAACCCTCTGTTGCGTAGGTTGGAAGGGGAATCTCCTTGCCAATTTTGTCGTTGACGATTTTTAGTTGAATAGCTTGTTTCATGCGTGTCTCTTAATCTGCTTAAAAGGATTGAGTATATTGATAAATGTGTTCCACCAGTTGCGCAGACAATTGCTGTTTGTTGGCTTTTTCGGGGGACCAAGTTTGAGCTTTGCTAATGACGGTGACCTGATTTTCTTCTTGGTTAAAGCCAATGTCACTGCGTGATACGTCATTTGCAATGATGATGTCTAAACCTTTGCGTTCTAGTTTACTCTTTGCATATGCGATCACGTCTTGCGTTTCTGCGGCAAAGCCCACCATGCAATGTGCGCCTTGCTGTTTCGCGATAGTGGCAATAATGTCAGGGTTTTTCACTAGCGTCAGCTGCAGTTCATCGCTGTCGGTTTGTTTCTTCATTTTCTGATCGCTCTGGGATTTCATTTTGAAATCCGCTACCGCAGCGGCACCGATAAAGACATCGGCTTTTTGTATCATGGCTTGTTGACAAGCTAACAGCATATCATCCGCACTTTTAACTTTTACCAATGTCACGTCTTGCGGTGCTGGGATGATGACAGGTCCTGAGATCAAGGTCACTTTAGCACCGCGTTGTTGTGCTGCTTGCGCGAGTGCGTAGCCCATTTTGCCTGAGCTGTGGTTGCTGATATAGCGAACCGGATCGATGGCTTCCATGGTTGGGCCAGCGGTAATGACCCAGTGTTGACCGATTAAATCTTGTGGTTTGGGGTCGGTCGTCAGATAGTTGTTCAAAAAGGAAAAGATATCCACGGGTTCGCTCATACGACCGGGGCCAATGTCGCCACAGGCTTGTGATCCATCGGCTGGTCCTACGCTCAATACACCACGCTCGGTAAGTAATTTGGCATTGGCTTGCGTGGCAGGGTGTCGCCACATGGCTTGGTTCATTGCTGGGGTAAGTATGACAGCTGCTTCGGTTGCCAAACAGAGTGTGGTTAATAAATCGTTAGCCATACCTTGCGCATAGCGTGCCATAAAGTCAGCGGAGGCTGGTGCAATGACGATCATATCGGCCCATTTAGCGAGCTCAATGTGGCCCATACCGGCTTCGGCTGATGGATCGAGTAAGGTGCTTCTCACTGGATGGCCCGATACCGCTTGCAATGTCATTTCCGTAACAAAGGCTTTGGCGCCCTCGGTCAGGACAACTTGAACGTCCGCTCCGGCTTTAGTCAGCAAACGAATTAACTCAATACTTTTATAAGCAGCGATGCCGCCGGTAATGCCTAATAAAATGCGTTTGCTCGCTAGGGTCGACATAAATAACTTCTCAAGTCTTGCTCTGGTCTATATGGTTATATGTTGGCAGGAAGCCAAATTCAACTAAGATTATCATGGATCAAGGAGGAGATCATGAGTATTAAGCATTGGCCAGAACAGGATAGGCCACGAGAAAAGTTGATACAGCAAGGTGCAGCGGCATTATCGGACTCTGAATTACTGGCGATTTTTTTGCGTACAGGGTGTCATGGCCTGAGTGCGGTAGAATTGGCCCGACAGGTGTTACAGCATTTTGGTGGCTTGCGGGCCTTGTTGTCAGCTAGTCGAGAGGAGTTTTGCCAAGGTTTTGGTTTGGGGGATGCGAAATACACCCAGTTACAAGCGGTGTTGGAAATGTCCAAACGTCATTTGCAGGAACATCTCACACGCGAAACGATGTTTAGCAGCGCTGACCAGGTGCGTACTTACCTATCCTCACAATTACGTCATGTTCAAAGGGAAGTGTTTGCTGTTTTATTTTTGGATTCCCAGCACAGATTGATTCGCTACCAAGAGCTTTTCTTAGGCACCATAGATGCCGCTGCCGTTTATCCACGAGAAGTAGTAAAAGCGGCGCTGCAGTTTAATGCGGCAGCGGTGATTATCGCTCACAATCATCCCAGTGGTGTGGCGGAACCCAGTCAGGCGGATATTTCCATTACAGCGCGCATTAAGTCCGCTCTGGACCTAATCGATGTACGATTGCTGGATCATTTTGTCGTAGGAGATGGTTTGCCTGTGTCCTTGGCGGAACGTGGTTTTGTGTAAGAAGTGAGGTGGTGGATTGCTTGCGTCATGTTGATCATTTTTTAACAAAAGGTTTGCTCTACGGGCTTGGTTATGGGAAAATACGCGCCGCTATTCTTCGGTATGGGATTTTTTTGAATCATTCGGATTCATGCTCCGCCTGAGGAAGTGAAACGCACTTCCAACAATTTCTGGATAGCAAAAAGGTATTTAATATGTCTCGCGTATGTCAAGTTACTGGGAAACGTCCTGTTACAGGTAACAACGTTTCTCACTCAAAGCGTCGCACTAAGCGCCGTTTTCTTCCTAACCTTCACTGGCACCGTTTTTGGGTTGACAGCGAAAACCGTTACGTTCGTATTCGTGTGTCTTCTAAAGGTATGCGTATTATCGATAAAAAAGGCATCGATGCAGTTCTTGCTGACATGCGTGCTAACGGCGAAAAAGTATAAGGAACTGAATCATGGCTTCTAAAGGCGCTCGCGATCTAATTCGCATGGTATCTTCTGCTGGTACTGGTCATTTTTACACAACTGACAAGAACAAGCGAAATACTCCAGACAAACTTGAAATGAAAAAGTTTGATCCTGTTGTACGTAAGCACGTTATGTACAAAGAAGCGAAAATTAAATAATTTTCGTTTCTTGCAAAAGAAAACCGACTCACAGAGTCGGTTTTTTTGTATCTAGTAGATATACTTTGTTCATTTGGTCAGCATTTTGTCTGTCCTGGTTTATGAGGTGATGCATGCCCGAATTACCAGAAGTAGAAACGACGATGCGTGGTATTGAGTCCCATCTGGTGGGGCAAAAATTCGCGCACATAGACATTCGCCAGCCACAATTACGTTGGTTAATTCCGACTGAATTAAGTCAACAGCTCGTTGGGCAGGAGATTACGCACTTATCGCGTCGTGGCAAATACATAGGTGTACATACGGCCAAAGGCACCATGATTATTCATTTGGGAATGTCGGGCAGTTTGTACTTTGTTCCAGTGGATACGCCGCCATTGTTTCATGATCATGTGGATTTTCGCATCGCTGGTGCGGATCATTGGTTACGTTATACAGACCCGCGTCGTTTCGGTGCTATCTTGTGGACAACGGCAGACTGGCAAACACATGATTTGTTAAGTCATCTTGGGCCGGAGCCTCTGTCCGATGACTTTAATCTGGATTACTTTTACGCCAAAGCCAAAGGTCGCAAAGTACCCATCAAAACCTTTGTAATGGACAGTAAAATAGTGGTGGGTGTTGGTAATATTTATGCCAATGAGGCGCTGTTTATGGCGGGCATTCGTCCAACCCGAATGGCAGGAAATATTTCCAAAGTTAGAATGCGTAAATTGCTAGAGTGCATTAAAATAGTGCTTGAAAATGCCATCAAGCAAGGCGGCACTACACTAAAAGATTTTGTCGGTGGTGACGGTAAACCAGGGTATTTTAAGCAGGAGCTAGCCGTATACGGACGCGCAGGTAAGCCTTGCGTCACGTGTCAGAAGGTCTTGACGGAAGTGCGCCAAGCGCAACGAAGTACGGTTTACTGTACCCAATGCCAAACTTGACCTATTGTTCAATTTAGGCACAAGAATTGCTGTAAATTTAGTTTGATTTAGTCAATCAAGTGAAAGTTATTCGGGTGCCATTCGATCTTTGCGCAAAAACCTTGGTTAAAATGTGCATATTTCGTTGCGGTATTGTTTGAATGGGTTTATTTTGACCAGTTAGGCAAGTTTATATTGCCTAGATTAATTACATAAAAAGAGGAATAGGAATGAAAGGTGTCTTTATTGCGTCAGTCACGGCGTTGGCCATCTCTGCAAGCATGGCTCAAGCAGCTGATCCAGCTGTGGTGTATGACCAAGCGGGTAAATTCGATAAGTCTTTTAATGAAGGCGTATACAATGGCGTGAAAAAGTACACGTCTGAATCTGGTGTACAAGTTCGTGAATTTGAACCGAAGAACGAAGCTCAGGTTGAACAGGGCCTTCGTCGTTTAGCAAAACGTGGTTATTCTCCTATTGTTGCGGTTGGTTTTAACATGTCATCTGCCGTAGAAAAAGTGGCTAAAGACTTCCCGAACATTCAATTCAGCATCATTGACAGTGTCATCGACCTGCCAAACGTTCAGTCTATCGTTTTCAAAGAACACGAAGGTTCGTTCCTTGTGGGTGCTTTGGCTGCCATGGCGTCTAAGACTGATGCAGTTGGTTTCGTAGGTGGTATGGATATTCCTCTTATCCGTAAGTTTGGCTGTGGTTACGAGCAAGGTGTAAAATACGTTGCTGCTGACGCGACAGTTCTACAGAACATGACAGGTTCGACTGGTGCGGCGTTTAACGACCCAACGAAAGGATCTGAGCTTGCTAAGAGCCAGTTCTCTAAAGGTGCCGATGTTGTCTTTGCGGCGGCGGGCGGCACAGGTATCGGTGTTTACCAAGCGGCGAAAGACGAAGGCAAATTGGCGATCGGTGTAGACTCAAACCAAAATCACTTGCAACCAGGAACCATGCTAACTTCTATGGTTAAGCGTGTTGACCTAGCGGCATACAACACATACAAGAGTGCGGCAGACGGTTCTTGGAAGCCAGGCGTTGTAGTGCTTGGTTTGGCAGAGGGTGGTGTTGACTGGGCGCTTGATGATAACAACGCTAGTTTAGTGACTGCCGACATGAAGTCTCAAATCCAAGATATTCGTAGCAAAATCATCAGCGGTGATATCAAGGTTCATGACTACATGTCTGATAATACTTGTAACTACTAAGTTATAAGAAAAAACAGTTGTCCGCCGTGGTGGGCAACTGTTTTTTTTATGTAAAGTACAGCATTCATAATGCCTTAGCAGGTGAGTGTGTAATCAGCAAAGCTCTGCTCAGTGTTTTGCTGACTATTCAGAGAGACGAATTAAAAGCGCCATCAGGTGCTCTCGCTTTAGAGTCTTGCTCTAAGCGTTCCAATTTAAGCAGACGAATAACTTTTAGATATGACGAATAATACAGTGCCATTCGCAATCGAATTGCGAGATATCAGCAAACGCTTTGGTGCCGTGCAGGCCAATAAAGACATTTGCTTACAAGTTCCAGCTGGTACCATTCACGGCATTATCGGCGAAAACGGCGCCGGTAAATCCACTTTGATGAGTATCATTTATGGCTTTTATGAAGCGGATACTGGCTTTATTGAAGTTGGCGGTAAACGAGTAGATATTCGAAGTTCACAAGATGCGATTGACGCTGGCATCGGCATGGTGCACCAACACTTTATGCTGGTGGAAAACTTCAGTGTATTGGAAAACGTCGTGTTAGGTGCAGAAGGCGGCGCTTTATTAAAAGGCGGTTTGGCGGCTGCTAGAATTGAGTTACAGCGTCTTGCCAAAGAGTACAGCTTAGACATTGATGTTGATGCCATTGTAGAAGACCTGCCGGTTGGTTTACAGCAACGTGTAGAGATTCTAAAAGCACTCTATCGTGGAGCACGTATTCTTATTTTGGATGAGCCAACGGGTGTGTTAACGCCACAAGAAGCGGATCATTTATTCCGTATTCTGAAATCGTTAAAAGAGCAGGGTGTAACGGTTCTGCTTATTACTCACAAATTACGTGAAATTATGGCTTCTACGGATAATGTATCAGTGATGCGTCAAGGCGAAATGGTGGCCCATCGTGCAACCGCCCAGACCAATACGGAAGCATTGGCTGAGCTGATGGTGGGTAAAAAAGTCCGTCTAAAAGTGAATAAAGACGAGGCAAAAGTTGGCGATGTTTTCTTGTCGGCAAAAAACTTAACTCAGTTCGATAGCCAAGGCGTGAAGCGTCTAAAAGAAGTGAGTTTGGAACTGCGTGCGGGTGAAATCCTTGGTATCGCTGGTGTGTCTGGCAATGGCCAAAGTGAATTGCTAAATGTGCTGTCAGGTATTACGCCAATGGATGATGGTGAAATTCAGTTTGCCGGTCAGCACATTACTGCAAAAGCACCTAAAGATGCTGCACAAATGCGTGATTTAAAAATGGCTCATGTACCAGAAGATCGCCATAAAATGGGGCTGGTAACGGGTTTTGAAGCCTATGAAGCGGCGGTATTAGGATACCATAACTCTTCTTCATATAATGGCAAAATCTTAATGGATCGCAAAGCCATGCTAGAAGAATGTCATGTTCGTATGGCCGATTGGGATGTGCGTCCACCTAACCCTCATTTAAAAACGGCCAACTTCTCTGGCGGTAATCAGCAAAAAATCGTAATCGCTCGTGAAGTAGAACAAAACCCAGATGTCTTGTTGATTGGTCAACCGACTCGTGGTGTCGATATCGGCGCGATCGAAAATATACATGAACAGATAGTGAAACTGAGGGACTCAGGCAAAGCCGTTTTGCTTGTGTCAGTAGAATTGGATGAAATTATGGCGTTGAGTGATCGCATCATAGTGATGTTTGATGGTGCGGTGGTCGGTGAGCTTGAGGCCAAAGACGCTGACGAACGCACTTTGGGTCTGATGATGGCTAATGCCCACCACAAAGAACATGAAGGCGAAGAAAAAGAAGGAGTATCAGTATGAGCGAAGCGAAAGTGCCTGCTTGGGTAAACATTGCACTGATCCCTTTAATGAATATTGTGCTGGCGTTTATTGTTTCTGGTTTGGTGATTTTAGCGATTGGTGAAAACCCAATCGAAGCAGCGGGGTATTTGATTTATGGTGCCTTTGGTTATAACGAAGGCATAGGTTACACCCTTTATTACGCAACCAATTTAATCTTTACTGGCCTCGCTGTTTCGGTCGCCTTTAAAGGTGGCTTATTCAACATTGGTGGCGAAGGTCAGGCTTACATTGGTGGTTTAGGAGTTGGCTTAGTATGTCTTGCATTGGATCACACTATGCCGCTTTATATTATTGCGCCATTGGCAATTATTGGTGCTGCGGTGTTTGGTGCGGCTTGGGCTTATATTCCGGCTTACCTGCAAGCGCGTCGTGGCAGTCACATCGTTATCACGACCATTATGTTTAACTTTATCGCCTCTTCTTTGATGGTTTATTTGATTGTGAACTGGCTAAAAGAAGACGGACGTATGGCACCAAATAGTCGTACTTTTGAAGAGAATGCCTGGCTACCTTATCTGCATGAACTGCTATCTCCTTTGGGAATCGATATTGGCGATTCGCCATTAAACTTGGCCTTTATTGTTGCTTTGATCTGTTGCGTATTTGTATGGGGATTAATTTGGCATACACGTTGGGGTTACCAATTACGTACCTTGGGTACCAACCCAACGGCAGCGCGTTACGCTGGCATTGATACGGCTAAGGTGACCATTTGGGCAATGTTGATTTCAGGTGGTTTAGCAGGTTTTGTTGGCGTCAATGAAATCATGGGTGTGAACCATAACTTATTACTGAACTTCACTGCCGGTTATGGTTTTGCTGGTATTGCTGTGTCTTTGATGGGACGCAATCATCCTATCGGTATTGTACTTGCGGCGATTCTGTTCGGTGCCTTATATCAAGGTGGCGCGGAATTGGCGTTCGAAATTCCAACCATCACCCCAGAAATTGTAGTCGTGATCCAAGGTTTGGTTATTTTGTTCTCCGGTGCGCTTGAGCATATGTTCAAAGATCGTATCGAAGGTTTCTTTATTCGCAGAGCGGTAGCCTAGGAGACTCATAATATGTTTGAAACATTAATTCTTATGTTAGACGCTACCATGCGAGTGTCTACGCCCCTAATCTTTGCCGCTTTGGCTGGTTTGTATTCGGAGCGAGCTGGTATTGTTGATATCGGTCTGGAAGGGAAAATTTTAGGCAGTGCTTTTGCGGCGGCGGCAGGCGCGGCTGTCTTTGGTTCTGCTTGGATTGGTTTGTGCTTTGGTATTATCGCATCTGTGTCCTTGGCAATGATTCACGGTTTTGCATGTATTACACACCGTGGTGATCACATCGTATCGGGTGTGGCAATCAACACCATAGTCGCAGGTTTAACCGTTACCTTGTCGATGGACTGGTTCGGTATGGGTGGCCAGACGCCGACCTTGTCTGGTGACGCTCGTTTCCTATCCATTACCTTACCTTTTGCCGACGCCATCGCGGATGTGCCTGTGATTGGTCTGATTTATTCCGAGTTGCTTAGTGGCCATAATATCCTAGTGTATCTGGCGTTCGCTATGGTGCCAGCGACTTTCTGGGTGGTGTATAAAACACGTTTTGGTTTGCGTTTACGAGCTGTGGGTGAAAACCCTCATGCGGTGGACACGGCAGGTATTTCCGTTGCCTTCATTCGTTACCGAGCTTTGATTGTTTGTGGCATCTTGTGTGGTTTGGCGGGTGCTTACTTGTCGACTGCGCACAATGCAGGATTCTTGAAAGACATGAGTGCTGGTAAAGGCTACATGGCGCTTGCTGCCTTGATCTTTGGTAAATGGCGTCCCGTTCCAGTGTTGTTCGCTTGTTTGCTGTTCGGTTTCCTAGATGCGGTTGCTGTGCGCATGCAAGGAGTAGTGTTGCCAGGTATTGGTGAAGTGCCAGTACAGGCGATTGAAGTGCTTCCTTATGTATTGACCGTGCTCTTGTTAGCTGGCTTCATTGGTAAAGCTGTAGGGCCAAAAGCCGTTGGTCGACCCTATGTTAAAGAGCGTGCCTAAATGTCAGATGTAAAGCAAGGTGAGTTGATTGCACTGGCAAAAGAGGCGATGAGTAAGGCCTATGTGCCTTATTCTCATTTCACGGTAGGCGCCGCCATTCTTACCGCGTCAGGTAAGCAATATTCGGGTTGTAATGTGGAGAATGCCTCATACCCAGAAGGAACCTGTGCGGAAGCTGGCGCCATTGCTGCTATGGTGCGTGATGGTCAAACGCAGATTCGTGACATCTATGTCATGGGCAAAGGAGAAGAATTGGTCACCCCATGTGGTGGTTGTCGTCAGCGAATTCGTGAGTTTTCTTCTGCAGAGACCATGATTCATATCTGTGGTCCAGAAGGCATTCGTAAATCTTTATCGATGAACGAATTATTACCTTTTTCATTCGGTCCTGAGAACTTGGCGTAATTCTTATGCAGTACAATTGATCGCAATCAGAAAAGACAAAACCAGTTCAATGTGTGAACTGGTTTTTTTATGTCCGGATAAAGTTGGTTTTAGCTTTCTCTAGTATTGTCCGCCAGTTCGCTTAGCAAAGCTCTCTGCGCACTTCGGTATTCGCCCTTACGAGGCTTGGATAATTGGTAGGAGCCATCGCTTTGTAGAATCCAGCTTTGCGTATTATCGGTAAGGTAATACTCCAGTTCCTTCTTCACGCGGCGTGTTTGCTTGTAATCTTGCAGAGGGAAAGCCACTTCAATACGGTTATTCAAGTTACGATCCATACCGTCCGCACTCGATAAATAGACTTCTGGGTTGCGATTGTTATAGAAGTAATACACACGTGTATGTTCAAGGAAACGACCAATCACGCTGCGTACACGTATATTGGAGGAGATGCCTTTGATGCCGGGTCTGAGTGTACAGATACCGCGCACAATCAGATCAATTTTTACGCCAGCCTGAGAAGCTTTGTACAAAGCCTGTACCAGTTTTTGCTCCGTTAAAGAGTTGACCTTGATAATAATACGAGAGGGTTCACCTTTCTTGGCGTTTTGTGATTCTCTGTCGATCATTTCCAGTAATCGATCTCGAAGAGTGAAGGGTGCGTGCAGAAGTTTCTTCACTTTTAGCTCTTTACTCATACCAGTCAATTGCTGGAAAACGCGATGGACATCGTCACCAATGTCTTTATTGCAGGTCATGTAACTGTAGTCTGTATAAAGACGCGCATTACCTGCGTGATAGTTACCTGTACCTAAGTGAACGTAGCGCGTGAGATTATTGCCTTCGCGACGGACTATCAAAATCATCTTAGCATGGGTTTTATGGCGCACGACACCGTAAACCACAATGGCACCAGCGTCTTGTAAACGACTTGCTAACGCCAAGTTTTCGGCCTCATCAAAGCGCGCTCTTAACTCAATGACCACAGTCACTTCTTTTCCATTACGAGCCGCTTCTACTAAAGCGTTGGCGATAGGCGAACGCGCTCCGGTACGATATAAGGTTTGGCGAATTGCTACCACGTTCGGGTCTTTGGCCGCTTCACTGAGCAGGTCAATGACCGGCGAAAAACTCTCGAACGGATGCATTAATAAGTAGTCGCGCTGACGAATTGCTTCAAATAGTCCACCGGCACTGGCCAGTTTTCTTGGTAAGCCTGGCGAGAATGGGGAATACATTAGATCAGGGCGATCCACTAACTCTAATACGGCCATAAGTCGACTTAGGTTCACAGGACCGTCAATGCGATATAAATCTTGTTGTTCCAAGTCGAACTGTTTAAGCAAGGAATCAACGATGTGATCAGGGCAATTGTCGGCAATCTCCAGTCGTACAGAGCTACCGTAATGGCGACTTTGCAATTCAGTACGCAGAGCACCAGCAAGGTCGACACCGATATCGTCTGAATCCACTTCTAAGTCGGCGTTTCGCGTCAAACGGAATTGATAACAGCCTTTGACCGTCATGCCAGGGAACAATTGATCCGCGTGAGCGTGGATAATGGAAGACAGAAAGACCATGTTGTCGCCGCCTTCACAGACGTCGTCCGGCAACTTCACTAAACGTGGTAATGAACTTGGTGCGGGTACTATGGCGAGGCCATTTTCACGACCAAAGGCATCACGTCCTTCTAATTCCACCACAAAGTTAAAGGTTTTATTGGCCAATCTTGGGAAGGGGTGAGCCGGATCTAATCCTACCGGGCTGATAATGGGTAATACGTTGTCACGGAAATAGCGACGTACCCAGTTAGATTGCTTGTCTGTCCATAGAGAGCGGCGAATGAAATGTACGTTTTCGTTCGCAAGCTTAGGGAAAATAATGTCATTCAGAATACGATATTGTCGGCGTACTAATTTGTGTGCGTGCTCACTGATTAGGCCAAGTACTTTTTTCGGGTGCATACCATCTGGGCCATTTTTTTCACGGCTGTATTCCAGCTGGCTTTTTAAACCTGCGACACGAATTTCGAAAAATTCATCCATATTTGAGCTGAAAATGCACAAGAACATCAAACGGTTAAGGATGGGATGGTTTTCATCCATAGCCTGTTCAAGCACTCGCGCATTGAATTGCAAATGGCTCAGTTCTCGGTTGAAGTAGAGTTCAGGATCGGCTAAGTCAATTTCTTCGGGCAGGCGTTCTTCGATCGCTATTTTGGTTGGATCTTGTGGCTGCTCAGGGATAGGCTCTAGCACTAGCTCCGCATCAATCTCAGTATGCATTTCAGCTGGTGGCGCGATTTCTTTCTTTTCTACTTCAATAACAGGCTGCTCAGACATTTGCTTCTATTCTCTCCAAATACCGTTTATTTGTGGTTGGTATCCTTATTAATGCTACTTTTATGCAGATAAAAGCAACCTTTAACAAATTACACCAATGCAGCCTGCTGGTCACCAGATTATCTGGCTTTATTTCATTTAATTAAGCTTTAAGCAGGCGTGCTGCGTCTTTTGCGAAATAGGTTAAGATGCCGTCTGCACCAGCGCGTTTGAACGCCAACAGCGATTCCATCATGACACTATTTTTATCTAACCAACCTTTTTCAAAGGCGGCCATGTGCATGGCATACTCACCGCTTACTTGATAAGCAAAAGTGGGTACTTCCAATTCTGATTTCACGCGGCGCACTATATCTAAATAAGGCATGCCAGGTTTCACCATGACCATATCAGCACCTTCATCTAAATCCAGCATGACCTCACGGATGGCTTCATTGGAGTTTGCTGGATCAATCTGATAAGTGAATTTATTGCCCTTGCCTAGATTTCCGCTTGAACCAATCGCATCACGGAAAGGCCCGTAATAGGCGGACGCGTATTTGGCAGCGTACGCCATGATTAGCGTATTAATAAAGCCTTCGGCTTCCAATTCATCACGAATTTCACCAATACGACCATCCATCATGTCTGATGGTGCGACTACATCGGCTCCCGCTTGTGCATGAGACAAAGCCTGCTTGACCAAGGTATCCACGGTAACGTCGTTTAATACGTAGCCTTCATTATCAATGATGCCGTCTTGACCGTGAGTGGTATAAGGATCCAACGCCACATCGGTTAGTACACCAAGCTCGGGAAACTCTGCTTTCAATGCACGAACGGCTCTTTGCACCAAACCGTCTGGGTTGTATGCCTCTTCAGCCAATAAAGATTTTTGATTAGCTTCGATCACGGGGAAAAGAGCGACGGTAGGAATACCAAGTTCAACCAATTCTTTGGCTTCTTCTAATAAAACATCGATGGAGACTCGTTCAATGTTCGGCATAGAAGGCACGGATTGGCGTACTTGAGACCCTTCTAGAATGAACATTGGATAAATTAAATCGTCTGCAGTGAGATGATGTTCGCGCATTAGGCGACGAGAAAAATCGTGTTTACGCATGCGGCGCATACGAGTGTATGGAAAGGTCATCCACATATCTCCTTTTCGCAGTGTAGGAATGTACGTTAGTAATGTGACAATAATAAGTCAGTCACCTGAGAAATGCCTTGCGTTAAAGCAATTCTCAGTACTTTGTCCCATTTATTACTCAGTTAGAGGTTTCGATCAGCTCTGCTTCGGCTTCTTCTAGGGCTTCCTGTGCCATAAACCAAGCTTCTTCACTCTCTTCTAAAGACTTTTTCCATTTTGCTTCATCGTTAAGTAATGCTTGTAGCTGATCTTTCTTTTCAGCTTCATAAAGGCTGGTGTCGGCCATTTGATCGGAGATTTTATCCAGCTCCGTTTGCGCTTTATTTACGGCTTTTTCGTGTTGTTCGATCTGTTTGCGCAAAGGACGCAGTTTTTCACGTAACTCAGCGGCTTTACGACGCTCTTCTTTACGATCCACTTTAACTGGGTTGGAAGTATCTTGTGTTTTGTCTTTGCGATTGACTTGCAGTTGACGTTCCTGTAGCCAGCTATGGTAGGTCGTTAAATCCCCATCAAACGCTTTAATCTGTTGATCGGCTACTAAGAAAAACTCATCGACCGTACTATTGAGTAAGTGACGATCATGCGACACCAATAAAATAGCGCCAGGAAAAGCTTGTAAGGCTTCCGTTAAAGCTTGACGCATTTCCAAATCCAAGTGGTTGGTCGGCTCGTCCAGTACCAATAAGTTGGGTTTGGTCCAAGTGATTAAGGCTAAAGCCAGACGGGCTTTTTCACCACCAGAAAAGCCTTTTACGGGGCGTAAGGCATCATCGCCAATAAAACCAAAACCACCAAGATAACGGCGTATATCGCTTTCCAGTGCTGTTGGGGTCAGGCGTTGAATATGGAGTACTGGTGAGGCTTCCAAATCCAAAGCACTAAGTTGATGTTGGGAGAAGTAACCTACGGCAAGGTTTTCACCGCGCACTTTTTCCCCATTTAACAAAGGGATCTCACCGACAATGGATTTGATAAGAGTCGATTTACCCGCACCGTTAGGGCCCAATAGACCAAGACGCTGACCATCGCGAATGGAAAAATTAGTGTTGGCTAATTGTACTGAAGCGCTGTTGCTTTGTGTTTGATAACCCAAGTCGGCCTGAATCAAATTAACCAATTGAGCCGAGGTTTTGTCCGCTACTGGGATGCTGAATTCGAACTGTGAATCAATGTGTGCAGGACCAATTAGCTCCATTTTTTCCAGCATTTTTAAACGACTTTGCGCTTGTTTGGCTTTATCCGCTTTATAACGGAAACGATCAACGTATTGCTGTAAATGAGCACGCTTTTGTTGCTGCTTTTCGTAATTGGCTTGCTGCTGAGCCAAATGTTCTGCACGCTGACGTTCGTAATCCGAATAGTTTCCTTTATAAAGTGTTAGTTTCTTTTGATACAAATGCACTATGTGAGTACAGATGCCATCGATGAAATCCCTATCATGGGAAATCAATAATAGTGTTCCAGGGTATTGTCGTAGCCAGTTTTCCAACCAAAGTATGGCGTCTAAATCCAAGTGGTTGGTTGGCTCGTCCAATAGCAGAACATCGGAAGGGCACATTAAAGCTCTGGCTAAGTTAAGGCGAATGCGCCAACCACCGGAAAAATCTGAGACGGCTTTTTGCATGTCCGCCATTTTAAAACCTAAACCTTGTAGTAAGGTTTCAGCACGGGATTGAGCACTATAGCCCTGCGCGTTATCGTACTCAACCAGCCAATTCGCATGGGCATTGTCATCGCCAGCCGCTTGAGCTGCGGCAATGTTGGCTTCGATCTTGCGCAGCTGGTCGTCACCATCCAGACAATAGTCTAAAGCCGAACGCTGGCTCTCTTCCACTTCTTGCGCCATAAAAGCGATGCGACGTTGTCCCGGTAAGATGATTTCTCCCGTATCGGCTTGTAGGTCACCCCGGATCATGGCGAATAAGGAGGACTTGCCCGCGCCGTTGGCACCAATAAGACCGACTTTTTGGCCTTCAAAGATAGTGAGGTCGGCTTCTTCTAATAAAAATTGTGTGCCACGTTGTAAACTGACTTCGGTGAACTGGATCATAAAACTGGTTTATCTCTTACCCCAAATTGAGGGTCGCAGTGGATGTGGGACTATTTTAGAGCGGCCTAATAAGAAACGAAATAGCAAAGCGCGTTGTTACAGAGTTTTGCAGTGGATGATTATACAATGCAAGGGTAAAATGGCGCGCATCTGTATTAAGAGTTTATTGACTCAGCTTAGGGCTGAGAAGGTGCTATTTAGTGAATAATGTATCGGTTAATGAAATCCAGCGATTTTCTTTTGATCACACCAATGTGCGCGGTGAACGCGTACTGTTGAGCAGTGCTTATCAAGAGATTATTCGTCGTAAAGATTACCCTCTAGCGTTAGAGAAATTATTAGGGGAGTTTGTCGCGGCCATTGCGCTATTGCGTGACATCATCAAAATTGATGGTGTGTTATCTATGCAGGCAAAGGGTAATGGCTTTTTGTCGACCTTGATGACGGAATGCGACGAATTTCAAAACTTGCGTGGCATCATTCAATGGGATGAGTCGCAGACAGTTCCAGAAGATATTTCACTCAAAGAAGTTCTGGCAGATGGCTATCTGGTGATTACTATTCAGCCAAGAAATGGTCAGCGTTACCAAGGCATTGTGGAAGTGGTTGGCGATACCTTAGCGGAATGTTTAGAACAATACTTCTTGCAGTCAGAGCAGTTGCCAAGCCGTGTTTGGTTGGCGGCAAATGGATCACAGTGTGGTGGTTTGTTTTTACAGCGTTTGCCTCAGGAACAGGCAAAGGCGGGTGATGAAGACGCTTGGGATCGCTTTACACACCTTGCGTCTACCGTAACAAATGACGAGTTGTTGGGATTGGAAACGCAAACCCTATTGCATCGTCTTTATCATGAAGAAGAACTGCGCCTGTACGATTCTAAACAAATGCAATTTGGTTGTTCTTGTTCTCGTCAACGTATGATGGATGCAGTGATGTCATTGGGAGCGGAGGAAATTCGTGAGCTCTTGATAGAGCAGGGGAGCATCAAGGTGGATTGTCAGTTCTGTGCTGAACAGTATACATTTAATGATGCTGATCTTAACGATATGTTAGGCGACCAAGCGCAAACGCACTAAGCTTGTCTTTTTTCTAAGTGGGTTGGTCGTGTATTCATTTAGACTGTTCATGAAAACTTGGCGTGATTGATGAGATCACGCCAAGTGATGATGCCAATCACATAATCTTCATCGTCTACAACAGGTAAGCAGGAAATATCCACCTTTCTTAACCATTCTAGAATGTCATTAATCGGTGTGTCTGCTTTCACTCGAATGGGTTGGCGTGTCATGATTTGGTGAGCAGCGCGATTCAGAGTATCTAAATCTCTTGCTTGTTCGGTCACACTGTCTATGAAAGGACTGACTAAGCGTAAAATATCTCTGTCTGAGATGATACCGACCAACTTATCTTGATTTGTTACTGGCAGATGGTGAAATTTATGTTGTTGGAGCAGTGATATGATGTGCGGCACTCTTTCATCCATGTCGACACAAATGACAGATTTTACCATGATATCTTGTGCTTTCATTATTTGAGTCTCCATGCCTTTTGTCATGATTTATCTAGCGTGATGATGAATATAACCAATTACAAATAGTCGCTAAATCAAAGCAAGTTTTTTGTTAATGCTGTAAACATCGTCGTTAATGTTACTAAAGTCAATAATTTTGCAGGGAACGGGTTTTGTAAATTGTGAATATATCAACAAACTTATACTAAGGTCTCAAGACATTGCCGACAAAATCCGTATAATTATCGTCAATCTGCTTAGAATCAACGATAGCTTGTAGGTTATTTGATCAGTTCTCCTTAGTAAGAGCATGAGTATTCTAAGAAACCGAGAAGAAAGTTATGCAGTACCTCCTCAAATAAGAATTAACTGCTGGCCAAAAGCCCTCTTTCTAACATCAGTCTCAACTTTACAATTGGGTATGACACGGCGAAATTTTATGAACTCAAATTCTGTAGACGTTTTACTCGTCGGCGGCGGTGCCATGAGCACTACATTAGGCGTATTGTTAAAACAACTTGATCCACAAATGTCCATTATGATGGTGGAGCGTTTAGACAGTGTTGCAAAAGAAAGTACGGATGGCTGGAATAATGCGGGCACGGGCCACGCAGCGTATTGTGAGCTAAACTACACGTCACAAAATGAAGACGGTACAGTCAATATAGACAAGGCTGTAAACATAAACGCCGCTTTTGAGGTGAGTCTACAGTTTTGGTCTTACCTAGTTGAACAAGGATTAATGCCGGCTCCTCAAGAGTTTATTAACCGTGTGCCGCATCAGAGTTTTGTGTGGGGTGAGCGTAACGTGAAAAATTTGAAAGCACGTTATGAAGCCATGAGTGCGCACCCTGCTTTTAAAGAGATGCAGTACACAGAAGACCGAGAACAAATGGCGCAATGGATGCCTTTGATCATGCAAAATCGTACTGCTGATGAGCCATTAGCAGCAACTCGCATTGAACATGGCTCGGATGTTAACTTCGGTGCCATCGCGCGCAACATGAGCAAACTGTTAGAAAGCTCGGAAAACTTTGAGTTAAGTCTGAAGAGTGAAGTGACCGAGTTAGAAAAAAACTCTGACGGTGACTGGAAAGTGACCTTGGATGTGAATGGCAAAGAGCGTGTAGTGGATGCTAAATTTGTTTTCTTAGGCGCAGGCGGAGGTGCTTTGCCCTTGTTACAGAAGTCTGGCATTAAAGAGAGTGACGGCTACGGCGGTTTTCCTGTTAGCGGTCAATGGCTAGTATGTGAAAAAACTGAATTGGTTGAGCAGCACTTTGCAAAAGTTTACGGTGCGGCGCCAATTGGGGCGCCACCTATGTCAGTACCGCATCTGGATACGCGTATTATTGATGGCAAAAAAGCTATTTTGTTTGGCCCGTTTGCTGGTTTCACAACCAAGTTCCTTAAAACCGGCTCTTTCTTAGATTTACCAAAAAGTGTTCGTTTTAATAACATCAAGCCTATGTTGAGTGTGGGCAAAAACAACATGGACTTGACGCGTTATTTGATTAGTGAAGTGATGCAATCACACAAAGATCGTTGTGACTCTTTGCGTCAGTTTTTTCCTGATGCGAAAGATGAAGATTGGACTCTGGCGTACGCGGGGCAGCGTGTTCAGATTATCAAGAAGGACGAAAATGGCTCAGGTAAGCTGGAGTTTGGTACCGAAGCGATTACCTCTGAGGACGGATCCTTAGCGGCTTTGCTGGGGGCATCTCCGGGGGCATCCACAACAGTAAACACCATGATTGGTATTCTTGAGCGTTGTTTTCCAGAACGCTTAAATGAAGGTGATTGGCAAGTTAAAATGAAAGAGATGGTTCCATCCTACGGTGAGTCTTTGACTGAAAATACCGATTTATTGTTGTCTATTCGCCAACGCACTTTGGATACCTTAAAACTCAAACCATAAGGTATGTGTTGTTTTGAAAAAAGCTGGGCCTTTTGTCCAGCTTTTTTATACCAGTCAAATTAAGAGATGAATTATGCCAATGACATTTGCAGAACGTGCGGACCAGCTGTGTGATAAATTGCGCGACTTAGAGCACCAAGCTCAAGAAGGTGATGAGCTATTCTTTTGTGCTTATTTACTGGGACTGCTTGGTTTGCACAGTAGTGCTGAAGGGGAAGGGGCGGACAACTTTGATCATGCATTCCATGGCACTTTGCTTGATACCTTAGAAGCAGAAGGTATGACAGAGGAAGACCAGCAGCAGATTATTGCTCTTTGGCAATCCATCACTCAGTAAAAAGCGTTAATGCTGAGAATGTGTTTGTTGAGAATAAGTGTGCTGTGATTAAAAAAAGAGAAGTCAAATGCTTCTCTTTTTTATGCAATTTTTTTGCTGGCGATTTACAGGCTAGGTTTCTCAGGTCTTGGTGCGTAAGCAAATACATCAGAGAAACAGTTAGACTCTTGTAAGCCTTGGCTTTCCAGTTGCTCAAGGGTGCCATAAACCATGCCGACCGAACCACTGATAAAAGCATAAGCGTCACTTAGGTCAGCATGATCGGCCAAAATCGCTTGGTATAACCAGCCAGTGCGGCCTTGCCATTGCTCGGAGTCCTCATTGACTACCACATTAACCGTAAAGTTAGTGTTTTTTTGTGCTTCTTCAAGCCAAGCTTGTGCAAAGTTGTCTTGTGCTGTGCGAACACCCCAATAAAAGGACACCTTACCTTTAAATTTACGCGCCACTAAATCGTCAAACAAGCTTTTAACTTGGGCAAACCCTGTCCCGCCAGCTATTAGCAAAATATGCTCTGAAGACAGAGGCAGTATGCCATTTTCTAAATGGCAATCACCACCAGGGGCTTTCAATGTGACATCACTAGACTGAGTTAGGTGTTGAATCACTTTGCCTGCTAAAGAATCAGGGTCAGAAACTAAGATATATAGGGTGAGTTTAGGCAGCTCATGAGGAGCACTACCAATGGAGTAGGGTACTTGCTCACCAGTAGGTAGTTTAATCATTACATACTGACCAGCGATAAAACGAAAGTTGTCGAGCTCTAAGTTAACTTGATAAACGTCTTTGTTAATAAGTTCTACAGCTTTCACCTTAGCGGTTACTTCATTCATCATATATCTCCATAGCACATTGGCATTATTCAGTCGCCAATGCCTTTCAGGCTGAGTTCAATGTAAAAAAAACCACTTATAAAAAGTGGTTTTTAATTCAATTTTTGGGCTTACTTATTCTTGCCCTTCATGGATTCAAAGAACTCATCGTTCGTCTTAGTCACACGCAGTCGATCAATGAGAAATTCAGTCGCGGCGATGTCTTCCATTGGGTTCAACAGCTTACGTAAGATCCACATGCGTTGTAGTTCGTCTTCTGAGGTCAGTAAGTCTTCGCGCCGTGTGCCAGAGCGACGAATATTAATTGCAGGGAAGGTGCGTTTTTCAGCAATCTTACGATCAAGATGAAGTTCTGAGTTACCTGTACCTTTAAATTCTTCGAAAATAACTTCGTCCATTTTCGAACCTGTGTCGACCAATGCCGTTGCAATAATGGTTAAGCTACCACCTTCTTCAACGTTACGTGCCGCACCAAAGAAACGCTTTGGACGCTCGAGTGCGTTGGCGTCCACACCACCTGTCAGTACTTTACCAGAGGAAGGGATGACAGTGTTGTAGGCTCGTGCAAGACGAGTAATGGAGTCTAGCAAGATAACCACATCTTTTTTGTGTTCAACCAAGCGTTTGGCTTTTTCAATGACCATTTCGGCAACCTGAACGTGGCGTGCTGGTGGCTCGTCAAAGGTCGATGCGACAACTTCACCGCGCACGGTGCGCGACATTTCGGTTACTTCCTCAGGACGTTCATCAATTAGTAACACAATCAAATGACATTCAGGGTTGTTGCGGGTAATGGAATTGGCAATATTTTGCAGCATGAAGGTTTTACCAGCTTTTGGTGGCGATACCACCAAGGCACGCTGACCTTTACCCATAGGGGCAACTAAATCAATGATGCGGGACGTAACGTCTTCTGTAGAACCATTGCCGGCTTCCATGATCAAACGTTCGTCGGCAAATAATGGTGTTAAATTTTCAAATAAGATCTTGTTACGAACACTGTCAGGCTTATCGAAGTTGATTTCATTCACTTTTAGTAGGGCAAAATAGCGCTCACCGTCTTTGGGAGGGCGGATTTTACCTGCAATAGTGTCACCAGTTCGCAGGTTAAAGCGACGGATTTGACTGGGTGATACGTAAATATCATCAGGTCCTGCTAAATAAGAGGAATCTGGTGAACGTAAAAAGCCGAAGCCGTCTTGTAATATTTCTAGAATACCATCGCCATAGATGTCTTCACCGCTCTTAGCATGACGCTTAAGAATCGAGAAGATAACATCTTGTTTGCGAGAACGAGCCATATTGTCTAGGCCCATTTCTGAAGCGATTTCTAAAAGTTCGTGTACTGATTTCTGTTTTAATTCGGTAAGGTTCATAAACGGGTTTGTATAAGCTCATTTGAGGAAAATTGACAGGATTAAGTGGCTCCACCTTATTTGGACCAGTTAATCTGTGTCTGGAAGTATCTAACAATGTATCAGCTACTCGGCACCGAAGAAATGAGCAAATAATAACAAAGCATGCTCTATTTATAAGGGCCCAGAAAGGGCAAAGCCAATACAGCGCGAAACAATTTGATTGGAATTTTAAAGTGAATCAACATCTAAGCTTCACTCTAAAACCAACCATACTATAGATCGACTTGGCGATGAGGTCTATAGAGAAAAACAGTAAAAAAGCAATTTTTGGTAATTTTTTGATCAAAATCTATTGTTTCGTCTGTTTGACGCAAAAAATAATGCGTCAGTTTTCTATCGACGGCCAATTGAATGGAGATAATATGCTGATACTTGTTCGTACCTTTCTACTTAACTTAGGTGATATACTCTAGCGACTTTTTGATGTCAGCAGGATAAGGTTTTCTGAATGCAGTCACTCTTTTTGCAACAAACTCATGATTTTCCGTTTGAAAAAATTGCTGCCATTGATCTTGGCTCCAACAGTTTTCATATGGTGGTTGCGCAGGTGACTCATGGACAGTTGCGGATCACCAGTGAATTTGGTGAAAAAGTACAGCTAGCAGCCGGTTTAGTAAAGGGGCACTTGGATGATGAGTCGCAACAGCGAGGTTTGGAGTGTTTAGCGCAATTCGCTCAAGTCATTGAGGATATGCCACCTGGTTCTGTACGTGTGGTAGGCACCAATGCCTTACGTGTCGCGAAAAATCGTTATGACTTTATTGGTAATGCCATGGATATTATCAGCCATCCGGTGGAAATTATTGCCGGACGTGAAGAGGCGCGACTCATTTATGTGGGTGTATCTAATACCATGGATCACGGTGAAGCTAAGCGGTTGGTTGTGGACATTGGCGGCGGTAGTACGGAGTTCATCATAGGTAAGCAATTGGAGCCCATTCTTACCGAAAGTCTGCATATGGGGTGTGTGAGTTTTACTAAGCGTTTCTTTGACAATGGCATTATTACCAAATCCAATTTCCAAAAAGCGGTCACGGCCGCTCGTCTTGAGCTATTAAGTATCCAAGATGATTACCTTGATGAAGCATGGGATATCTCGATTGGTTCATCTGGTACCATTAAAGCGGCTTTTAATATTGTCAAAGAAAATAATTGGAGCAAAAAAGGCATTACGCCTAAAACCATTAAACAAATTCAAAAAGCCTTGTTTCAAGCAGGTCATGCTGACGACATTGATTTGATGGGGTTAAAGCCAGAACGTAAGCCGACTTTTGCCGCTGGTATGGCGATTTTGACGGCGGTATTCGAATGCTTTGATATTAAGCAAATGGACTTTTCAACGGGTGCCCTAAGAGAAGGGGTGTTGTACGACATTATGGGACGATACGCCGAAACGGACATCCGTGAACGTACCGTCAACTATATGTTGAATCAGTACCATATTGATACAGAGCAAGCCAAGCTAGTGACCAAAACGGCGCTATCTGCGTTAGAGCAGGTCAAGGAAGCTTGGGGGTTAAGCAATATTTCCAGTGAAGACTTGCTACGCTGGGCGGGCTTATTACATGAAGTGGGTGTCGGAATCTCCCATAGTCGTTATCACAAACATGGCGCCTATATTATCAGTGAGTCGGATATGCCGGGTTTTTCTCAACAAGAACAACAGGCTTTAGCTAATCTGATTCTGCGTCATCGAAGAAAATTTAGTCAGTCATTGGGTTTTCGTTTTACCAAAAGTGATCAGCAAGACCTAGATCGTTTGTCCATTTTGCTACGTCTATCCATTTTATTGCATCATGATAGAAAAGAAGGAGATATGCCTATTTTTACGTTAAAAGCTGACGGTAAGAATTTGCATGCGGAATTTTTAGCGGGCTTGTTGGATAGTCGCCCTTTGACTTTGGCAAACCTACAAAGAGAAGCCGAAATGTTGGTCTCTAGTGGCTATGATTTCACTTTCGAGTAGTATTGAATTCACTAATATTGCTAAAGGTTAGGGAGTTAATGTCTCTGTTTAGCTGAGCTTTTCAATGGTACGGTAAAGCTCAGCGACTTCGTCACGCTGCAATCCGCTTACTCTTTTCATGCGACCAATGCTTGACGAGACTTGAATAGATTCATTGCCTTCTTCCTCTTTACTCTCTTTGTCTTCTTGGAGCTTAGATAATTGAGATTGAGAGGAAGATAGCAATTGCCTAGCTTGTTCGGACAAATCAACACTTGGCTCATTGTTTTGCCTAGATTGAGACTGCGAGCGGGCCTCTACCGTTGGCTGAATTGTCGGTATAGTTAATCGATTTAGCGGTATAGATGAAATAGACATAGTAGTACCTCGCAAGACACAACTTTGCTATAAGAGTAGTACAAAAGTTAACTTTCTGCCGAAAATGTTGTAACTTTTTGTTATTAGACTGTAATTGCTAATTTTCTTTAAGTCAAAATTTAATCATGTGCTCTCTTGATGGGATAAGCCGGGTTAGAGGAAAGATTGATGAAAACTAATAATTATTTTGCAATCTTACTCATCATATTAGTGCCTTTGTTATATAAGGATGATATTGTTTGAGTATAGATATTGAAAAAACCGTGCATTTAACAGAGCAAAACGTCTGCTTTCTTAATGCCTTGATTGCACTGAATAAGCAGATCGCCTGTTGTAAGTAAATTGCTTGAAAAAGGATGCCACATGAGTCAAGACAACCTACCAATTGAACACCTCTATTTTACAGAGTCGAATTTGGAGCAAATCCTAGAAAACTTGGATGTTGTAAGAAATCACATTCATCCACAGGTACTAACAGAAGGTGCGCCTAATGTTGAACAAATTTTTCCGTCTGTTTGTCTTATTGGTTTAGGTCGTTGTGGCTCTAATATTGCGTTAGATGTGGCATCTTTAGTATACGATGCACGTGCCAATTATATGCGTGAAGTTGAGAATCAAGAGTTACTGGATTCAGAGCGAGAATTTCGTCCAATGCGCTGGATTCGTAAGCATCTGCCCATTGAAGGCAAAGACGGTTTCAAACCCGTATTTTTAATTGAGCCGATTGTGCTGCTGGGTGATTTGGATAAAGACATAGAGGGTCGTATACGTTTCTCTAATCAGGAAGGACGTGAGCAGTTTCTGGAAGAGTATAAAAAATTGCAAATCATGGACTTGTCTGAAGTTCATGCTGGTGGCGCTGGTAACGCGCCAATTTTGGGTCAATATCTTGCCAAAATTATCCTTAACAAAGATACCTCAACTTTCCGCAATGAGAACTGGAAGCACATGCATTCCTACCTAGTGGATTCTTGTGGTATTAAAGCCAATCAATCACGTCTGTACTTCTACATTTTCAGTGCTGGCGGTGGTACGGGTTCAGGGATGGCCTCTGAATTTGGCTTGGCGCAACAATTTTCTTACTTAAGTAAAACCTTTGATTATCGTTCTGATCAATCGCAATTGGTCGATAAGCGTCACAGTTTTGTCTTTGAGCCTATCTTTACTTCTGGCATCTGTATTCTGCCAAACATCTCAGGTAAGAATGTTGAAATCTCGGAAGCGTTGCACATTAACGCAGGTCGTTTGTTGACCAAATACATTTCTGAAGAGTGGAACTTCTCTTATAACGAAGAGCGTGAGGACGACGAAGTACCTGCGGATGTCATGGAGCGCATTCGTCCTTGGAATTCCATGATGTTGATTTCCAATGACATCATGCGTTATGCCGAAGAAGAAGACGGTGGTGATGCGGATAGCATTGATGTGAATACCATGGAGAAATATGCGAACCAATATATTTCTCAACAGATTTTCAACATACTGACTGCTCAGGCGGTGACGACTGATTACGATGAAGAGTATTTCCGTCGTGCGGGTATCGATATTTCTGAAACCATTCGCCTTGATGCAAATGATTTGTTTATGAGTTTGGCGGGTCCTGTTGCTGTCGCTTATGCGGAGAGTGTGGTGGGACCTGGTGTTCATCAAGATATGGTTGATATTGATGACTTGTTCTGTCGTTCTATTGAATTGCCTCACTTTAATGAAGATACCTCAGCCATTGAGGGTGTGAGTGTGTTGCCAGTAGAATCTGATCGTTATCGTCAAGCAATAAAAGATTTTCGTAAGAGTGGCTACGATGTGAGTAAGTTGAGTGACTTACACTTCTTCAAAAACTGTTCTTCAATCGTGTCCATTATTTCTTTGCCACGAGACTTTAAACTGTCTTTCACTGCGTTGAATCGTTTGAAAATGCATTTGAATCGTTTGTGTCCAAATACCACATTGAAGCGTTACGCTTTGGTAATAGGTGCATCGGCTAACTTGTCTTTAACCACCTTGATTGCGAAGAGTCCGTGTTTGAGCGATGACTTTTTGACCTTGATGGTTGCTTATATGAAGCGCTGTTTTGCCAAAGACGATTATCGTTATACGGATGAAGTGGATCATGCCATCATTGATATGATTCAAACCGATGAATTTGATGAGAGCTTAATCGAAAAATATTTCATGACGCATGAAAACCCAGCGAAAATTTTGGATACCAACTGGTATGCGATTAAGCCAATGTATGAGAAGAAATACCGTGAATTAATCGATGATACTCAACAGTTTGTCTCCATTAATGATATTCGTTTGGACATCAGTAATGTGAAAAACGCGATTAAGTATCTGCGCGAAATTTACCGTCATCGTATCAGTAAGACTAACGTACTGTCTCTTAACCTTTGAGTTGGATAATAATGTTAAAAAAACGCCTGTGGGGGTTTCCTTACAGGCGTTTTTTTGTGACTTCAATTTCATTTTGCAGATGGTAATTCGAAGTTAAGTAGATGAGTAATGAGAGGTAATATATTTTTACAACATACGTTGTAATGTTTTTGAATCGAAAGTCTCAGTTCAATATGGCTATCTCGGATAAAGGCTTAAATGAACAAATATCATTTATCTCTCTGGTAAACCCGCTATTTCAAATTAGGAGCGAATCTATTCGAACTAACATTTCATACAGGCATCACAACGAATGCCTCTATCATTGTTACTCAATATAGCCGCCAATTGCCTGAATGGCTTGCTGCGAGTCTCTTGGTGATACCCAAACCGCTAACGCGGTTTGTTCTTGCCCATTGTTAGGTATATCTGGCATGGCAATCTGCCAAGCACCTTTTCCGGGAAGCGAAAAGTAATTCAGCACGACGAAATCGTGTGTCAGCTTCTTGCCTCGATTTTCACCAGCGCTTATGCGGCTCTCGATGCCCATACCCAGGTAAGCAACATTCAATAAGTGAGGTTGCTTTGAATCAAATTGAGCATCGAGGATTCCTTGGTCTAAAGTCACAGATAGCTCTCCGACTTTCTGATCAATATGTGGAATATCTCGCGCACCCCGAAACCAGATTCGCCACTCTTTGCTGTCCACTAAAATACCGGGTGTGTAGACCTGACTCAGCAAACCTTCTTGTCGATACTGGCGTTGTCGGTCACTGAACTCCGCTGTGGAAAACCGATCCTTCCAACCTAAGTAGTCCCAATAATCCACATGGAAGGCCACAGGTACAAAATCTTTAAACAGCCTTTTCTTATTCTTTAACGAGGTCAGCCAGCGGTCTGCTGGTGGGCAACTGTTGCACCCTTCCGAAGTGAATAACTCCACTAATTGTGTTTTCGATTCACCACTACGCCATTCCTGCGCAAATGTATCAAAAGTAAGGGCAGTAAGAACCACTAACCAAAGCATTTTCATAGGAAACCTCCAAGCCGTTATAAAGATTGGAGACGTTACTTGTGAAAAGGTTCCTTAAGAAAGTGGTTGGTGTTTGTGTCGCCGATAATCTTGCAACCCAGATAAAGCTTTAATGGAACCAAAGCGTAGATAGGGTCAGGCTCGAAGAGGTGCCACCTAACATTTATTGATAATCCCACTTTTTTGTATTGCTTTCAGCATCAATATAAAATATCGTACTAGTACGCTGATACATTGCTAACGAGATAAGCACCGTTTCAAATGCAAAAACTAATTCAATATTTACGCGACGTGGAAGACGATGCGCAGATGGAGCGTAAGCTCAATGCGCTTTTGACTCCGAATGAAGTAAGCGAAATGCAGCATAGGTTGCAGATTTTTGAGCTGCTTTCACAAGGTATTCCACAACGAGAAATTGCTAAACAATTGGGTGTCGGCATTGCCACTGTCACCCGTGGCTCCAGAGCCTTTAAGGAACTACAAGATAATGACTTCGTTTAATAAAGTGCCTCCGCGCATTGAGCTACCACGTAAACCAAAATACGTGACCATCAGCTCTAACTGTGACTTTTTTGGGCTTTTTAAGAAAGTTGAAAAACGTTTTGATAATTGCTTTATGTTGGAATCCTTGGGAGAGGAGAGTTACATCTCTCGTCACTCTATTATTGGATTTGACCCTGAAAAGCTGCTTTGGGCGGAGAAGAATCAGTTATTTATTCAAGACAGGGAAGGCAATACTGAGGCTTATGAGTCCGAGAACCCTTACTATTTGCTGCGCAGTATTGTTCCACAAAATATTATTTCTCGTGGTTACGCGGGTGGCCTAACTGGTTACATTGGCTACGACAGTATGAACTACTTTGAGCCAACTTTAGACCTACAAGCGTCTGAGATGTTCGATGCGTTTCGTTTCGGTCTTTATACTGACGGTTTGATTCTCGATAAGATGACTGGTGAAGTTTTCTATTTCTACTACGAAAACAACCGCCTTGATCTGGTTCAGGAAATGTTGGATGCACCCACACCTGAAAACGGCGAACTGACGATTACGCCAACGGGAGATTCGATGAGTCGTGAAGATCATGCGGATGCCGTTGCTAAGGTTAAGCAGGACATTATCGACGGTAAGATTTTTCAAGTCGAAGTGGGCTTCAAAAAATGGTTCGAGCTGGATGGCGACACGATCGGTATTTATGAACAGCTGCGCGAGGTGAACCCATCACCACAAATGTATTACGTTAAGTTTGGCGAGCAAAAAGTCATTGGTGCAAGCCCTGAATTATTGTTCCGTTTGCGCCAAGATGAGATGGAAACCTTCCCACTTGCTGGTACGGCAAAACGCGGTGTGGATGAAAAAGAAGATCGAGATCTAGCACGTGCTCTGTTGAATGACCCGAAAGAGATCGCTGAACACAATATGATTGTCGATCTACATCGTAATGATATTGGCCGTGTGGCGCGATTCGGTACGGTGAAAGTACGTTCATTAATGGACATTAAACGCTTTAGTCACGTACAGCATATTTCCAGTGAAATCGTCGGCATTATGGCCGAAGAGCATGACATGTTTTCTGCCTTAGCCAGTAACTTTCCTGCCGGAACTTTGACTGGCGCGCCTAAAATCGAAGCAATGAAGATCATTGATGATCTTGAAAACGATGGTCGTGGTCCATACGGTGGCGCGGTTGGTCAGTTCTCCTTTAATGGCGACTGTATGTTCGCCATTCCGATTCGTACCGTGTTTGCTAATGGCAATAAAGCCTATGTGCAAACCTGTGGTGGTAATGTGTACGATTCAAATGCCGAAGATGAGTACGAAGAAATTCAACGTAAGTTTGCGGGAACCAAGCGGGTATTAGACAGTTTCAGTGAAGGAGCGAAAGGATGAAAATTTACATCATAGATAATTACGATTCCTTCACTTACAACCTGTACCAGTTTATTGGTGAAGTGTTGCAGACAGAACAAAGTCAGGGGCGTATCGAGCAATTTGAGGTTATTGTAAAGCGCAACGATGAAGTGACGCTGGAAGACATTCGACAAGCGGCACCAGATCGTATCATCATTTCACCTGGGCCTGGTTCACCAGACGATAAAGCCTATTTTGGTGTGTGTGCTGAAGTTATCTTAGCGTTTGGCAAAACCACTCCTTTGATGGGGGTTTGTTTAGGGATGCAAGGGATTTGTCATGTGTTTGGTGGCAAGGTGGTCAAAGCGCCATTGCCTATGCATGGTAAAACCAGCCCAATTCAACATAATGGCGAAGGCATTTTTCATGATATTCCAGATCAATTGGAAGTCATGCGTTATCACTCGCTGATTGCACAGGCCGAAAGTTTTCCTGAGGTGTTGGAAGTGACCGCCGCAGTGGGCAGTTTGAGTGCTGAGGCGTTTGCCAATCTTAATGGTATCCGTCAAGGTGGCGAATTTGAGATCATGGGCGTGCGTCATAAAGAGTATCCCATTCAAGGCATCCAATTCCACCCTGAGTCCTTTGCGACAGAAGGCGGGAAGGATTTGATTAAAAACTTTTTATTCGATGTTGCGTAAAAATCAACGCAGTATTGATCTTCGGAAATGGGGTGGACTCTCCCTTTAGATTAGTGGTTTTAAAAACTAATCTTGGCACATAGATGCCTATGCTGGGGAGTCCATCCCATTTCCTTAATAGAGTCATTTCATTTTTTAAGTTGATATTTATCCTAGGGTGGAAATAAAATAGGGGAAAAGCTTTTAAATTCCTTTCAAATTATCTATAAAGTACTGATTAGAAATAAAAAAGACCTGCGAGAAGAAGAGTGATGAAGGATCTACCACTTAAGAAAAAACTGCTTGTTGTTATAATTGCTACTGTTGTTGCTTTGTTCATAGCAATATATGGTATCAGGTTGATGGGAAAGGTAATTGATTTTGCTTATCTAGAGCGTGAGCATATTCTAGCGGTTACTAGTGCTGAATACGATTTAATGCAGCCGAATCCTAAGATTGAACCCTTACTAAATCATCTTAAATACGCTAAAGAGCAAGCGATAGCGGTTGGCGAATCCATTTTTGTAGTCGAAAAATTATTATTTCGCCTGTTAGGTCATGGAGTCTTGCTGGATCTTGCTATTGAAGACGTTAAGCGTATTGATTTGATTTTAGCGGAATTGCAAAACATAAACTCTGATTCTTTGTCAGCAGAACAGGTAAATAAAATAAACAAACTAATGGAGTGGTCGGTTACCAATTCAGCTGTATTTGGTTCTGGTTTAAGGGATGTAGGGAAGTTAGTAACCTTTCTTGTATATGCCTTAGTGATTATAGTAATTGGCTTTATTATTGCCCTGTTACGTTTCATCATAGTGACCTCTATTCCACCACTTGAGAAAACAACGGAAGTGACTAAAGAAATTGCTAAAGGCAATCTGAATATTAATTTAAATGCTAAGCATATTGAAAGCTCTACATCCGAAATGGTTGAAGGTCTTCGTGATATGATTCTCGCTATAAAAGCCGTTATGTTGGAGTTATCGGAAGCGGCTACTTCTAACGGTGTTATTTCAGAACAAACCTTACAAGGTGTTAATCGACAGCACGATGAAGTCCGTCGATTGGTTGAATCAATGCAAGAAATGAATTTGACGATTCAAGCCGTTGCTGATTCAGCTGAGAATGCGAGTGAAGCGACCAAAGAGGGACATCAAGATTCGTCTGAGAGCGTGGGCGTTGTTAATGAGGCAGTTTCTTCTATTATTCAACTTGCGGATGAAGTGCGAAATTCCACGACAGCAATTAAGAAAATTGAGTCTGATAGTCAGAGTATACTGTCTATTGTCAGTATGATAAATGAGTTAACAGAGCAGACCAATCTACTGGCATTGAATGCGGCAATTGAAGCGGCCCGTGCTGGTGAAGCTGGAAGAGGTTTTGCTGTGGTTGCTGACGAAGTACGTTCATTAGCACAAAAAACACAAGACTCAACGGGCCAAATTCAAGGCACCATTGATCAATTAAAAAGCAGCACACTGGGTGCAGTTAATATTATGGATAAGTGCTGTGATATCGCTGAAGAATCCGTTAATAAAGCGAATGCTGCAGGGGATGTTATTCAAGATATAGCGGAAAAAATGTCGCATATATTGTCTCTAAACCAGCAAATCTCCAGTAAGACAAAAGAACAAGAGTCAGTCACTCAAAAAATTACCAGTAGTTCTGAAGCTATTAACTCTGTTGCTGATGATGCCGCAAGTGGTGCGAAGCAGACATCTAAGTCGAGCTCTCATTTGCTAGAGTTAGTGAATCAGATGGATAAGGTGGTCAGTAAATTTAGTGTTTAAGCTATTTATTCTTGAACTGTGAAGTTCATTGCTAGGGAGAGGAATATGAAACACGTTTTAGCGTTGCCGCAAGTTGACGTTCAAAATTCGCAATCTAGGAAAGACTATTTACAGAAAATGCAAAAGCTCTATGCTTTTACTTTGACGTATGATGGACAAATTGCAACCATCAATAGTCTGCCAGATCGAGAAAAGACGACTTTCTATTATAAGCTGAAATCCATACTCAATTTGGCGGGTTTACTGCCGAGCCTTCCCTCGTTTGTGATGAACCGCATTAAGTTTAAATATCTTAAGCGTCCCTTCACGCGTTTCGATGATTACTTTTTTTATTCAAAATCACCATTTCCTAATACTGAGATGCGTGAACATTTTTTAGATAATAAGTATTTAGGTTACCAACGAGTAGCGGGTATGAATCCCGTTGTTTTAGAAGGGGTTAATAAAGAAAATTCGTTACCTGAGTGCTTTAAAATAAGCGCTGAACACTTGGGTATGACTCAGCAAGCATTTGATGATTGTTTTGAGGATGGACGCTTCTACATGACAAATTATGCCATGTTGAAGCCTTTGTTTGAGAATCCAGGGTTTGTTGACAATGTGCGTAAATACATAATGCCTGCGATTGCTTTATACACACTTAATCAAGACGGCACGTTAAAAATTGAAGCCATTCAATTGGATGCAACTAAAGATACGGATGAAGAGTTCAACCCTATTATTACGCCTGACGATGACCGCTGGAATATGGCGCGAACTTATATTCAAGCGGCCGATGGAACGCATCAAGAGTTGTGGACACATGCCACAAGAATTCATTATGTACTTGAATCTGTCATTATGGTTAGTTGGCGGCAATTGGCGGATAATCACCCTTTGCTTGCTTTGTTACGCCCTCACCTTAAATTTACATTAAGTGTCAATGTAAATCCCCTGTTTCAGAAAGAGCCTGATGGAACAATCCCTTCGTTTGGAAAGATGTTTGGTTGTGATAATGAAACCTTAGTGGCTTTCATGGGGGAGGGGATGAACCGCTATAGTTTTAAAGACTTTTTGTTGCCAAATGACTTAGCGCGACGACATGTTAATGATCCTAGATTGCTTTATCCGTATCGTGATGACGGAATACTGCTTTGGAATGAAACACTTCGATACGTTACTGAGTATCTGGATGTCTGGTATGAGAATGATCAGATGGTGGTGGACGATTTTGAACTGCAAAACTGGGCGAAAGAGCTTGGTGGTGATAAAAAACAAAATAATTGTGGTCTGACGGATTTTCCCACATTTTTTGCTGATAAAGAGTCACTTATTAAGATAGTAGCGCATATTATTTTTATTGCGACAGCACATCATTCGTCCGTGCATTATCCTCAATATGAGTGCGCAGGTTATGCCCCTAATTTGCCTTTTTCTGCCTATCAACCACCATTAACCCCAGCTGAAAACTATCAGTCTGAAAAAGGTTTGGTGTCGTTTTTCCCACCTTATGATCAGGCCTTAGAGCAAAGTTTTATTTTTTATCTAACAAATTTCAAAGTAAATCGTATGGGGCAATTTGATGATAGTTTTATGGATTCTAAGATTCGCCCCATTATTCGTAAGCATCAATTGAATTTAGAGAAAATTCATCAAGAGATAGAAGCGCGTAATGCGACTCGCATTTATCCCTATAGGTATATGGATCCCAAAAATATTCCTAATAGCGTGACGGTGTAAGGACGTAAATGTCTGCTGTTGTATAGGAATTTTAGAGTAGAAATCAGTAAAGCAGGAGAAGCTTATGCTGTATTTTAGATTTTTTCGTCAGCACAAAAAGAAAGTAATAGCCATTCTATTATTACTTATTCTAATTATTATCATCATTCGAAGTGACAAGGTTCAAGCTATTATTGGGCAGTTAACGCCGCAATCCATGCCGGAATTAATTGTTAAGCAAAATGGCAAATGGATCCCACAAGTTTGGTTAGAGCAAAATTGGGATAATAAGCTAGATGACCCTAGCGCACATACTAAGAAGTATCACCATATCAGTCAGGGTACCAGAACCATTCCGTTACCTTATGAATGGTTTGTTAATATTGAACAGCCAAGTTCATCATTGTGGTTAATGCCTTTTAGCTCTAAAGGTAAATTTATATCAAATGATTATTTATTACGTATTGGCTTTATTCGCAGTAAAGAAGATCAACTATTAAACCCCGATGGCTTGCCAATTGGTTTTGCGCGAACCTTTTCACAGAATATGACAGGTATAAATGGCCAGACCGAAACGGTAGGTTTTACTTGTGCAGCCTGTCATACCAGCCATTTTGTCTATGACAATGGGGTGACGGGACCACGTGAATACATAATAGAGGGTGGTCCTGCAACCACCGATTTTGGCTTATTACAGAGTAATTTAACTGCTGCAATAGGGCAGTTAGTTATTTCCGCAAAGGTGCCCTTGCTAGGAGGGCGTTTTGATCGTTTTGCCCGTAATGTATTAGGGAATGAGTATGGCCCAAGTACTAAGGAAGCTTTGTCAGATGATTTGGTGACGTTTGCCAAATCTCAGTTAGCTGGGGGAGATCAAATACAAGTGACAGAAGGCTTTACCCGTTTGGATGCACTTAATCGTATTGGTAATGCGGTTTTTTCAGAAAATATTGGTCGCCCGGAAAACAAAACTGCCATCGATGCGCCAGTGAATTATCCACACCTTTGGACAACTTCTTGGTTTGATTGGGTGCAGTATGATGCGTCTGTAATGGGGCCATTGATTCGAAATGTTGGTGAAGCTTTGGGGGTAAAAGCTTTTCAAGATGTCGTTTCTCCGATGAAGGATAATCGTTTTAGCTCCTCTATTCCGATTGGTAATTTGGTCTGGGTTGAGCGCTTTTTAGGTGGGCCGCAACCTACTAAGGAAAAAGGCTTTCAAGGCTTACAGGCGCCTAAATGGAATATGACCAAAATAGATCAAAGTCTTGTGGATAAAGGTCGTGTTTTATATCAAAAGAACTGTCAGGGGTGCCATTTGCCGCCCATAGACAGTGAAGAAATTTGGGATAAGGACAAGGGGTATATTGGTCCTATTGTTTGGTATGCCAATGGTGTAAAAAGAGAAACCAAAGACGTTTTAAAATTAAAAATTTTACCATTGGAACGTATTGGAACCGACCGTAGTCAAGCAAAAGTTATGTTGAATCGCACCATGAACACCAGTGGTAACGCAAACGGTTCCATTATTGATCAAGAGTCAGGTATGCAGATTGATAGTAATATTTGCGCGCGGGATTTTAACGTTGCGACAGCCACAGAAATTGCGTACATGGATTCAACGTTAGGAGATCAATCCAGTTTGTTTGAGTCTAATGATTTTGTGCCTTTGACTGAGCGTTGGGTGACGGATGGGGCAAATGTCAGCTTTGGCTTCGCATTAGCTGCGACAGTCGAACAAACGATAAATGCTTGGTTTAATGACAATGGTTTGAGTAATCCTAGGTTACAAGAAGAACTGAAAGAAGGGCGTCCGAATTGTATTCAAGCTGGAATGGGCTATAAAGCGAGACCATTGAATGGTGTTTGGGCAACGCCACCCTTCTTACATAATGGTTCAGTCGCTACTATCCGTGATTTATTGTGTCCAGCTGAGGGTAAACGTCTTGAGTATATTCAGCTAGGCAATATTCGCTACGATACTGATAATCTCGGTGTTCTTCAGCCTGATGGTTATGTAGCGGAAGCGAGAAAACTGATTAAAAAAGGCATGAACTATGATTCAGATGGCTTTTTTATTCTTGATACCAATATGGAAGGGAATCGTAATACGGGGCATCATTTTAGCGATAAGTATGATTCTAATAAATTAATAAATCAGCAGTTACCGGGGGTAATTGGTCCGAAACTTTCTCCCGCTCAGTGTGATGCCCTGATTGAGTATTTGAAAGTGCTTTAACAGGGACAAAATCGCTCTGTAAAAGCATTTTTTTATGTGAATGAGTAATGTTTCGAGGTTGTTTATGAAATTCCGCAAGTATCATGCGTTAGGAAATGTTTATTTGCTAATTCCTCCAGCGGAATTTCCTGATGAATCTCCGGCAATGAAGATTAAGAATATCTGCCATCCTCACTATGGTGTGTCTTCAGATGGCTTGCTAGTTGGGCCTTTTGAGTCCGAGGTAGCAGATTTTGGTTTGCGTATTTATAACCCTGATGCCAGTGAAGCCGAAAAAAGTGGCAATGGGCTGCGCATATTTTGTCGTGCTTTATGGGACATGGGCTTGGTGAAAGACAAGACTTTTACCATAGAAACCTTAGGTGGTGTGGTCTCGGCGCAAGTACAGGATGTCGGATCGCGTGTGGACGTAGAGATGGGGAGGGTGTCTTTTAATAGTCAAGATATTCCTATTTTAGGTGAACCAAGGGAAGTCTTACTAGAAGAGATCAATGTCATGGATAGTAAGCTTGTTTACAGTGGTGCGACCATTGGCAATCCTCATTGTGTGATATTGACTGAAGAAGCCACAGAAACCCAAGCTAAAGAATTTGGCCCTTTACTTGAGCACCATCCGAATTTTCCCAATCGAACCAATGTGCAGTTTTTGCAGGTGATTGATCGCGGTCGTATCACGATTCAAATCTGGGAGCGCGGTGCTGGTTATACCTTGGCATCGGGCAGTAGCAGTTGTGCTGCCGCCGCGGTGGCCTATAAGTTAGGTTTATGTGATGCCAATATAGAAGTCATGATGCCGGGCGGACAGATCAATATCCACATCAGTGAGGATTATCGAGTGAGCATGAGTGGGCCTGTAACCTTTGTGTGTCAAGGTGAGATAGCGCAAGAGTGTTTGTCTCAAGTATTTCACTAACCTGATATGGTGATTTGCGAGGAGGCTTGATATGAAACCAATGACACATCCCTTGTTCTGGCGTGATGAGCGGTTACCCTTTGTGGAATTGCGTCAGGTGTTGGATGGTCGTCTTGTCAGTTACGCTCCTCATTCCCATGAAACTTGGTCCATCGGAGCTATTTTGAATGGTCAGAGCGAATTTGTTTGTGCTGATCGATTGCATGCTGTTGAACAAGGTCATTTGGTGGTGATGAATCCTCAGGTGGTACACGCTTGTAACCCTAAACAATATTCACCTTGGGCCTATTATATGATGCACATCGATAAAGATTGGCTCGCAGCTCAATTGTTTTCTGATGGTCTAATTGCCAACCCTGAGTGGCAAGACAGTCAAGCAGATACCTTGTTTACCCCTGAGTATTTTGCAAGTTTTGTCGAGCTTTGTCGGCAGCTCATGTCAGATAGGCTTAATGTGACAGAGAAACGTCATATGACACGTTCAACCTTATTAAGGATTTGGCCAGAATTACAGGTGATAAAGACGGCGAGTTGCTCAACGCAACTGAAAGCAAATCCACTATATGATGTCGCCGATTATCTAAATCGTAACTGTTTCGATGATGCGCCAATCGCTCAGATCAGCGCACAATTTGGCTACAGTACTGGGTATTTAATGCGGGCTTTTAGGCGTCATTTTAATATGACACCTCATGCTTATCGAATTAATCGTCGTATTCAGCTAGGGCAAACGGCATTGAAAGCGGGTCGAAGTATCGTGGAAGTGGCCCATGAGGTAGGTTTTAATGATCAGGCGCATTTCCAGCGTAGCTTTAAGCAAAGAGTGGCAGCCACGCCTGATCAATACCGTCGTGTATTAAAACCATATAGCCAGACTACTGGCAGCTAATAAACCGCTCAGTGTACGATTAAGCAAACGCATCTTGGACGGGCTTTGAAAATACTGACCAAGTAACATTCCAATAACCACCCACACCCCTAAAGACAGCCAGCAAATTGGTAAATACAGTCCTGCGAAAATGAGCAACTGCTCAAACTCCCCATTAGGTATGTAAACAGCGATACCAGAAACCGAGGCCAGCCAAGCTTTCGGGTTGAGCCATTGAATCACTGCACCCATGATGAAATTCGGCGTCGACTCATCGTCTGTTACTTTTAGTTCACCATTGTCGCGGCATAATTGCCAGCTTAAATAGAGCAAAAAGGTGGTTCCTAACCCTCTTAATAGTAAGGTTAAATGCGGTAATAATGAGAGAGTTTGTTGTAGTGCTAAGCCGATGAGCAGAAACAGCAAGATAAAACCCAGTGTCGCGCCAGTTATGTAGTTAATTCCCGCTTTTGCACCAAAACGTGCGCTGCAACTGAGCGATACTAGGTTCACAGGGCCCGGAGAAAGGGACGCCACTAAGGCAAACAGCGACATGGAGACAAGTAAAGAGAGCGTCATGAGGACATTCCGTTATCAAACCAATGGAATCGCCATTATTGATATTACTGTGGATGACGTATTGCACAAAATTCACCTCTTAGTTTTCAATTTTCATTGAGCAAGGTATGCTCAAAGTACATTGTGCAATTTGTGCTCTAGACAACGGAGCGGAAGACCTCTGGAACCCAGTTATGTTGAAACGGATAGTAGTAATCTCGCTGGTGGCTTTGTCAGGAAGCTTAATGGCAAAAGCCACTCTTGCAGAGCAACAGGTAGCAACAAGTGAACAAAAGAAATTAACAGAGTTCAAGCAAGATGTGTTTGAACTAGAACGTAGTGTGGCTATCTTGCAACTGGCAAAAGCGTCAACAGAAGAGGTGAGCCATCTTCAACAAAAGCTTGCTGCTCAACAAGAACAGCAAGAGATTCTAATGAATGTGATGTTTTTATTGGTGGTGAGTCTTAGCTTGATGGCGTGGAAGTTGCGTGCGCTCACCAAGCAACAAGCCTTGTTAGGAAAAGAGGTGAAATCATGAATCACATCGCTCTGATGATTATCGATATGCAGCGAGGCATGTCTTGGCCTCAAGCAGGAGAGCGCAATAACCCACAGGCAGAACATAATATTGCTGAACTTTTGGCGCATTGGCGTGCTTACCAAGCGCCTGTTATTCATGTTCGTCACCTATCAACAGAGCCGGATTCTTTGTTTTGGCCGGAGCAAGAAGGTGTTTTATTTCAAGAAGCTTTCGAACCTCGTAACGATGAAAAAGTGGTTGAGAAAAGTGTGCCAGATGCTTTTGTTCATTCTGATCTGATCGACTGGTTGGCAGAGCAGCGTATAGACTCTTTGGTGATAGTCGGCGTAAGTACCAACAATTCGGTGGAATCCTGTGTGCGCTCAGCGGGCAATTTGGGCTTAAGGGTATATGTGGTGGACAAGGCCTGTTTTACATTTAATAAAGAAGATTTTTATGGTGTGTTACGCAGTGCTGATGAAGTACATGCCATGTCATTAGCAAACCTGCATGGTGAGTACGCCACTGTGATTGGCCAAGATGATGCTTTCACTTTATTGCCAAAAGACAAAGCAGAGTTAGGTGGTTGATCCTTGTTAGTTGTTTGATAATTGCTAGCCCACTACTCCACAACACACATGGGGGTTTTCGCAATCGGGTCTTGATGGATTTGTGCTTTAAGTGAGAACACCGATTTCAGCAGCTCCTTTGTTAGCACTTGCTCTGGTATGCCTTGTGTAACCACTTGCCCTTGCTTCATTACAATCAAATGATCACAGTAGCGAGCGGCTTGATTGATATCATGTAGCACCGTCACTATGGTTTTTCCTTGTTGATTTAGTTGTCGCAGTAAGTGCATGAGTTCTACTTGGTGATTGAGGTCCATATAAGTGGTTGGTTCATCAAGTAATAGATATGGAGTGTCTTGAGCGAGGGTCATGGCGAGCCAAACACGTTGGCGCTGACCACCAGACAGTTCACTGACCAATTGCTCGGCTAACTCACTGATCCCAGTTTCTTGCATCACACGTGCGATGATGGCTTTATCATCATGGCCAATTCGCCCCCAAAAACCACTGTATGGGCTGCGGCCATAAGCGACTAAATCTTTCACCAAAATGCCTTCAGGAATAGGTTGAGTTTGTGGTAACAAGGCCAATTGTTGGGCAAGCTGTTTAGAGGGAATTTGATGAATGGCTTTGCCCTGCCAAGTTACTTGTCCTTGCATGATAGGTAGCAAGCGCGCAAAGGCTTTTAATAAGGTCGATTTGCCACAACCATTGGGCCCTAATAGAGCCGTGATTTTGCCTTCGGGTAAGTTCAGATCAACGGATTTCACAATGGCTTGTTGATGATAGCCAACAGATAATTGGTGTGCGCATAAGGTCATAGCTTATCGAGTCCTGAGTAAAAGCCATAAGAAATAGGGAGCACCGATGATTGCGGTCATGATACCCGCAGGCAGTTCAATCGGAGGGTCTATGGTACGAGCCACTAAATCGGCTGTAAGGAGTAAGATAGCACCAATTAACATAGTGGCTGGCAAGAGTATTTGGTGTCGTCCGCCGATCAATTTACGCGTCAAATGCGGGGCTACCAAGCCCAAAAATCCAATTGGGCCACAAATGGCCACACAAGCTGCTGTGAGTGAAACCGCTAATGTTAACGTGGCTAATCGTATAAGCTGAGTTTGAGTGCCTAGACTGGTGGCCTGTTCATCACCCAATTGTATAAGATTCAAAGGCTTGGCAAGCCACAGCATAGGAAGCAATAAAACAAGCCAAGGCAATAATATGGCTAATTGAGTCCAGCCTCGTCCCCATAGACTGCCCGTTAGCCATAAGAGCGCATTGTTGATTTCAAGTGGTTTGACCAACATAAGGAAATCGATACAACTGGCATAAAACGCGGCCAAAGCCACGCCAGTAATGGCTAATTTAATGGTGCTGGTGCGCTGACCGCATAGCAACCATAGAATCAGAGCCGCACCAAAGCTGCCAAATAAGGCCACAAAGGGAAGCCAGCTGATGCTGGCTGCTGGAAAGAAGGTCATATAAATCACCGCCGCTAAGCCAGCGCCATGGTTTACCCCAAGAATATCCGGTGACGCCAAAGGGTTACGAATGACACCTTGAACCAGTGCACCAGCAAGGGCCATCAGCGCGCCGACCAGAAGAGCTAACATAATGCGCGGTAAGCGGTATTCATGAATCGTAAAATAATCGTTACTGCCAGGATCAAAAGCCGGGATAATGTTTTCTATTGGCACGGTAACCGCACCTAGGACTAAGCTGGCGGTCATTAACAGCAAGGTGATGAAAATCAGCAGGCTAAAGGTGATGGTCAGTCTCATAGGGTTTTCTTCCTTACCAAATAGATAAAGAAGGGTGCACCGATTAAGGCCAGAATCGCGCCAGCGGGTGTTTCCATAGGAAAAATAATAGTTCGGCTTAATACGTCTGATAACGCGACTAAACACGCCCCTAGCAGCATGGCGATAGGCAAAAAGCGGCGATGATCTTGGCCGCATAACAGCTTAGCCATGTGCGGTACCAACAATCCAACAAAACTAATTGTGCCCACCGCACTGAGTGACGCACCAACGAGCAACAAGACTAGGAAACTACCAGACAGTTTGACAATGGCTAGAGAGACCCCCAGATTACGAGCATTGTCGTCGCCCAACTGTAATAGATTTAAACTTGGCGAAAGGGCCATTGCGCCAAATAGAGCGCAACAGGCTATGGGCCAAAGTGTATCGAAAGTTTGCCATCTGGCATCGGTCAAGCTGCCGGCAAGCCAAGTCAGTACCGCTGCGGCTTGGTCTTCCTCTATGATGACTAATGCTTTGGTCAGCGCTGCACAAAGGGCGGAAATAGCCACACCCGCTAAGACTAATCGCCCTGCATCATTACCAGTGCGCCAAGCATTTCCCAGTAGCATGACTAAACTCCAGGCGACGCCACCGCCAATCATAGCGGCTACCGTGGTACCGAATAAGCCAAACCAAGGTGTGATAGTGGATACCAGTGCCATACCCAAAGCAGCCCCAGCATTGATTCCGAGTACCGAGGGAGAGGCAAGCGGGTTAAGGGTTACACCTTGCATAATGACGCCCGCCGCGGCAAGGCAAGCGCCCACTAATAATGCCACTAACACTCTGGGTAAACGTAAGTCGCGCACTATGTGTTGTGCAATGCTGTCTTGATCCAGATGGTATAGAGCTTGTAAGGCATCGCTTGGCGAAATGGGAATGATGGACCAACTAAACAAACTGATCCAAATAGTGCCTAACATGAATAGGCCTAATATAGCGCATTGGCCCGCATACTGGAGAGTATGAGTAACTGCTTTATTCATTTAGGGCGTAAGAATGTCGATCAAATCCAAACCCATGCGCTCGGCTGCCATGATGCCGCGACAACGTGACCAAGTGTTTGGGTTAACTTGGTAGATGTGTTGATTGCGGCTGGCTTGTAACACCTTGAATAAAGGTTCACTTCGCCATTTGTCTATGATGCTAGGTGTTACATAGTTCCCTATCACCAAATATTCTGGATTAATGGCAACCAGTTGTTCTAAGCCAGTTTGACGATAGGCAGAATCATCGCGTCCTGTCTCTGCATTAGACAATCCCAGTGCACGAATGACGCCGCCAGCATACGAGTCTTTGGTGTGAAGGAAAAGCGCATCATCGCGGGCAACGCCGAATTGAACTTCGATATTTTTTGGTAATTGAGCGGAAAATTGCGCCATGATTTGTTTGTGTTTTTGCAGACGGGCTTGCATTTCTTTGTCTTTACCAATGACTTTACCAATGATGCCAGCGGCTTTTAAATTGTCACGGTAAGTCTCGCGACGAGATGGCAAAATCAGGGTAGGGGCAATCTTTTGCAGATCGTCATAAACGGCTTCATGACGATTAATGTCGGCTATGATGAGATCAGGCTTTAACGAGGAAATCACTTCCATACTGGGTTGTGAACGTGTGCCTACCGAAGTCCAATCGCCGATAACAGCGCGCACATCAGCCAGCACTCTATCTTTGTCTTTATCATCGGCGATACCAACTGGGCTAACATTCACTGCCGCTAAGGCATCTGCAAAGGAAAATTCCAACACCACAATGCGTTTCGGCTGATAATCTAAACTGAATTCACCTTTGCTGTCTTCAACGGTAACAGCATGAGTCGCAAAAGAAACACAGCAAAACAATAGGGTGAATACAAAGGAAAAGAAGCATTTCATTGTAAGGCCTTGGAGGATGGAAAATCATGATAATAATAACACTTCTCAATAATATTTAAAGTGATAGGCGTGTTTGTTTAGTTGGGTGTTTGGCTTAGACATTGGTCTAAACAGAGTGTCCCTCTGCTAAGGAAAGGCGCACAATAAAATTAAGCAATTAAGTCACATAATAAGAAGACAAAGATTATGGCTGCTATTGATATCCCTGAAGTGCATAAATTCATTGATGTGACACCACCTTTTGCCAATTTATCTGCAGCTGAACGGAAGCAAATATTGGTGGGAGTGGCCATGGTGTACGTTCGTCAAGGGCAAACTATGTTACTTGATGGAGACAGTGCCACCGTGCATTTGATTCGTCGAGGAGCCTGTGAAATTCGTACGCCAAAAGGCGGCTTAGTTGATCAAATCGCTGACGGTGAGTGCTTTGGTGTGTCCAGTGTTATGGCACAAAATCCAGATGGTTTGCAGGTCGTCGCGATGGAAGATAGCCTAGTGTATCGTTTCGATAAAGCTAGTTTTAAAGACATGCTCTCTCGAAATGAAGCCTTTGGGCTTTTCTTTGAACATACCCAACATCACAGAAGACGTAAATTATCTCGTAGTCAGGACAAAGAGTTGGCTTCACCGGCGTTGCAATTGTCCACCTCGGTTGAACATATTATGACGCGTCAATTGATCACCGCCCAAGCCAGTGAGACAGTACAAATCATTGCCATGCGTATGACTGAAGCTCGAGTCAGTTCTATTTTGGTGGTAGAACACGATAAACTCATTGGTATCGTCACTGATCGCGATTTGCGTTCACGTATTTTAGCCTTAGGGGGGGCAGCTCAGAGTCTTGTTGCGGAGGTGATGACGACCACTCCTATCACTTTGGCCCCGTCAGCACTGGTTATGCAAGCACAAACCTTGATGAGTGAAAGTAATATACATCATTTGCCCATTGTGGAGACGGACAACAAGGTAATTGGCATGTTAACTGCAGCCGATTTGTTGCGTCATCAAGAGTTAAGTCCACTGTTATTCATTAATCAGATTCATCGCCAAACCTCGGTGGAAAGTCTGGTCAGGATTTGTCAGCAATGGCCGACTTTGATCATTAACTTGATTGTGACAGACATGAAGCCTGCTGATATTGGCAAGGTGCTAGCGACCGTCAGTGATAATTTGACCAAACGCTTGATTGAGTTAGCCTTAGTTGAGTTAGGAGAAGCGCCTATGGCGTTTCAGTTCTTAGTATTTGGATCGCAAGCGCGACGAGATCAGTCTCTTGGCAGTGATCAGGATAATGGCTTGATGTTGGCGAGAGAACCCAATGCTGAGGAGGCGGAATACTTTGCGCATCTGGCAGATTTTGTCTGCCAAGGCCTAGCGCAGTGTGGTATTCGCTTATGTCCTGGCAATATTATGGCGAGTAATGTGCAGTGGCGTAAAACGCGTCACGATTGGCAACAAGTGTTTGAAAAGTGGATTAAAAGTGCGGCTCCTAGTGCGTTATTGAATGCCAGTATATTCTTTGATTTGCGTTGTGTGTATGGCGATGATCAGTCGGTGCAAATCTTGATTGAAAATATGCAAAAAGAGGTGGCGAAAAACAGCATGTTTTTGGCAACTCTGACACGTACTGCCATTGCGAATAAACCGCCTTTGGGTTTTTTTCGCTCTTTTTTGTTGGAGTCGTCCGGTGAACACAAACATCAACTGGACTTGAAGCATCAGGGGTTGGCATTGATTAATGATCTGGCGCGTCTATATGGTTTGTCTTGCAAGGAATACCGAGAAGGTACAGTAGAACGTTTGGAGCAAGCCATTCGTGAACACTTGATCAGTGTGGATACCGCCCGTAATTTGATGGATGCTTGGGACCACTTAAACGGTCTGCGTTTGGAAGCGCAAAGTCATCATTGGCAAGCTTCGGGCACCGCCAGCGCTTACTTAGATCCGAAAAAGCTTAGCTCATTAGAAAGAAAGCATTTAAAAACCACCTTTGGCATCATTAGCGATGTGCAAGAAGTGGCTCAGCAACGCTTTATGCGAGGCTACAGTTAAATGTGGTGTCGCATACTAGAAAGTCTCAAATATTGGCGACAACAACGACACTCCATTCGTCGAACTTGGTTTGATTGGGAATATTTGGTTTTGGATATCGAAACTTCTGGCCTAAACCCTAAGCAAGATCATATTGTGAGTATTGGTTGGGTGTGCATAAAACAAGGAGCAATAGATTTGGACAGTGCACGCCATATTATTCTAGAAGAGGCACAAGTTGGAGAAAATGTAGGAATTCATATGATTACGGATTCAGACATTCAGCAATACGGAAAAAAACAAGAAAGCGCGCTACGCTTTTTGCGACACTTTTTACGAGGGCGGATTCTGGTTATGCATCATGCGCCCTTGGAAATTGGTTTTTTGAAAGCCGCTTGGAAACAGCATTTATTACCCAATTTTGGGCTCACTTGGTTGGATACCTTGATGTTAGAAAAAGCCAAGGCTGAGCGCGCCCAACAACCGATTCAAGAAGGTGGTTTTCGGTTAAATCAGTGCCGAGAACGGTATCATCTTCCTGATTATCAAGGTCATGATGCACTTACCGATGCGCTTGCTACAGCGGAGCTGTTATTGGCGCAAATTGCTTATCAAGGGAAGGGGTGTCGGCTATACGATTTGAGTGTCATGGCAGGCGGCAAAAGTCGGTTGGCCCCACGCTGATACCAACCGTGTTTCTTGTTTTTTTTGTTGAACCAGTTTATCGAGAATAGCTTGGTTCTAGTTCCCATTCTTCTGGCTTAGGTTCTGTGGCCAATACTTTTGGATTTTCTGACCAATGCAATAAACTCAACTCGCCGCTCGCGGATTCCGTGAGAGCGGTGCAGTGTTCTACCCAGTCGCCATCGTTACAATAGAGTGTTTGATCTTTGAGTTGAAAAGAAGCGAAATGAATATGGCCGCAAATATAGCCATCTAGCTTGTGACTTTTGGCGGATTTGAGTGCCGCGGTCTCAAAGCGCGCAATAAAGTCTTTGGCTTTACCAATATGACTTTTTACATAGCCTGCCAGTGACCAATAAGGTAAGCCTAAAAAGCGTCTTGCACCATTAATCCATTGATTGAGCGACAGCATTAAGCTGTGTGCTTTATCACCAATTGCCAGCATCAAAGGACTAATTTTTACCATCTGATCAAACTCGTCACCATGGCTGACGTAAAAGTGGCGGCCATCAGAGGTTTGATGTCGCGCATGCAGTTCAATTTTTACACCGGATAAGGTTTGTCCAGCAAATTGACGAAAAAAGGCGTCGTGGTTACCTGGAATGTAAGTTACCTTAGTGCCGGACTTCGCCATGGCTAAAATTTGTTCTACGACTGCATGGTGTGTGTCAATAAAATAAGCTTTATTTCGCATGGCTTGCAAGTCAATGATATCTCCCACCAGATACAAATGCTCCGTTTCAATATGCTGTAAAAAGTCGAGCAAATGCTTGGCCTGACAAGCTTTGGTGCCTAGATGCACATCGGAAATGAATACGGATCGATATCGGCTTTGCATAGCGCCTCCTCAAATGGAAATAGCCCTTTCATTCCATACCAGATTAGAGAGGCAATGTGACAGACTTGTGAGGACTTTATGACAGTTAGATCACAATTAGCCGATCATTTCTTGGCGTTCTTCCTGAGGGTTTGGTTGAAAGTAGATATGATTGCCACCGGTTTCTTTGGCGTGTTTTTTGGCTTGTGCAGCCAGTTCAGCCACTTGATGATGATTACGGCACTGGTAAGGATGAACAACGCCAATGGCCAGACTTAAGATAGGATGGAAGTGATGCTCACCATGGCGGTTTTTGGTCCAGACGCCGCCTTCTGATAGGGTATCAGTAGGGTAAAAATCGCGTACTTTAAGAGCAAATTCATCGAGTATGTTTTGGCATTGTTGTTGCCAGTTTTCATCGCCAAAAATGACCACAAAATCATCACCACCAATGTGACCAATAAAATTGTTATGACCGATCAAATCTTTGATTAAAGAACCGACCAATTGTATTACCGCGTCGCCTTTGGAATAACCGAAAAAGTCATTAAAGGGTTTGAAGTCGTTTAAATCAAAATAGGCAACATGAAATTCTTCACCTGATTCTAAACGTCGGCTGACTTCACGATGAATGGGAACATTACCTGGTAGCATAGTCAGTGGATTGGAGTAAGTGGCGTTTTGAATTTTGAGCTCAGTAATACGTTTTAGAAGATCTCTTAGATGCCCCGTTCCTATGTATTTGCCTTCACGGGTGACAATGATTTCATTGTTCAGTGTGTCAGCTTCTTGATTGGTCATCATATTGGAAACACGCGATAAACTGACATTACTTTCCACCATCAAAACGTCTTCAGACAATAGGTTTGTGACCGGTTTGTGCTCGTATAAAGCTCGACCATAGGGGGTAGAGAAGAGTTCATGCAACTGATGTCGACGAATAATGCCAATAGGAGTGTCTTGTTCATCTAATATGGGTAAGGCAACCAAATCTGTGTGCTTTTTAAAGGTCAAAGAAGCTTCGTCCAATAAGCAACTTGCCCCTAAACTGGGTGTTGGGCGACATAAGGTTTGTACCGTCTCGGCGTGGTCTATTTGAAACTGAGAGCGGCGTTGTGCTTGCTTAACTAAATAAGGATGGGTACTAAAGGCCGGTGTTTCGGTTGGGCGGCCTAAAAAGTAGCCTTGTCCATAATCAAGGCCTATTTCAATCACCTGATCAAGTTCTTGTTGTGTTTCAATACCCTCTGCAATAAGAATGCAATTAAGTCGTCGTGCTATGGTTAAGATAGAGCGCACAAACTCCCGTTTTATTTCGTCTTTATCGATACCTTGAATGAAATGTTTATCCACTTTGACAATGTCAGGTTGCAGTTCTGACCAAAGTCGTAATCCTGAATAGCCAACCCCCAAATCATCGATGGCTACTTGAAAGCCCATTTTACGGTAATGTTCAACACTGCTTCTGGGCAAACCATTGTGGTCGTATGGATGTTGTTCCGAAAGTTCTATGACAATATCTTGTTGATCAAGTCCGAGCTCTTTCAAAATGGCTAATGTCATGCCTGATTGATGTTCGGGTGAGCCTAGTAGAGAAGCACTAACATTGAGAAATAAGTGCCCTGATAAATCAAGTTTGGCAAATTTTGAAATTGCCTTTTCACGGCATAGTAACTCCAGCTTGTGAAGAAGTTCTTCGTTTTGCGCCAAGGTAAAAAGCGCATCTGGAGAAAATAGGCTGGAGTTTTTTGGTCCCCGAGATAAAGCTTCATGCCCGTAAATTTCACCACTGTTTAAATCATAGATAGGCTGAAAGTAAGGTGTGACCAAACCTTTGTTGAGTATCTTATGGAATAGCGTGGTGTCATCAAGCTGAATCATAATCTCTAATTACATCTTAGTTAAGAAAATGAGCAAGATTTTATGTCATATTTGTGACGCTTTAATGACGTTCAATTGACGATAAACAGAGGTTTTATCCTTATTTAGAGGATAATAATGGAGAAATTTAATTTAAGGATTGATCAAGGGAAAGGTAAGCAAAAGTTGGGAAAACTGCCTGTTACCGGATCGGTTTTTTATTTTAGCCTTTCGATCATCGGAAACCTCAGGCTCATCCTTGCTAAATAAATGACTATTTACTGTTACAAAGTATTAGTGCTGAGAGGCAGACTTCACGGAATGGTTGTGAATTAGGCTTGTAAAAAAAGCTTTTATACGTGCTTTGGTACTCTTAATAGCGAGAGCATAATAAGCACGACGTAATTCATATGCTTTTTCGACGTAGAAATCTGTGTCTAAGTTGCCAAAATGGTCGTAATGATAATCGTTTTTCATCATCTATCTCCTAAAAAATTGAATTCGTTTGATAGTATGAATAATAAAATCTGTTCAATTATTCGGCAAACGATCAAATTTCAGCAGATAGGTTAGAAAAATTCATCAAAGCGAACTTTGATTACTCAACAGGCGAAATTTCCCCGGTGGTATGCCTGTTGAACGCTTAAAAAACCGTGAAAAATAGCCTGGATCTTTGAAGCCAAGATCGTAACTGATTTCATCCACCGAACGTGCTGTGTAGATCAAACTGCGTTTGGCCTCAATAAGCAGTCTATCGTGAACCAATTCCAGCACACTTTTGTGAAAGGCCGCTTTACTGAGACGGTTCAAACGACTGGTTGAAGAACTGAGCGCCGCCGCGTAATCTTGTGTCGTCCAATGTTCTCGATAGTGCTTTTCGATCAGTTCTTTGAGCAATTGAAGGCGACTGCTTTCAGTGATGTCATTGTTATCGGCCACACCGTTTAACTGTTGCTGGCGATGTAATATTAACAATACGGCCTTGATTAAATACTCGCTCATTAAGCCTCTGTCCTCACGAATGTAGGATGACTCACTTTCTAATTGTTGCAGTAATGGCCAGAGCTCAGAGAAATGATTACGGTGACCATTGAAATTAATTTGGCTGGCTTGGCTGAGGAGTGGCTTGATAAATTTGGCGGCTTTTTCTTGATAAGCATCCTCTAGCAAAGGCTCGGCAATGCTAATAACACGTCCATCCGTATCGGGTGCGAAATGAAAACTGTGAACCACACCGGCGGGGACTATGATGGCCCAAGCGCCTAGTAGATTTTGCTGTTGCTCATCCAGTTGCACTTTTGCTTGACCAGATTTCAATATGAGAATTTGAAATAGCTGAGCATGACGATGTGGACTGATTTTCCAACCTAAATTGCTGCTTCGATCTTCAATGTCCTCAATATGAAAAAACTCTGGGTCATTGATCCAGCTGGATTCACCATAAAGGCCAAAATGCGGTATTTGATCTGCTTTCATAAGATGATTTTTTACATTTTTAATTGTTGTTTTTATTGGACTAAAATCTCTAAAACCCTCGTAATGGCAAGAAAAATAAGGTCCTCTAGTAAGAATGATGATTTTTAACTTTATCCATAAATGATCAAAAAGTACAATTTTTTGATCATTTTTCACCTAAACAAGTAAGCTCACGACTCCTATGATGGACGCATAGTAAGACATGACCTATTGGTCACATCTGATGAAGGTGTGAATAAGTCCACTGACTTTAGCGTGAGGATAACTTTCTCTTATTTGAGGTAAGTTTCGCAGACCAATATTGAACATATTGGCAACAAACTTAACAAAGAATAAAGAAAGCTTGGCCCTTGCCCTTCGGGTCTGTCAGAGATACGGCCTTTCCGTATTAAGAGTGCTTTAAGGTATTAACGTCCTGCTCACTCTTGTCTTGATAGGACATTTCTCTGATAAGACTGACGTTCAGAAGACGTACTCATACTTTCCTTCAATCAACTGACAAAAAAAATAAAGTAAGGTGAGAGAATATGAAAACACAAGTTGCGATTATTGGAGCGGGCCCATCGGGTTTGTTACTTGGTCAATTGTTATCTAAGCAAGGCATTGATAACGTCATTATCGAACGTGCATCGGGTGAATACATTCTTGGCCGCATTCGTGCTGGCGTATTAGAACAGGGTATGACGGACTTGCTGCGTGAAGCCGGTGTGGGTGAGCGCATGGACCGTGAAGGTCAGGTGCACACTGGTGTGGAATTGGCTTTTAATAATAAGCGAGTGCAAATTGAGTTGGAAGAACTCACTGGCGGCAGCACAGTTATGGTATATGGTCAAACAGAAGTGACCCGCGATCTTATGGATGCTCGTGCTGCAGCGGGGTTAACCACTTATTATGAATCCAGTAATGTAGAATTGCATGATGTAAAATCTGCGTCTCCATACGTTACTTTTGAGCAAAATGGTCAGCAACATCGTTTGGACTGTGACTATATTGCTGGTTGTGATGGCTTCCACGGCGTATCTCGTCAAACCATTCCGCAATCGTCGCGTAAAGAATTTGAGCGAGTTTTTCCTTTTGGTTGGCTGGGTATTTTGTCTGATACACCACCGGTGAACGAAGAATTAATTTATTGTAAAACCGACCGCGGTTTTGCCATGACCAGTATGCGCTCTGCCACACGTTCACGCTATTACATCCAAGTGCCTTTGACGGATAAAGTCGAAAACTGGAGTGATGATGATTTCTGGGCTGAATTAAAACGTCGTTTGCCTGATGATGTGGCTGAGAAATTGGTTACCGGGCCAAGCATTGAAAAGAGCATTGCGCCATTGCGTTCGTTTGTTTGCGAACCTATGCAATATGGCAATCTTTTCTTAGTCGGAGACGCCGCGCATATTGTTCCTCCTACAGGAGCGAAAGGTTTGAACTTAGCTGCATCTGACGTGGCCACCTTGTATAAAATTATGACACGTGTGTACAAAGATGGTGATAAAGAGTGCATTAATCAGTATTCGGATATTTGTTTACGCCGAGTCTGGAACGGTGAGCGTTTCTCTTGGTGGATGACCAATATGTTGCACGACTTTGGTGATGAGGCCGGAGAAGACAATGAGACTCATGATCGTTTTATGAGTTCGGAGTTGAATTTCTATACCGATAACGAAGCAGGGCGTCGTGTAATAGCCATGCAATATGTAGGTCTACCTTACGAAGATTTGCAGTAATCTGAAAAAACGACCTCAGAGTCTCTCTATGGAGACTATTCTGAGGTCGTTTTTTATTCGATACGTGTTAGCCAAGTAAACATGGCGTTGATGGCTTGTTTTGCCCAGTTGCTGGTGGCCAACTCTGTGGCTCTTTGCTGGTCTTTAGCAATGCCACGGGCACTGACTGTCCAAGATGCCAAAGGTGAATTGTTTGGACCATATAAGGCGAGAGTGCCTTCCTCGAACACATAGGATCGCCCAGACTGAGTTTCACTGTGTTGAGAGGTTTGGCTACTAAGACGAAACACTGCTGGGGACTTGGCGGTAAAACCATACTCGGATAAGGCACTGGCCAAAGCATTGGCCTGATTGGTTTGGGACGCATCCATACCATACTCTTGTAACGCCTGACTTAACTGTATTTCAATTTGTTCAACCTGATCTCTGGCACGGCCCGCAAGATGGCGTTCGGTCGAGTAGAGCTGTAATTCTTCCACGTAGGACTGACGTTGCGCAAAAGCGGGAATCAAGCGCATATAGATGGGCCAATCTTGAGTCGCCGCCGTTTGGCCTGAACCTGTGGTCAGTCCTGCGGCCAGTTTTATTATTACGCTGTCTTGTTCTGCAATGGCTTGTTTTAAGCGACTGACAATGCGCGCTCTATCAATTGACTGTAAAGCGTATACATATTGTTCACCAGCGAAACGTTGTTCGTTAATCGCTTGTTCCAGCTCAATAGGGGCGGTAGCGATTTGAGTGTATGCCGTTTGAATTTTGGCAACTTGCTGGTTGCCATTGTTCGAGGTGACTTGCGTATTTTGCGTACTGACTTGACTGACTTGGGTCTTCAGTTGTTGAGCAATTTGTCCATTGCCGTTTTGCTCGGCTTGAGCAAAAGCCAAGGCTAGATTGTCTATTTTAGGCGCACTGCCAACTCCGTATATATGGGTTGAACTTTTAGGTGGAGAGCTTACCCAATCTGGCAGCACATTGGTGGCTTTATTTGTTTGACTAAAACTGCCAAAACACCCACTCAGGCTGGCGGCAATAGTTGCCCATAATAACCACTTAATAGTACGCAATGTTGCCATTAGAAGAAGCCTTTATCAGCTAACTTTTTTATTTTCTTTTGACCGTTCCAAACTTCGCGATTGGTGGTCATGTCAATCAACTTTAGGTCCACTTGGTAGAAGCTGACGCGCTGATCTCCATTTGAGTCGACAATAGAATTAATGGTACCTGATAAAGCAAATCCGGCACCTTGTTCTAAACCAAATTGTGCTGCAGTGCCTGGTGCCGCATTCAATTCTTGGTCTTCGCGTTCGCTGCGAATGTCTTCACGCTCTGCCCCTGACACAACGAAGTCCACTTTTCCGGCACGCAATAGACTACGCTTAATATCATTGATGAAGGTATCCACCGGAATGTGTTCAGAAGATTTATTACGAATCGTTTGAATGATGACGGTAGGATTACCTTTTTGTGTGAAATTGAAGTCTCGGAACCAAGGAAACGTTAGCATATCTGTCATCATTTCTTCGGCCACTAAGCGAGAGTCTGTGTCGTTCCAACGATCAGACAAAGCCACTTCTTCATTGTCTCCGAGACGTTTAACGCTGCCGCTGCAGGCTGTCAGTATCAATGCCAACATTAGGGTCAGTAGTTTATGCCATGAAAAAGCTTGCCAATGTACTGTGGTTGTCAGTTGGTTTTTCATCGTCTTTTCCTTATGTCACCTTGTGAAAAGTGCGTCACCGACGCTATATGTTCTGGGTTAGTGTAATCAATTTAGTATGGATTACGTAAGTTCCATACTTTAATTTCATTATTCTTAAGTTGTATTTTACCCAATGTAAAGCTTTGGCCATTGGTTTCATACTCAGGACTATATTCCCCGGCGCTCAGGGCTTGGCGAGTTAATCTTACTTGCGCAGGCAAGGTTAACCAATTGCGAGTATCCGCAGCAGAAGACGCCATAACAGTGACTTGTCCGATCAAATTAAACAATAACGCGGTACTGTCGTCTTGAATTTCTGATGTGACTCGATAAGCCAACCAGGTGCGAATGACCTCACGTATCATGCTTTCGTATATGTCTCTTTGTGCGTTGGCGAGTTGTTCTTGAAAAGCAATGTCGGCTAATGACGTCATGCGCAAACTGTTGACGGTTTGCAAGGTAGAGTGCTGGGGAAAAATGAGTTTGGTAGAGTGAGAATCTAAAGTGAAGCGACGATAGTAGGGCACAGTAACACGGATGGATTGTGAGGCCAGCATTTTATCGATATTCGCTTGTTTGAGTTGTCCCCAAATACCTGATCCTAAGATAACCCGTTTGGTAAACACACCAGAAAATGCGCCCCAAGCTCCGCCGACTTTATAATTGGCAATCATATTAAGTGGATTAATGTCAGCATACACCATAGTAAACCAACGAAATGCATCGTTATCTTCCATGCGGCCACCCCCATGAAGTGGTTCAAGTACCAAGCTGGTTGACCAAGGTTCAGCATAGAGTAATAAAGAAAGCTCACTTTTATCGGGCATAAAGCCCTGATGTTCCAAAATAACCAATTCAGCGTCTTTGTCTTGATAGGTTTGCAATATTTTTTGCATGGCCGCAGGAAGATGTTGTTCAATGGCGGCATCGATTTCGGCGCGGCTGTAACCGCCTTTTTGCATCATACGAATGGCGTCTAGCCAAGCTCGTTCAGCCGTCATCGGGCTGAGTTCGTATTGTTTGGCGTAGCCCGCTTCATAAAGTTCTGCTGATTTCTGGTAACTGATGCGGGCATCATCGTATTCGCCACTGATTTCGTATTGTAGCCCCGCCATGTAGCGCGCCCAGGCGTCATCACGATAAAGGAAGTTATCACGGTCTAAACGACCTGTGTAAAAGCCGCTTAGCCAGCGAATGGCTTGCTCATAAAAAGCACTATCTTTTTTAGCATCTAAAGTTTGATAGCTAGGTGTTTGTGCTGAAATTTCGTTGAGTTTTATATCAATTCGGCGTACTTCAACGAGAGCAGAGTCTAATAATTGTTGTCTGGCTTGGCGAGATGTAGCACTTTCTGACAAGGCCAGATAATTGAGAGATTTTAAATAACTGATGTAGACTCTTTCGATACCGTTACCACGGTAATCACTTTGTCTTGGGTTGCTTAATAAAGCCCAAGAGCGGTTCGCCAAACTTTCTTTTAGAAACGTATCACTGAGCCTTTCGGCCTGCTCTAGGAGCTGGTTGCTGCGTTGGTAGTCACCCTGATTTTGCGCCAAAGTACCTATTTCTAAGTAATACAAGAGTTTGTCTTGACTGTTATCTAGAGCATTACTAAGGGGTGTTTCAGCGGCTTGCCATTCTCCTTGTTTGGCCAGTTTTAAACCTTCGTCTATGTCTTCGCGGTAGGTGGCACAGCCAGATAAGAGAATGGCGTATAGGCCAATTAATAGCCAGTAGTATAGCTTGCTCACTCTAGTATCCCTTTGCTAGAAATTGATTCACTATCAGTAGGCCAAATAAGGCGAAGCAACAGAGATACAAAAGTAGCCAGCGGGCTTTGAGACAATTAGGACAAGGTTTTTTCTTTTTACTCATCACAGCATCCATTTGAGATTACATCACACCTTGTTGGTATGCGCTTTTCCTATGCTATAAAAAAAGGAGGCTTAAGGCCTCCTTTTTTTATACAAATTTGTATCCAATATTACTGTTCGGTTTCAGTCTTTTGTTTTTGCAGACTTTCAACATATAAAGCATCAAAGTTGATTGGTGCAAGCATGATGGCTGGGAAGCTGCCTTTTACCACAATCGCGTCAATGTTTTCTCGCGCATATGGGAACAGAGTTGCAGGACAAAAAGCGCCTAGTGCATGATGCAATTGCTGATCGTCCAAGCCAGAAATAACGAACAAACCACCTTGTTGAACCTGTACTAGATAACCTGTTTCACCGCCATTTTTTACAGTAACCGTGATTTCTAGTACGACTTCGTAAACGTTCTCGCCAACCTGACGGCTTTTGGTATTAAGCTCAAGACCAACTTCTGGTTTCCATTCTTCTTGGAAAATCATAGGTGCGCGTGGTGACTCGAAAGAAATGTCTTTCAAAAATACACGTTGAAGAGACAATTGTGGTGTTGGAGCTTCTTGAGTTGCAGCGGTATCAGACATGCTAGTTCCTTGTTTGAATCATTTAATGTGTTATTTGCTATGGTTTATTAGGTGATATGAAGAATGCTTTATTGCGTCAATAATGTGTCTAATTTTTGTTCACGCTCTAGTGCATAAAGGTCATCGCATCCGCCAATATGTTGTTCGCCAATCCAGATTTGTGGAACGGTATGACGGCCACTTTTTTCCATCATTTCCTGACGAAGTTCTCGCTGACCATCAACGCGAATTTCATTAAATGCCACATTTTTGGCGCTTAACAGTTGTTTTGCTCTAACACAAAATGGGCAGTAGTCGCTTGAATAGATAGTTACCGTGGCCATAATTCACATTAACCTTTCACTAATGGGAGGTTTGACGATTGCCATTCGGCAATGCCGCCTTGCATCTTGTATACCTTGCTAAAGCCTTCTTTTTTAAGATCTTTAGCACTTGGACCGGCGGTAATGCCAGACTTACAAACCAAAATGATGGGGGCATCTTTGTATTTCTCAAGACGATGTAAACTTTCTTTCATTTTGGTGGCTGGAATATTTAATGCGCCAGTAATGTGGCCAGCATTGAATTCTTTTTCGGTACGAATATCGACCACAACCGCATCTTGTGTGTTCATCAAATTCGTTGCTGCAGAAGGCGTAACACCCTGAGCGCCACCTTTTCGTTCTACGAAAATTAAGGTGATTAGGATAGCGAAGAAGACAGCGACCATTTCCCAGTGGTTGATCGAAAATTCAATAAATTGATTCATCATAATTGCAAGGCCCATTTTTAAACTGGGAGCATTATACACGGCAAGATGAATCGGTACATACTCAGACTGAATGGTAGGCCAAAAATTCCGTTACAGCATCTAATATCTAATACTGCGACTACAAGTAATTGTCACGTTTCTCAGCGTTGGTGGAGTCGAAGATTTTATCGGCGTTGCCTTCAATAAAACTGTCGAATAGGGTGCCGTTTGGCATGGTGTGACGACGTGCAAATTCGTAGAAACAGCTTGGTATGCTAGCTTCTTTGTCATCGGAAAAATGATATTGAATCTTATCTGCCATGGTGGAAGATTGCTCTAAAAAGAGTTCCGCCGAGCCTTTTACCAAACCGCCAACTTCATTTAAGGAGTAGCCTTGTTCCAATAGTAATTGGTTCACTGACTCTATGCTATTCAGTTTAGTTAAGTGGTTGATGCTAACCGTAAAGTGATTGGCTTGTAACCCCATGCTGGTTAACCAAGCTGCGTATTCGCTGTGTTTGGCAAGGGCCTGATAATCAGTATGACTTGGTGTTGACCACAGCAGACCTGTGTAAAAAATGCTTGGATCTTGTACTGCGTCAGCGGGAATTTGAGCGATGTACTTGTGCAATATTTCCTGACAAGAGGAAGGTAATTCTTCGACCAGCAATTCGGAAAGAAAGATTTTTGGTGCGTTTTGATCGTCTGTGTGGCGATAACAGCGCGCTATTAGGTGTTTGCTCTCAAAACGAAAAGATCCGTATGCTTGGTAGCCAAGAGAGAGCAGTTGAGGCTCTAGTTTGTCTAAGCAGATAGGGGAATTATTGAAGGTTCGAAACGCCACATGATCATTCACCACTTTCTCACCCATATTGAGAAATAAGTTTTGAATGCTCAAGGCTTGTGGCGTGACTTTGATGTATTGCTGCCACAAAGCGTTGAAAAAATCCTGATACGCCATGAAAAAACTCCAAATAAGGTGAGGCTAATAAATGTGGATTAGGTCACTTTACTATAGGAGCCAAATCAATCACAAAAGTAAAAAAAGCATTTCCTAATGCAAAAATGTCTTATGAAAGTCTGCGTAAAAAATACTTATTAGACTGACATGCTTGAACAAGTTTGCAGCTCTATTAGCCGCTTTCTCGTTGTTTAGCTTATAGTGTCTCTTTTAGTTCTTTGGGGAGTAAACAAGTGTTGTCTTGCGGTCAATATGGTGTTTATTAAGTGGGCAGGAAAACTGCGATTTTTAGGGTGGGCCAAACCAACCACGCGTTTTAGTTTTACGTCATTTAAAGGGCGCAGACATACATCGGCGCGCCCTCTTGAAGAATGTTCAGGAATCAGCGAGATGCCTAAACCCGCAGCGACCAAGTCCAATGCGTATTCTTCGGTTTTCACTTGCGCACGAACATCTGTGGTGAGCTCTTGTTTTTGCATCAAGTAGTTCCAGGATTCCAGAATGTCACAAGGTGTTCTGGAGATAAAAGCTTGCTTATCAATTTGTTTGAGGGACACGGAAGGAAAGTCCGCCAACCAATGATCTAAAGGCATGGCGATCACATAATCGTCTTCCCATAAAGGGTAAAACACGTCTTCTTCTGTCGTGTATCTCTGGCAAGTAAAGCGTAAGTCGGCGCTTTCGGATTCATCGACTAACTTGAGTGTTAAGCCTGCTACCTCATCCAACATGGTTTTGATGACTTGACTGATGAGTGCTCCAGAGAGAAAAGGCGCCAGAGAAATGGACAAAGACAGAGGCGTCGGCGACTGACTGAATAACTGTTTCATAGCGCTCATGTCACTGACCATTTTACAAGCATGTGGGTAAAGTTGACTGCCGCTATCGGTGGCGGAAACGCCTTTAGAATGTCGCACAAAAAGTTTGGTGCCCACATCCTCTTCTAATTGCATTAGGGTATTGGAAATAGAGGGCTGTGCTACAAAGCAACGCTTGGCTGCAGCACTGAGGCTGCCTTCTTCGTATACGGCAATGAAATAACGTAGTGATCGAATGTCCATGCTAGCCTCTGCTGATCTAATCTCTTCAATATACCTATAGCTACCTATGCTTGCTATAAGAAAAAACTAGACCCTTACCAGTAAAAGCATATTTCTCATCTATGGCGTCACTGCGCTAAGGTGATGACATCTATTTTTCTTTCAATCTTTGCTGACCAATTCAATAGTTAGGAGTTCATCATGTCACTGTCTTGCTTAGAAACTTTGGGTGTTACTTCTCTCGTCTCTGGCGATACGTATTTTAGTGTACTCACAGGGACTCAACAGAGTTTGGGGGAAGGGACAAAATTTTCAGTGCAAAGTCCAATCGATGGTAAAACCCTATCAAACTTTGCCAATGCCACTGCGCAACAATTGCCAAACGTCAATCAAGAATTACAAGCGGCTTTTAAAGCCTTGCGCGTCATCCCGGCACCTCGTCGTGGTGAATTGGTACGTCGTATTGGTGAAGAGGCGCGTAAGTATAAGCAGGAGTTGGCGCAAGTTATCTCACTGGAAGCCGGTAAAATCATGCCAGAAGCCCTTGGCGAAGTGCAGGAATGGATCGATGTATGTGATTTTGCCGTAGGGCAATCGCGCATGTTACATGGTTTGTCCATTGTTTCTGAGCGTCCAGGTCACCGCATGATGGAGCAATGGCAACCCCTTGGTCCTGTGGCTGTCATCACCGCCTTTAACTTCCCTATGGCGGTTTGGTCATGGAACGCTATGTTGGGACTAATTTGTGGTGATCCGATCCTTTTAAAACCTTCTGAAAAAGCGCCCTTATGTGCTCTTGCTATGTACCAAATTGCACAGAATGTGTTGGCGGATATGCCGGATATTCCAAAAGCGTCTGTATCCGTGATGGTAGGTGGGCGCGATTTGGGCGAAGCCATTGCTGCCAGCGAGACTTTTCCTTTGGTATCGGCAACCGGTTCTACGGCTATGGGGCGTGCTGTGGCGCAAACCGTGGCCGCTCGCTTAGGTCGTTCTTTATTGGAGCTAGGTGGTAATAACGCCATGATAGTGTCAGATACGGCGGACTTGGAGTTGGCTTTGCGAGCCATTGTCTTTTCTGCAGCGGGTACGGCGGGTCAGCGTTGTACTACTTTGCGTCGTCTGATTTGTCATGAATCTGTTGTCGAAGGGTTGGTATCTCGCTTGGCCAAGTCTTACTCCTTTTTGCCCATTGGCAACCCTTTGACAGAGGGTACTTTGGTCGGTCCACTGATTGATGAAAACAGTTATAACCGTATGCAGTCTGCAATTGAAGCGGCCAAAGCCCAAGGCGGTGAGCTAGTGTGCGGCGGTCAACGTGTGACGCAAGGGGTTCCGGAAGGGGGCTTTTATGTGCAACCAGCCATAGTGCGAATTGCGCACGATGCGCCCATTGTGCATGAGGAAACCTTTGCACCTATCTTATATGTGTTGACCTACTCAGACTTTGCCGAGGCCATTGATATTCAAAACGAAGTAACACAAGGTCTGTCTTCGGCTGTATTCACTGAAAGCATGCGTGAAGCCGAATTCTTCATGTCTCCTGCTGGTTCTGACTGTGGCATTGCTAACGTTAATATTGGTACCTCTGGCGCTGAAATAGGTGGGGCATTTGGCGGTGAAAAAGACACCGGCGGTGGTCGAGAGTCTGGGTCGGATGCGTGGCGTAATTACATGCGTCGTACCACTAATACGGTCAACTATGGTGGTGATTTGCCATTGGCTCAGGGCATTGTGTTTGAGTAAGGCTGTCCAAGCTGGCTTGTACTAGGATCGTAATTCTTTGGTTGTGAGGTGAAGAGAAATGACGCAATCTCCTTGTCGATCATTGTGGCGTGATAGCGCACCTGCAATACCTACTTTATCTTACTTAGAAGGTGAGCATCAGGTTGAAGTAGTGATTGTCGGTGGTGGTTTCACCGGTCTTTCGACGGCACTTCATCTGGCCAAACAAGGTGTATCCGTTTCCGTTTTAGAGGCCAATGAAATTGGCTTTGGCGGTTCTGGCCGTAACGTCGGTTTGGTGAATGCAGGCGTTTGGTTGGAGCCGAAGTTATTGGATAAAACCCTTGGTAAGGCCGCGGGCAGGCGCATGTATGATGCACTTGCTGTGGCTCCAGATTATGTTTTCCAGTTAATTGCGGAATATGACATAGCGTGTGAAGCAACACGTCATGGTACGTTGCACGCCTCGGTAGGAAAGTCGGGCTTGGCTCAATTGCAGCGTCGTTGCCAACAGATGCAAGCGCGCGGTGCTCCTGTGTCTTTGCTAAGTGAACAAGAGGCGCAACAACGTATCGGATCAGACAAATTTAATGCTGCTTTGTTTGATCCAAGAGCGGGCACTATCCAGCCTTTGGCTTATGTTCGAGGTTTGGCGCGTGCCGCGTTGCAAGAAGGCGCGAGTATCTATGACGGTTCCCCTGTGACCGCTATAGAAAAGAGCCAAAATGGATGGCAAGTCAGTTCCAAACAGGGTTCGATACAAGCGGCAAAAGTGATTTTGGCAACCAATGCCTATTGTCAGGATGGTGTTGCGGATTTGGCCGGTAAGTTTGTGCCTATTGCTTATTCTCAACTCGCGAGCAAGCCATTAACCGAATCGCAATTGGCTCATATCCTGCCGAACAAAGAAGGCGTATGGGATACCTGTACCGTGATGAGTTCGTTTCGCTTAGATCAGGCGGGGCGTTTGATCTTCGGTGGCATGGGAGCTGAGGGGCGGGTGTTATCAAATTGGGCCAGTCAGCGTGTTACTGACATGTTTCCAATGCTAGAAAAAGTAGAGTGGGAGTTTTGTTGGACGGGAAACATTGCTTACAGTGCTGATCACTTGCCTCATTGCCAGCAATTAGAGCAAGGGCTTTGGTCTATCTCGGGTTACAGCGGGCGTGGAATTGGACCTGGTACGGTATTGGGGGCTGAGCTTGCTGATTGGCTAGTTGGAAAGCGAGAGCAATTATCTGTCCCAACGTCTACTCTGAAAGACATTCCTTTCCGTGAGATCCAAAGGCTGTTTTATGAACTGGGTGCGCAGACCTATCATTTGGGTCAACAAACTCATGCATTAAGCTGATTCAGGGTAAAGGCTGGAATGATAGTTTTATTTGCCTCTTTTTGGTGCGTTTTTACGCTATTTTTGCCTTTTATCAGTTGGGAAACGCCTCGTTATAGGATACAGTTGTTGGCTTATGTTTTTCATTGATGAGTAACGCTTGGCATGCGTCGTTATATCCCTTCTTCTACGGCTTTGAAATGTTTTGAAGCCTCGGTCAGACATTTGAGTTTTACCAAAGCAGCTGAAGAGTTGCACCTTACCCAAAGTGCGGTAAGTCGTCAGATTCGTAATCTCGAAGAGTTTCTCTCGCGGGATCTTTTTATTCGACTTAATAAACGCTTGATTCTCACTGGAACGGGCGCCGCCTATTTTAGGGAAGTGGTGCCTTTGCTGGACAGGATGGAAAACGCTTCTTTACGTATGCTGCATCGAGAAGATGAAAAAATCACCCTGACCATTTCGGCTTTACCCACTTTAGTGTCTTATTGGTTGATGCCATTGTTAGCCGAGTTTCAGGCGACGCATCCACAATTTCAACTCAAAGTTCGTTCTTTAGATGATGCCGCTAAAATTGATCCCGATGCAGTGGATGTAATTCTGCATTATGGCGGTGATCATTGGCCGCGCGCTGTGTCTCATCAGTTGATGCGCGAAGAGGTAGTGGCCGTATGTTCACCAGAATTGCTAGAGAAAGTCATGCCTCATAAAACGGATTGGCAAGTTGAAGATGTGGTGAATTTCCCATTTTTACACCTTTCCTCACGCATTCATGCATGGCCGGATTGGATGATGGCTCAGGGCCTTGAAAGCGGCTCTTTTGCTGGCGCTTCTTTTGCTCACTTTCATATGCTGTTGGAAGCGGCGAAAAACAGCATGGGTATCGCGATTTTACCCTGTATCTTGGCGCAAAAAAGTCTAGCAAGTGGTGAGTTACGGGCGCCTTTTGGAGGCTCTGTGGTCACTCCCCATGAATATTTATTGTCTTATCCAATAGACAAAGCTGACCTTGAACAGGTCATGGTGTTTCGTGACTGGTTATTGGCTTGTTTGGCTGATCATAAGCAAAATTAATGGTCTGAATAGAGAAGGTAGTCTGTAATTAAATTACATGCCTGTGATAGTATCAAACAATAATCATGATCAAGTTTCGGGATAGATTACCATGAATAAAAAGACCACAGCACTTTTCATCCTTGATGGTTGGGGGTACAGCGAAACCTCAACTTCTAATGCCATAGAAGCAGCCAATACACCGAATTGGGATAAGCTTTGGGCCAATCACCCTCACTCTCTGATCAAAACCTCTGGTCTTGCGGTTGGATTACCTGATGGACAAATGGGCAACTCGGAAGTTGGCCATATGAACATAGGGGCAGGCCGGATTGTTTATCAAAACTTTACTCGCATCGGCAAAGCCATTGAAGACGGTTCATTCTTTGACAATTCAGCTTTAGTGGGTGCGGTTGATAAAGCCATTGCTGCAGGCAAAGCGGTTCATATTTTGGGCTTACTTTCGGACGGTGGCGTGCACAGTCATCATGAACAAATCATGGCAATGTGTGAGCTTGCGGTGAAGCGTGGCGCGCAAAAAGTCTATGTTCACGGCTTTACTGACGGCCGTGATACACCACCTCGGTCTGCGAAAACGCCGGTGGCTGAGTTGGAAGCAAAACTGGCCGAATTGGGTGTGGGCAAAATTGCTACGCTGACTGGCCGTTATTACGCCATGGACCGAGACAATCGTTGGGAGCGTGTGCAAACCGCTTATGATGCGATTGTGTTAGGACAAGGCGAAGGCGCGCAAAGTGCTGAACAAGCGATTCAAGCCGCTTATGATAGAGATGAAACCGATGAGTTTGTCAAAGCCTCGGTTATTGGTGATGCCGTACCTATGGAAGACGGTGATGCGGTGGTATTTGCCAACTTCCGCCCTGACCGTGCGCGTCAACTAACCCGTGCTTTTACGGATGCGGGTTTTGATGGTTTTGAACGTGCTGTTGTACCTAAACTGTCGGCTTTTGTGACTTTTACCGAATACGCTTCTGATATTGTCGCTGATGTGGCTTTCCCCCCCGAAGCTTTGAAAAATACTTTGGGTGAAGTGTTGGCCAGCAGTGGTAAGAAACAATTGCGTATTGCGGAGACAGAGAAATACGCTCATGTCACTTTCTTCTTTAATGGTGGTGAGGAAGCTTTGTTTGATGGTGAAGAGCGTGAATTGATTCCATCTCCCAATGTGGCGACCTACGATTTACAGCCTGAAATGAGTGCCCCAGAAATGACGGACAAGCTGGTGGAAGTGATTGAAGCGGGCAAGTACGACACCATCATTTGTAACTTTGCCAACGGCGATATGGTTGGGCACAGTGGTGTATTTGATGCGGCGGTAAAAGCCGTTGAAGCAGTGGATGCTTGCTTAGGACGCATTATGACAGCTCTAGATCACAATGGTGGTCAGTGTTTGATAACGGCAGACCATGGTAATGTGGAACAAATGCTGAGTGACGATGGTTCACAACCTTTGACGTCTCACACTAATGGACCTGTGCCATTGGTTCTGTACTCTGCAGATAAGCATTTGGCGCTTAACGATGGTGCTTTGTGTGATCTTGCCCCAACTTTATTGGACATGATGGGCATGGATTTACCTGCAGAGATGTCAGGTGTGAGCATCCTAACGCGTTCTTGAGGATAACATGATCGGAATATTACGTTCTTGTTTTATTTGCCTTCTGTTACTGCCAAGCGTGGTTTTGGCAGTCGGGGAGCCGCAAACGCCGGAAGAGGCCAAGCAGCAGATTGAGGCTTTGCAAAAAGATCTCAAAAAGCTAAACACTTGGCTTAAAGAGGTGAAATCAGAACGTTCCGATGTTGAAAAACAGCTGGAAAGCAAAGAAAAAGACATCCAAGAGTTACTCAAAAAGATTCAAAGTATTCAGGACAGTCTGCAACAAGGCGAACAGCAATTAAGTCAATTGCGTATCCAACAAAAATCTTTGCAATTAAGTATTCAACAGCAGAACGATCAAATAGCCGCCCAATTAAGGGCGGTTTATCGTTCAGGCAAAGAAGAAAGTATTAAGCTGTTTTTAAATGGTGATAACACCGAAGATTCGCAGCGTTTGGTGCAATACAATCGTTACTTTTCTAATGCACGACAATCCTTGATCAACGGTTTTATTACCGAAGTGAATGATCTCAATCTAGTGGAAAAGAGCATCCGCAGTCACCGGGCTCAGCAAGCCAGAGAAGAAGTAGAGCTCAAACAGCAACGCCAAGCCTTATTGGCGCAACAAACTGAGCGTCGCAGCCTCTTAGCTAAGTTGGATAAAGACTTAGCGCAAGGTGGTCAGCGAGCACGTCAAATTCAACAAGATCAGCAAAACCTAAAAGATTTATTGCAGCGACTGGAAGAAGCCTTGGCCGACATTCAGATTCCTGATCCAGAAGTACCATTTGCTTCATTACGAGGTAAGTTAATTAAACCACTCACTAGGTTATCCGAATTACGCACCACAGGTATTGATTTGGGTGGCGTGACATTAAGGGCACGAGAAGGTGAGCCTGTGCACGCAATTTCACAAGGACGAGTGGTATTTGCTGATTGGATGCGAGGTTTCGGTTTTTTACTGATTCTCGATCATGGCGATGGTTATATGTCTATGTATGGCTACAATCAAAGTTTATTAAAAGAAGTTGGCGAATGGGTAGGGGCCAATGATATTGTAGCCATGGCAGGCAGTACGGGTGGGCAGCCTGACAGCGCTTTATTCTTTGCCATTCGCCACAATGGAGCCCCCTTAAATCCGTTAGCTTGGGTAGCGGGTTAGTATTCTTCGATAGGAATAATTATGATCAAATTGTTTGGTTGTGGTCTGACATTCTCCGTGTTGATGACCATGACGCCTTTCTCTCTTGCTGCAGATTCACAAGATGGCTCAGTTTTGCCAACAGCACAAATTCAATCTTTTGTTGAAGCCTTTGAGACGATTCGTGAAGGTTATGTGGAAGAGCTCTCTGATGAGGATATTCTCCATAAAGCCTTAAAAGGTATGGCCACGGCTTTAGATCCACATTCAGAGTATTTTACCAAAACGGAATTGGCGGATTTCAACGAACTCACATCGGGAAATTATGCCGGCATAGGTGTTGAAGTCGAAATGAAAGACAAACGTCTTACTGTGGTCACGCCAATTGATGGCTCAGCGGCAGCCGAGGCAGGCATCTTACCAGGGGATGTCATAGTGCGTATTAATAATACCCTAATCACAGATTTGGATATGCAGGACATCGTCACTCTGATGAGAGGGGAGGTTGGTTCATTAGTGACTTTAGATATTGAACGTAACGGTGAGATACAAGAATTTGTGTTGACGCGTCGTCTTGTTGAAGACGACAGTGTGACTTATAAATGGTTAGATGATTCGATTGCGTATTTTCGTATCAGTCAGTTCCAAAGTGATACGTCGAGAGAGTTTGTGAATGCCATCGAAACACTCAAAGCAGAAAGTACCATTCAAGGTGTGGTGTTGGATTTACGTAATAATTCGGGCGGTGTTTTGCAAAGTGCGGTGGGTGTGGTCAATGCCTTTATTAATGATGGCATGATTGTCTATACAGATGGCCGTCATAACATGTCAAAAAGTCAGTTTGTTGCTGATCGTGCCAGTACTTTATTGGCGCAAGTAGCTGTGGTGGTATTAGTGAACGATGGTTCTGCTTCTGCGTCTGAAATTGTCGCCGGGGCTTTGCAGGATCATAAACGTGCAGTCATTTTGGGTACTGAAACCTTTGGTAAAGGTTCTGTGCAAACAGTAGTGCCTTTGTCGAATGGTGATGCGGTGAAATTAACGACTGCCTTGTATTTTACACCAAATGGACGTTCCATTCAGGCACAAGGTATTCAGCCTGATCTGATGATTCCGCAGGCTAAATTGAGCTTTGATGAAGAACAGTTTTTTGTAAAAGAAGCTGAATTAAAAGGGCACCTGGGTAATGCCACTGGCGGCAAAGAACGTACCAGTGCGGATGTAGAAACAGAGATTGCAGACCTTGCTAAAACGGATTTTCAATTGTTTCAAGCCGTTACTATCTTGAAGACGCTACCGAAACTGATTCAATAGTCGTGAAGTACCCAGTGAAAAAAAATGCTTTTGATTTGTGCTCAAACGCACTTGTTGTATTGTTATTGAGTTTGCCGATAGGCTTTTCTCAAATTGTGGAAGGGAGTGACAATACGGAGGAGAACGCTTCAGTAATGCCTTCTCCAGCGCCGATCGAAGATTATTTGGATTGGTCAGAATATTGGTCGTTACCGATTGAACAAGCTGCACCTATTTCACCACAATGGTTAGGTCCGGTGTTGCCCAAGGCGCAAGATATTCCTCTCATCTTGCCGACACAAAAGCCCATTTATGATGCTGGGCCTGTTGTTGGTGCCGAACCTAAATCTATTATTGATGTTGAACCTATTGTAGATGCAGAAAAAGCTTGGGAGCCAGTGGTTGCACCGATTTTGCAAGCACCGGATACGATCTTGAATCAGCAGAGCCATCCGCAACCTTGGTTGAATACTTTTACTGATGAGCAGGCTTCTCAATTGCGTAAGCAGGCGGTTGATGAGCACCCAAGACCCTCAAAAATAGCCATTTTGATCGATGACTTAGGTTATAACCGTCGTGGCATGAAAGGTTCTTTGGCATTGCCTACTGAAGTGGCACTGGCCATCTTACCTGAAACGCCTTACGCGCAACAAACCGCACGTGAAGCACAACAACAATCACGCATTACCTTATTACACGCGCCAATGGAGAATGAGCGTGAATTGAAATTAGGGCCTGGGGGCTTGTATGCCAAGATGTCTGAGCAGGAACTTAAAGCGGTATTGATAAAAGATTTAGAGGGCTTGCCAGGGATCCAAGGTGCTAATAATCACATGGGCAGTTTACTGACCACTAAGCCTGAAGCCATGAAATGGGTGATGGAAGTGTTACAAGAACGCTCGATGTTTTTCATCGACAGCTTAACCAGCCCGAAAAGTATTGCTGAGCAAACCGCGAGACAACATGGTTTAAAAACCGTCCGCCGTGATGTGTTCTTAGACAATATCCGTACTCATCAAGCCATTGATAAGCAATTTAACCGTTTGCTTAAATTAGCGCGCCGACATGGCAGTGCCTTAGCCATAGGTCACCCCTACCCAGAAACATTGGACTATCTTAAACAAAGATTGGTTCAGTTGGAAAAGGATGGCGTTTTACTGGTTCCCTTATCCGCTTTATTAAAATTGCCCAAAAAATAACATTTCAGAGTTTTTTGAAATAAAAGCGGATTTTTTTGCAATTTTTTCTTTGCGATTTGTACTAAATTATTAATGGCTTCAAAATTCTTTTTATTGAACCCAGTCTTTCTCTTCAAAAACCTCCTTGCCCTTTGTGTCCAAACGGTGCAACAGATCTCTATTGTCAGAAGAAAACTCTAAAATATTCTATTTTTATAGTGGCTTAAGCTATTTTTTCTTTTATTTATGGATTTATATTTGTTTTTTTGGTGATTTACCAGTGCACTGCTATTGACCAAGTAATGTGCAAATATTATTGTTTAGCTTTATTTTAGTGCACATTTCTTGAATAATTTCAGTGCAAGTTCCTTCCAAAATACTAATTTTAGGGTTTAGTTTTGGTTGGAACGCTTCTTGCTTTTGGATAACAACGATAAAACACAAAACGAGTAGAGGCTTTTCTTATGTCAAATGCGGTAATTAGAAAAACATTGGTATCTCTTGCTGTTGCTGGTGCAGTAACGGTCGCTCAAGCGGATGTTATCATCGGTGTTGCAGGTCCTCATACGGGTGCCTACGCAGCTTTCGGTGCGCAGCTATGGAATGGTGCTTCTGCAGCAGCCCAAGCGATTAATGACGCCGGCGGTATCGATGGCGAAATGATTAAATTGGTTAAAGCTGACGATGCTTGTGAGCCAAAACAAGCAGTATCTGTTGCCAACCGTCTAGTGGACTCTGATGAAGCGATAGCGGTGGTTGGTCACTTCTGTTCATCTTCTTCTATCCCAGCTTCCAATATCTATGAAGAGGCGGGTGTTCTTCAAGTGACTCCAGCGTCAACGAACCCTGGTTTTACTGATCGTGGTTTACCCAACGTATTCCGTGTTTGTGGCCGTGATGACCAGCAAGGCGACGTAGCTGCGAGCTACATTGTTGATACTTTGGGTGCCAAGAAAGTTGCCGTGATTCACGACAAAGATACCTATGGTAAAGGCTTGGCTGACGCTATGAAGAAAACCCTTAACAGTTACGGCGTGAAAGAAGTGCTGTATGAAGGTTTGACCCGTGGTGAGAAAGACTTCAACGCTTTGGTAACGAAAATTCGTTCTGTTGACGCAGATGTCGTTTACTTTGGTGGTTTGCATTCAGAAGCCGGCCCATTAGTGCGTCAGCTGCGTGAACAAGGTTCAAAAGCGGTGTTTATCTCAGGTGACGGTATCGTCTCTGATGAATTTGTATCGGTAGCAGGTTCACCTAAATACGTTGATGGCGTATTGATGACATTTGGTGCGGATCCAACCACATATGCCGCAGGTAAAGACGTTGTAGAGAAATTCCGTGCCGACGGCATCGAGCCAGAAGGTTACGTAATGTATTCTTACGCGGCGATGCAAGTGGTAGCAGAAGCGCTTAAACAGGCTGATTTGGATCCTGTCAAAGCGGCTGACTGGTTGCATGGTCATAAAGTAGAAACAGTAATGGGAACCAAGTCTTTCGACGAGAAAGGAGATTTGTTGGTGTCTGACTACGTAATGTACGAGTGGGACGACAAAGGCAAATACAGCATGCTAGACATGTAATGTCACTTTCTAAAAATCATGGGCTGGCTAACATCGCCAGTCCATGTGCCTTTCTGTTTATGTTCCCAAGAGGTTTTTGATGGATATCATTCTCCAGCAGCTGGTCAATGGGCTTTCCCTTGGCTCTGTTTACGGGCTAATTGCAATTGGGTACACCATGGTTTACGGGATCATTGGTATGATCAACTTCGCTCATGGCGATGTGTACATGGTGTCCGCTTACATCACGGCAATTGCGATTGCTTTACTTTCTTTCTTCGGTATTGAGTCTTTTCCTGTTGTTATTCTAGGTACTCTCATTTTCACTATTTTTGTGACAGGTGTTTACGGTTGGGTAATTGAACGCGTGGCGTATCGTCCTTTGCGCGGCTCCAGTCGTTTGTCTATTTTGATTTCCGCCATTGGCATGTCCCTGATTTTGCAGAACTATGTACAGTTAAGCCAAGGTGCAAAACAACAAGGTGTGTCCACTTTGTTATCCGGTGCTATTCGTTTTGACGTAGGCGATGGCTTTGTGCAGCTGACCTATATGAAGCTGTTTATACTCTGTGCCTCCTTTATAGGTATGGGTGTACTGACTTACATCATCCAAAAAACCAAATTAGGCCGTATGTGTCGCGCGACGCAACAAGATCCTAAAATGGCGTCGATTTTGGGTATCGATACCGACAAAATTATTTCAACCGTGTTTGTTATCGGTGCCACCATGGCCGCATTGGCGGGTGTTTTGGTAACACTGGATTATGGCGGTTTTGACTTCTATGTTGGCTTTATTATCGGTATCAAAGCTTTCACTGCTGCGGTGCTAGGCGGTATCGGTTCACTTCCAGGTGCCATGTTAGGTGGTATCATTTTAGGTCTGTCGGAAGCTCTATTCGCCGGCTTGATCAGCTCAGATTATAAGGATGTGTTCTCTTTCTCTTTATTGGTGATAATTTTGATCTTCCGCCCAAGTGGTTTATTGGGTAAACCTGAAGTGGAGAAAGTGTAATGAGCCAAACAACGACGAATATTGATTTCAAAAAAAGCATCATTGATGCCGTGATTGCCGGTTTATTAGCCCTGATTGTGTTTGGTCCAATCGTTGGTATTGTGCTGGACGGTTATGATTTTAATGCGGAACCACAGCGTCTTATCGGTATTATTGCCGTCGTGATGGCGGGGCGTTTTTTGGCATCTGTGTTTTTTCAAACACCAAAAGGCGCAGCTTTTCTTTATAAGCATGTCTCGAAAGACGACGGTGTTCACGTTTTGCCAGCCGACCACAAGTCTAAGCTGCGTTGGATTATTCCTTTGACCATAGTGGTGGCGCTGTTAGTGCCATTTGTCGCCTCAAAATACATCTTAACCGTGGTGATTCTGGGCCTTATCTACGTCTTGTTGGGCTTGGGTCTTAACATAGTGGTAGGGCTTGCTGGTCTATTGGATTTGGGTTTTGTGGGCTTTTACGCCATTGGTGCTTATGGCTTGGCGTTAGGCTACGAATATTTGGGTTTAGGTTTTTGGTCTATGTTGCCGATTGCCGCCATCATTGCCGCCATATTTGGGGCCATTTTAGGTTTCCCTGTGTTGCGTATGCATGGTGACTACTTAGCCATCGTAACCTTAGGCTTTGGTGAGATTATTCGTTTGGTATTAACCAACTGGACGGAAGTGACCCAAGGACCTAATGGGATGAATGCTCCATTGCCGACTTTCTTTGGTATGGAATTCAAGCGTCGCGCCAGCGAAGGTCATGTGCCTTTCCATGAATTTTTTGGCATTCCTTACAGCTCAGGTTATAAGTATATTTTTATTTATCTGGTCTTGCTGCTGGTCGTGTTAGGCGTGCTGTATGTGAAAAAACGCTTAACCAAAATGCCAATTGGCCGTGCCTGGGAAGCGCTCCGTGAAGACGAAATTGCATGTCGTTCATTGGGTCTAAACCATGTCTTGGTAAAATTGTCAGCCTTCATGATAGGGGCTTCTACCGGTGGTTTGGCAGGGGTATTCTTTGCGACCTACCAAGGTTTTGTAAACCCTTCTTCTTTCACCTTCTTTGAATCGGCCTTGATTCTGGCGATTGTGGTGTTAGGTGGTATGGGGTCAACTTTGGGTGTGGTAATTGCTGCTTTTGTTTTGACCGTTGCGCCAGAGTTGTTAAGGGAATTTGCAGACTACCGCGTATTGGCCTTCGGTATGCTAATGGTGTTAATGATGATTTGGAAACCTCGTGGTCTTGTACGTATGACTCGTACTGGTGTAGAGCAGCGTGAGGGGAATGTGAAATGAGCCAAGACAGTATCTTAAAAGTAGACAATTTGGTCATGCATTTTGGCGGTATTAAAGCCCTCAATGACATTGATTTTGAAATTAAACGTGGCTCAGTTTCGGCATTGATTGGTCCAAATGGTGCCGGTAAAACCACAGTATTTAATTGTTTAACCGGTTTCTATAAAGCGACTGGCGGTAGCATAATGTTGAACGCTGGTGGTAAAACGACCAGTATAATTCAAGTATTGGGTGAGCCATTCCAAGGTTCAGACTTTATTAATCCCATTGCCTTTATAAAACGTCTTAAATACAAGATGTTTGGCGGTTCGCATTTGGTGAACCGTGCAGGCTTGTCGCGTACCTTCCAGAACATACGTTTGTTCAAAGAAATGTCGGTAGTTGAGAATCTATTGGTTGCCCAGCATATGCGCGTTAACCGTAGTTTGATAGCTGGTATTTTCAACACTAAAACATTTAAAAAGTCTGAAGAAGAAGCTCTTGAACGCGCTTTTTACTGGCTTGGTGTGGTGGATCTGAAAGATTTTGCTAACCGTTTGGCGGGGGAATTGTCTTACGGTCAGCAACGTCGTCTAGAAATTGCGCGGGCCATGTGTACTAATCCAGAAATTGTTTGTTTGGATGAGCCTGCGGCCGGTCTTAACCCTTCTGAAACGGAAGCCTTGACCAAGATGATCCGAGTTTTGCGTGATGAGCACAATACCACAGTATTGCTCATTGAGCATGATATGGGCATGGTCATGAATATCTCTGATTACATTGTGGTGTTGGACCATGGTGAGGTAATTGCAAAAGGCGGTCCCGATGACATTAAGTCGAATCCAAAAGTGATTGCGGCTTACTTGGGAGCGGAAGAAGGTGAAGAGGTGACGTTATGAGCAGCTTGATGGAATTTAAAGAGGTTGATGTTCATTACGGTCCTATTCAAGCTCTAAAAAAAGTCTCTTTGTCGGTCAATGAAGGGGAGATAGTGACTCTGATTGGCGCAAACGGGGCAGGTAAATCGACCTTACTTATGTCCATCTTTGGTCAGCCTAGAATCTCGTCGGGCGAGATTGTTTATCGTGGTGAAGACATTTCTAAGAAATCGGCTCACTATGTAGCGTCGCATGGTCTGGCGCAATCGCCGGAAGGTCGTCGTATCTTTCCTGGTATGACGGTGGAGGAGAACTTGTTAATGGGCACCATTCCCATTGGCATGGATCACGCCGAAGAAGACATGCGTAAAATGTTTGATCTCTTCCCTCGACTTGAGGAACGCCGTAATCAGCGAGCTTCTACCATGTCAGGGGGTGAGCAGCAAATGCTTGCCATTGCCCGTGCTTTAATGAGTCGCCCTAAACTCTTGTTGCTGGATGAGCCGAGTTTGGGTCTGGCGCCTATTATTGTTAAACAGATCTTTGAAATTCTGAAAGACGTAGCTAGCACAGGCATGACCATTTTCTTAGTAGAGCAAAATGCCAACCACGCATTGAAGCTGGCTGACCGTGGCTATGTGATGGTCAATGGTGAAATTCGTATGACGGGCACTGGTGATGAGTTACTAGTGAACCCAGAAGTGCGCGATGCATATCTAGGTGGTCATTAAACGACTTAGTAAATTAGGTGATAGATAAAAGCGAAACGGCGAGTTGTTCACAGCTCGCCGTTTTTTTATATATGTGTATAAGTATATGACTTTTCAACAGAAATATTAAAATCTTATGTTGTTATCAAGCGCGAAACAGTTTTCCTGTTAGTATGTCTTTTACTTGAGAAGGTTGGGCTGCTGCGCCCAGTGGCGCTTGATAAATGCCGTCAAGTTGATCACCAAAGTAGTTCATTACTTGCTCTGCGCTTAGGGCAGGATCAAGGCCCGCAGGGTTTGCAGAAGTGGACACAATGACACCACCAAATACCTGAGATAATGTCTGAACTGGTGGATGTTGGCTAAGACGAATGGCAACGCTGGCATGTTCTCCTCGTACCCAACTTGGTGTGATGTCAGTATCCGGCACCACCCAGGAAGTAGGGCGCTCGGTTTTGTTGAGTAAACGTTGGGCAGCCTCTGTGGGTAAAGTATCTGCCCATGCTTGTAGATGCTCCGCTTGACCGGTAATTAGGATAAGCCCTTTGGCTTCTGGGCGAGACTTGAGTGTCAAAATTCGCTTTACCGCCACTTCATTGAACGGGTCACAACCTAGTCCCCAAACCGCTTCCGTTGGGTAGGCAATAACACCGCCGTTGCGCAAAATACTGGCAAGTTCGTGTGCAGAGGTAATGAGTTTCATAGCAGGCCAAAATAACATATAGGGTTGAACAAAAAATAGGCCGGCAATTGTAGCGAGAAAAATGGTAAGGAACCAGTGTTGGCCAACGCGAGGGCGTCAGCCAACAGGCCAGATATTATGACATAGCGTCGATTTTTTCTTTGATTTCGCTGATCTTGCTATTGACGACTTTTTCTAAGTGTTCAAGTTCTTTGATCAGATCTTCTTTGGTTGCTTTGCTTTGATGTTGTTTGCCGACGATTTGTTCTAGTTCCTCCATGGCTCTTAATACAACCAATGAAGGTTCTTGTACTTGACGATAGGTTTGTTGCCCGCCATCAGCCAATACTGTTTTAGTGGAACGACCGAACTTGAATTTCTTACTCTTTGGCAGTAAAGATCCTTTTTCGCGACGGTAATAAATTTTCAGTACGTCATGGCCAGATTCATAGCGTAGAGTGAATTTTTCAATGTCTTGAATACTGGTAACGCCCATTGACTGAAGAGTTGGATACATAAGTCTGTTCCCTTTATTAGTGTTCGAATCTCATCCGTAATTAGTAGGGGATTGACGCAGGAAAAGCAAGTCAAAAATACCCAGATAAACAGAAGATGCCAGTTACCTTGATGTAACTGGCAGTTTTTGCGACAAGCTTGATGGTTTATTCTTCGTCTTGTTCTGCGTGATCGATATTGAGCTCTTTTATTTTGCGTGTCAGGGTGTTACGCCCCCAACCGAGTAGCAAAGAAGCATCGCGCCGGCGACCACCTGTGTGGGCTAAAGCGGTTTCAATCATGATGCGCTCAAACTTGGGCACAGCTTGATCGAGAATGCCTTTTTGGCCCGTTGCAAGCGTACTGTCTACCCAGTTTTTTAACGCTTCTTCCCAAGATGAGAAAGGTTGTTCATTTGGCACTGCGGTTAATAACTCGGGTGGTAAATCCTCTACCAATACTTCACGGCCAGAAGCCATGACTATTAGCCAACGGCAGGTGTTTTCTAACTGACGTACGTTACCCGGCCAGTCTAACTGAGTTAAGTAGTTTTCCGTTTCTTTAGTCAGTTGTTTGGGTTCTACAGACAATTCTTCGGCAGCACGATTTAAGAAATGACGCGCTAGTTTTGGAATGTCTTCACGACGTTCAGATAGCTTGGGTAAATGGATGCGAATGACGTTCAAACGGTGAAATAAATCTTCACGGAATGAACCTTTTTGCACCAGACTTTCCAAATCTTGGTGGGTTGCCGCTATGATGCGTACGTCAACTTTTACGGGAGTATGACCACCAACACGATAAAATTCACCATCGGCTAACACACGTAATAGACGAGTTTGTGTTTCCGCTGGCATATCTCCAATCTCGTCTAGAAAAAGCGTACCACCGTTCGCCTGTTCAAAACGACCACGGCGTTGCGTATTCGCACCCGTAAAGGCGCCTTTTTCATGACCAAATAACTCGGATTCGATTAAGTCGTGTGGAATGGCTGCCATATTGAGGGCAATGAAAGGGTTTGCCGCGCGTGGACTGTGCGTATGTAACGCTTGTGCGACGAGTTCTTTTCCTGTTCCAGATTCACCATTAATGAGCACGGTAATGTTAGAGTTAGCTAGGCGACCAATAGCACGAAATACTTCCTGCATGGCAGGGGCTTCACCTATGATTTCTTTGTCGACTTGCGGTTCCACTTCTTGTTCCATGTCGTCCGTACTTGGCATGGCATTTTTATGGTGAAGCATGGCGCGCTTCACTAAGCTTACCGCTTCTTCGACATCAAAAGGCTTAGGCAGGTATTCAAAAGCACCACCCTGATAAGAAGCCACCGCACTCTCCAAGTCGGAATGGGCGGTCATAATGATGACAGGCAAATAAGGGTAGTCGTTTTGCAATTTTTCTAATAATTTTAAACCGTCCATACCTGGCATGCGGATATCACTGATAATGGCGTTAGGTTGCTCTTTATCTATCATGTGTACTAGGTTTTCAGCGGAATCAAACAAGCGACACTGAATGCCTTCTTGTTCTAAGGTTTTTTCTAGAACCCAGCGAATGGAACGGTCATCGTCAACAATCCATACGGTTTCTTCAGTTGTCATAACGCTTTCTCCTGTTCTAGGACTGTCGTCTCAATGGGAATCAAAATATTGAATTCTGTGTGTTTTGGCTCACTGTTACATTCCACTATGCCTTGATGTTGGTTAATAACAGATTGTGCAATAGAAAGGCCAAGTCCAGTGCCATCGGCACGGCCGCTGACCATAGGATAAAATAGGGTGTTTAAGATGTTCTCGGGAATTCCTGGGCCATTATCCACTATGCTGATTTTACAGACTAAGCGGTGACGCTTTGAACCAATGGTAAATTGACGAAGTGTACGTGTGACAATGTGAATGGTCTTGTCTTGATTATTATCATCTGCCATCAGTGCTTGCATGGCATTTCGGGTAATATTAAGTAATGCTTGAATAAGTTGTGATTCATCACCAATCAGATCGGGAATACTCGGGTCGTAGTCGCGAATGAGATGAATTTGATTGTCGGTTTCGACGGAAATCAATTGGCGAACACGTTCAATGACTTTGTGAATATTCAGTGCCTTATTTTTGGGCAATTGACGTGGCCCTAGTAATCTATCAACTAAATCCCGAAGGCGGTCGGATTCTTCAATAATAACTTGAGTGTAATCTTTTAAAGCTTCATCGCTAAAGGCACGACTAATCAGCTGAGCAGCGCCGCGTATGCCACCTAATGGGTTTTTAATTTCATGGGCCAAACCTCGCACCAACTCTTTGCTGCTTTCGTGATTGGCAATGATTTCATCTTCTTTGGAAATACGCTTCATTCGATCTCTTGGATAGAGTTCAATAATCAGACTTTCGGTAAAGTTTGAAGAACCCATCACCGGAGTCACAGTATAGTCGCAGAAGAGCTTTTTGCCATTGCTGCACTCAATTTCCGCTTCACGTTTGGTATAAGGATGGCCGGACTCAATAGCGGAATGAAGCGCTTCAATGCTCTCTTCAACTTCGCGGAATGCGGCACTTAAATCATTGCCATAAATGCGACGACGACTGACTGCCAACAGCATTTCTGCTGCTGGATTTAGATATTCGATTTCTAGTGCATTGTTAAGCTCAACAACGGCAGTTGATAAGTGATCTATAAGTAGGTTGTACACTGCATTCGCCTCTCTTCTGACGTTTAACTAACTGCAAAAAACGAACCAACATTGGGCAAATTAAAAGCGCTTGTTTTTCAAGAGTCTCATTTTTTTACGAAAGGTGTTTTGCACCATTATAGCGCACTCAATAAGAGTTGTTTTTTTTAGTGCAAAAAAAAAGCCCCGAAACTGTGTCGGGGCTTTTTGATGTTTAGTATGACTTAAACACTGTAGTAAAGATCGAACTCTACTGGGTGAGTGGTCATGTTTACACGCTCAACTTCTTCAGACTTAAGATCGATGTAAGCGTCGATCATCTCATCAGAGAATACGCCACCTTCTGTTAGGAAAGCGCGGTCATCAGATAGGCACTGAAGGGCTTCTTCTAGGCTACCAGCAACCGTTGGGATGGCAGCAGCTTCTTCAGCAGGAAGATCGTAAAGATCTTTGTCAGCAGCATCGCCAGGGTGAATTTTGTTTTTGATACCGTCAAGGCCAGCCATCAACATAGCTGCGAAAGCTAGGTATGGGTTAGCGGTTGGATCAGGGAAACGTGCTTCGATACGTTTTGCTTTCGGGCTGGCAACATATGGAATACGGATAGAAGCAGAACGGTTACGAGCTGAGTAAGCCAACATTACAGGCGCTTCGAAACCTGGAACAAGACGCTTGTATGAGTTGGTAGAAGCGTTCGCGAAGGCGTTGATTGCTTTAGCGTGCTTGATGATACCACCAATGTAGAACAAAGCTGTTTCAGATAGACCAGCGTACTGATCACCAGAGAATTGGTTTACACCGTCTTTCCAGAAAGATTGGTGCACGTGCATACCAGAACCATTATCACCTACGATTGGTTTAGGCATGAAAGTCGCTGTTTTACCGAAAGCGTGAGCGACGTTGTGTACGCAGTATTTCAATACTTGTACTTCGTCGGCTTTTTTCACTAGGGTATTGAATTTAACACCGATTTCGTTCTGACCCGCTGTCGCTACTTCGTGGTGATGAACTTCCACTTCAAGGCCCATTGTTTCCATTGCACCACACATTGCAGAGCGTAGGTCGTGATGCGAATCAACTGGTGGTACTGGGAAGTAACCGCCTTTAACGCGAGGACGGTGACCCATGTTGCCACCTTCAATTTTTTTGCCAGATGACCAAGCGGCTTCTTCAGCGTTGATTTCAACAGAACAACCAGACATGTCTGCTTTCCAGCGAACATCATCAAAGACAAAGAATTCTGGCTCAGGGCCGAAGAAAGCGGTATCACCCAAACCAGTCGATTTTAGGTATTCTTCTGCACGTAGGGCAACAGAACGAGGATCGCGGTCGTAACCCTGCATTGTAGAAGGCTCGATGATGTTACAGCGGATGATAACGGTTGGCTCTTCAGTGAAAGGATCAATCAAAGCGGTATCATCTTGTGGCATCATGATCATGTCTGATTCGTTAATGCCTTTCCAGCCAGCGATGGAAGAACCATCAAACATCTGACCATTTTCAAAAAACTCTTCATCTACAGAAGATGCTGGAATAGATACGTGTTGCTCTTTACCTTTAAAGTCAGTAAAACGAAGGTCAACCCACTTCGCGTCATGCTCGGCGATCAAGGCAAGGGTCTTGTTTGACATAGTTTTTCTCCAGTCGTAGTTTAAAGCTTTCATAGCTTTTCGTTTGATAGTGCTTCAAAGCAAAGCACAATTTCTCCAATATAAAGCACAACCTATGCCAGAAGTTTGTGCGGTCAAAAAAAGCCATAAAAAACATAAAGATAAATAATCTGTATAAAAAATATGCACAGAAGTGTGACCCATAAAAACACACAAAAACAACAAAACGCACCAAATTTGATCTATATTTTTTCTTTCGTTTTATTTTGGTGCAAATATTAAATTTTCGTATCTGGATGCTTTTCTTTATAATGCGCTCTCTTTTTAACCAGCTAACTACGAAACGCACACTTTTTATGAAATTTATTGTTAAGTTCTTCCCCGAAATCACCATTAAAAGCCGTCCTGTACGAAAAGCTTTTATTAAGCAACTTCGTCATAATCTTAAGCTGGTGTTAAAGAAACATGATGCAGACGTTGTAGTAGCAGGTAACTGGGATTTCATTGAGGTTTTATCCGATAAAGATGAGCTAAGAGACGATTTTACCGATACTCTTTCTCATGTTGCCGGTATCGCGCATTTTCAATACGTACGTGAGTTTCCACTGACTTCTCTTGATGTCATTGTTGACGAAGCGTTGGCTTCTTATGGGGATGTTTTACAAGACGCTGTTTTTGCCGTACGTGTTAAACGTGTTGGTCAACACGAGTTTTCATCCGTGGAAGCAGAACGTTATATCGGTGGTTGTTTGAAAGCCAAAAGTGGTGCTCAAGCGGTGCGCTTAAAGAACCCTGATGTGCTTGTACCGATTGATATTCGTGACGATAGAGTCTGGTTGATTGAGCAACGCGTTGAAGGGCTTGGCGGTTATCCATTAGGTTCGCAGGATTCTGTATTGTCTTTAATTTCAGGTGGTTATGATTCAACCGTAAGTTCATACTTGGCTATGAGTCGTGGCTTAAAAACGCATTTTTGTTTCTTTAATTTGGGCGGCGATGCTCATGAAATTGGCGTGAAGCAAGTGTCGAATTTTATCTGGGAAAAATACGGCTCGGCTTTGAATGTGAAGTTCATCACCATTCCATTTGAAGCAGTGGTGGGTGAAATACTGACTAAAGTCGGCAATTCTGAAATGGGCGTTATTCTGAAGCGAATGATGTTAAGAGCGGCTTCGCAAGTAATGGAAGGTGTTGGCGCAAAAGCCTTGGTGACAGGGGAAAGTATTGCACAGGTTTCCAGTCAAACCCTGGTTAATTTAAAAGTGATTGATCAGGTGACAGATGAGCTTGTTATTCGCCCCTTGATGACCACCAACAAACAAGAAATCATTGATAAAGCCATTGACATAGGTACGGCACCATTCGCTGCTAGCATGCCAGAATTTTGTGGGGTGATTTCTGTGAAGCCGACCACGCGCGCCAAAATGCATCGTATTGAACGCGAAGAAGCCAAATTTGACTTTGCTGTGTTAGAAAAGGCCATTGAAGATGCCAGAGTGATGTCGATCCAAAATGTGATGGACGATGTTGAGAAACAATATCAAGGTGAAGTGCCTGTTGTGCGTATGCCGGTGGGTGACGAAATCATCATAGACATTCGCCATCCGGACGAAGCAGAGAGAAAACCGCTTAAAGTGAGTGGCCGCCCGGTTAAAGCCATTCCTTTCTTTGCGCTGGAATCTGGCTGGGCCGACATGCCAGCGGAAACCACACACTTACTTTATTGTGGTAAAGGCGTAATGAGCCGAATCCATGCGTCTTACCTATTAGGAAAAGGCTATAACAACGTAGGCATTTACCTGCCTTAACCTTGTTTTAGGTAAAGCTCTGTATGAAGTAGAAGCCAACTCCTCAAGTTGGCTTTTTTGTTGCGCTGGATCTAGTGATTCTTTTGCAGGGTGAGGTAATTTTCTATGCCGTTAATTTTGTCTTCGGCATGATGGTTCACGTAGAGCACTGTGGTGTGTTGGCTAGCGCAAATTTTTTCGATTAGGGCCAATTCAAGATATCGGGCACAAATCACTTTCCTAAATCCTCCTTTAATTCTCGCGTTTTTCCCTGAGTTTAGCGCCATGAACAGCGATACGCTTTTTAACTACTGGAAAAAAGCCAACCATTAAAGGAGCAATCTGATGCCAAATAATCCCCTTCAAGGCAGGGCAGATCCGAGTGATAAATCGTCTGCCAATCCTATCACCGCTGTCAGAAAAATTGCCAAAGGAGCTTCATCAGGACAACTGTTAGGTGAACAACTATTGATCCGCTATGGCAAAGCTAACAATATTGAAAACCCGACAAGTATTACTCAACAGCAGATCTTGGATACATTTGTTGTTACTGGCTTGGACTTTGTTGGCCAGACCTCTCATGGATACGGTGCCAAAGGCGTGGGTGTTGGTATCGATTTTGGTGTCGATATTGGCAAAGCGGTACTGCCCGGATTCGTCACTGCCGGTGCTAATGTTAATTTGACTGCATCGGGTGCGAGCGAAGTGTTGGTCGCTTTGACCCGTCAACCTTGTGAACTTAATGTCTATCCTATCTGTTTGATGACCGCGAAAGGCAAGCTATGGGAAGGAGAATTGGGCATTGGCGCATCGATTGGATTGATGGCTTCCGCCTCAATCAATGCTTCGGGCCAGTCCAGTACTATGATGACCAGTGATGAGGAGGGTGACCGACAAAAAAAAGATGCACAGCAGCAGTTTGGTACTTATGGCACGTTAGCGCTAGAGCAAATTGCTTTGGAAGCTTCCGCTAGTATCGGGGCAGAAGCTAATGCCAAGTATCACGGTGAATTGATGATGCTACGAGACCCTTACCCTTCTTGGTATAACAGTGTAAGAGATCCGGCGCTAGAGGAAATTTTCTATGAACTGGTTGACTATGGTAGCAAAACAGGCAGCAAGTCGAGGATCAAACAATTCTTTGAGCGAGAAAGTAAAACGATAGGCCCATTGTTTAAAGAGTTAAGCTTCTGGCAAACCATTCAAAAGGCCATCACAGGCGGCAATATTCCATTTGAGCAACTACTAGGGAGTTTGTCCGATGCCAGCGAATGGTTACTGCAGATTCAGGCCATAAACGCAGATAACAAGCAGGGAACCAAAGAAACGTTAAAAAAATTATCTAAGGACATCACAGATCAACAGGAAGAAAACTGGTTTGTACGTCGTTTTGATAAGAATAAAAAGCGCGAAGTAAAAATAACCGCGCTGGAATATTTCGAAGAGCAAGGCTTTAACTTGTTGTTGCCCAAAAAAGGGTTAAGTGGCTATGCGAGTTTGAAGGACTGGCAAAATGCCATTTCCTGGATACAAGAAGCCTTAGCTTTGGACGCATCAAAGCTTAATGAATTGCTTGGTGAAGTTACTCATCACCAAAAAGTCATTGCCTACTTCCAGACTAAGCCTAAATCCTCACCGATGGTGCCAGCCTACTCATTCAGACGCAATCGTCTATGTTTTGTTAATTTATGGGGTCATGCTGCTGCCGCAGGAGCGGGTGCTAAAATTGAACTTTCGGGTAAGGCTACCCCAGCATTGTCGCTGGCCACTAATGCGGGGGTAAGTGTTAGCGGCGAGAAAAAATGGACGAGTTATCGCTTTCAACAATTTGAAGTATCTCCCGCTAAAAGCGAAGAGCAGATCGATGAGCGTATTTTTACTCAGGACAGCAGCATTACCTACACTCAAGCGGCCATCAAAGGAGAAGCGGCACTAAACATTTCACTGGTAGGCATAGATCCGGTGAAGAAACTCTCTGGTAAATCAGTAGAAGCTTCCAAGGATAAAGTCTTAGTCAATACCTTGGGGTACCATTCTGCCCAGTTCACCTGGCAGCCTATGTTAAAAGCGACAGAAGTCAAATTGGAAGAGGGGACAGGACTAACATACGGCTATTCCATTACAGTGGCAAACCTAAACAAGATTATTGCGAAAGCACCTGGTAGTGACAAGTTGTTGAATACCCTTGCTGACTTATTGCACGTATCGACAACCGATTTGCTTACTGTTATCACAGCTGGAAAATGGATTACAAAAAGCGAGCTACCAGCTCCAGTATTATTGTTAGAAAGCACGTTTGCGGTAGGTGAAGGTTCAAGTGCTCGTGTTAACTGGGGTGAACATCTTGAACCGCAGCTTTGTGAACACGCGCGTAGCCAACTAATTGAACGTACGAGCGCGGCAATTGAAGCGGATAAGAGTTTGTCTGCTGACGAGAAAAAATGCCTACAAACGATTCGCTTCCGCTATAGAATTGCGGATGTTTTAGACGACAGTAACTCCTTCAAATTAGGTATTCCAGTCGGCATATTCAATGTGGGGGTAGAGCTTAATGCGGTTGCACGAGCTGGCGCTTTCGGTATCGTCGATTTACACACTCATTGGTTTGGAAAAGATTCGGAATCTTTAAACCGTAAAGCCAATTATCCAACCAAAAGCGTTCCTGCTACAACATTATTGCATCAATAATAAAAAGAGAGTTTAAGTCAGTTACTTGTTAAGTTGTTGAGAGTTCCGCCTTTTCTTTTTAAGTATTGGCTCTCAATATCACCTTATAATTGTTAAGTTTAATTTTGTGTTTGAGGCCAACTCTTTTGAGTTGGCTTTTTGTTGCGCTGGACTTAATGGTTCTTCTCCAACCCCAAATAATTGTCTATGCCGTTAATTTTGTCTTCGGCATGATGGTTCACGTAGAGCACTGTGGTGTGTTGGCTAGCGCAAATTTTTTCGATTAAGGCCAATACCAGTTGACGATTCATGTCGTCCAATCCTAAACACGGCTCGTCGAGAATCAATAATGGTGGGTGTTTGACCATGGCGCGGGCGATCAGCAACAGGCGTTGGTCACCGTAGGAGAGTTTGTTAAATGGCTGGTCCGCTCTCTCACTCATGCCTAATAGTGCAAGCCATTGATCAGCTGTCGCTTTTTCCTTATCACTCGGTTTGCTGTACATGCCTATGCTGTCATGAAATCCTGAAATGATCACATTTCGACAGCTGGTGTTGACGCGGTACTCCCATTGTAGTGATGTTGAGACATAACCAATAAACTGTTTTATCTGCCAGATGCTTTCGCCGTTGCCGCGCTGGAAACCAAACACGAAGATATCATTCACATAACATTGCGGATGATCACCGGTAATCAGAGAGAGTACTCCGGTTTTGCCGCTGCCATTTGGGCCGCTGAGTTGCCAATGCTGTCCTTTTTCAATCGTCCAATTGAGCTTATCGACAATGACAGTGTCACCGTATTTGATGGTGATGTCCGTCAGTTTGACAAGCGGTTGGTTTGGATCAAGTTCGGGCAGTTGGTTGGCTGTATCAATGCCTGGGATGGTGAGTTTAGTGGTCTTTAGGTGGAACAGTTGGGCGAGTTCGTCGAACGCCTTTTTATCTTCTTTATCAATGGTCAATGCCAGACGACCAGAATCAGTCGAGGCGTCTTGGTGAGACTTTTCCATATAGGCCACATGGGTGATGAAATCTGGCATTTCATCAAAACGATTTAACACCAATACCATTGGTATGCTGTCTACGATGGACGCAAGGTGATTTTGCAGCATCGTTAAAGTATCAGCATCTAAGCCATCAAATGGTTCATCAAGAATAAGCAGATCTGGCTTGCTGCATAGGGCACGAATCAGCAGAACTTTGCGAGTCTCCCCAGTGGAGAGCTTGCGAAAAGCCCGATCTTGTAGATGATCTAGGCCAAATTTATCGATCAACTCTTTTGCTAAGATTTCATCTTGGCAATCTTCAAAGAGAATCTCATGCACAGGCGTGCCTTCTGAGATCACATCCATGATGTCGGCATCGTCTTTTTTTAATTCACGGGCGATAAGTTCAGCTTGAGCTTCAAAAGAGACTAAGGCAGGACGCTTTGGGCGACCATCAAATTGGCCGCTTTTTACTTCGCCAACACCTGCCAGCAAAGCTGCCAAAGCGGATTTACCTGAACCGTTGGCCCCCGTGATGACCCAATGCTGGTTGCTAGAGAGTTGCCAATTGAGGTTGTTGAGGGTAAAGCTTTCATCGAAATCCACGGTCAATTGGTTGAGACGAATGTCCGTTGCCATAGTAATCTTCCTCAAGTATCCAAGCCCATGCTAAAAACAAAAAAGCCGAGATGTTTTCTATCTCGGCTTTTGATTAGGTGTTGCCTAATATGAATTAAACGATTTTCTTCATGTCAGCCATGTGACCACGTAGAACAGCACCGATTGCTTCTACTGGGTGGCTACGTAACGCAGTGTTTACTTCGATTAGACGAGCGTTGTCTACGCCGTTGTCGTCAGATTCAAGACCTTTACCGATTACGTCAGTCTTGATGCCTTTCATGAAGTCGCCTAGTAGCGGTAGGCAAGCGTGGTTGTATAGGTAACAACCGTACTCTGCTGTATCAGAAATAGTCGCGTTCATTTCGTAAAGTTTCTTACGAGCGATGGTGTTCGCGATAAGCGGAGTTTCATGTAGAGACTCGTAGTAAGCTGACTCAGCGATGATGCCAGCAGCCGTCATGGTTTCGAATGCTAGCTCAACACCGGCTTTCACCATGGCAACCATCAAGATACCTTTGTCGAAGAACTCTTGCTCAGAGATTTCAACGTCGCCAGCAGGTGTCTTCTCGAAGTTTGTCTCAGCGGTTTCTGCACGCCAACCTAGTAGGTTTTTGTCATCGTTCGCCCAGTCTTCCATCATCACGCGAGAGAAAGTACCGTTGATGATGTCGTCTTGGTGCTTGTTGTAAAGCGGACGCATGATGACTTTCAACTCTTCAGAAAGATCGAATGCTTTGATCTTAGCTGGGTTAGATAGTCGATCTAGCATGTTTGTCACGCCGCCGTACTTAAGTGCTTCCGTGATGGTTTCCCAACCGTATTGGATCAACTTAGAGGCGTAACCTGCATCGATGCCTTCTTCAACCATTTTGTCGAAGCAAAGGATAGAGCCAGTTTGCAACATACCACAAAGGATAGTTTGCTCACCCATCAGGTCAGATTTTACTTCTGCGATGAAAGAAGACATTAGAACGCCTGCTTTGTGACCGCCAGTTCCGACAGCGTAAGCTTTCGCTAGAGCAAGACCTTCGCCTTTAGGGTCGTTGTCTTCGTGAACTGCGATCAGTGTTGGTACACCGAAGCCACGAACGTATTCTGCACGTACTTCAGAACCTGGGCACTTAGGTGCCACCATGATAACCGTTAGGTCGTCACGGATTTGCATGCCTTCTTCAACAATGTTGAAACCGTGCGAGTAAGATAGGCACGCGCCTTGTTTCATAAGCGGCATAACGGCTTTAACAACAGGCGTGTGCTGCTTATCTGGTGTTAGGTTTAGAACAACGTCAGCGGTTGGAATTAGCTCTTCATAAGTGCCTACTACAAAACCGTTTTCCGTCGCGTTTTTCCAAGATTGACGCTTTTCAGCGATGGCCGCTTCACGTAGCGCGTAAGATACGTCTAGGCCAGAATCTCGTAGGTTCAAACCTTGGTTAAGACCTTGAGCACCACAACCGATCACAACCAGTTTTTTGCCTTTAAGGGCATCAACACCGTCTGCAAATTCAGAACGGTCCATGAAACGGCATTTGCCTAATTGCTCTAGTTGCTCACGTAGCGGCAAGGTATTGAAGTAGTTAGCCATGATCAGCATTTCCTAATTTTGAAAGTGGAATCAATGATGAAAACACATTGAATAGGTTGTTCGTGTTACTCAAGCCGTCATGACTTGGTAACCAATGTAAGCTACTTTAGTGAAGTTTTTAATTTTCGTAAATTGATATATTTGCAAAACAATGTCCCATTTTTTGCAACGATAGAGTATGATGGTGTCTGTAAAAATTATTGGTCATTATTTTGAATATTAAAACCATCAAACATTTTTTAGCGCTGGCAGAAAGTTTGCATTTTGGCCGTGCCAGTGAAGAATGCCATATCAGTATTTCTGCTTTGTCGCGCAACATTCGTCAATTAGAAGAAGAGGTGGGAGTGGCACTGTTCACTCGAGACAATCGCACCGTGACATTGACGCAAGAGGGTAAGACGTTTTTAGCCTATGCCCGTGAGGCCATTAGCCAATGGCGTTTAATTCGTCATGAATTGTCAGACAGCTCTGATCAGTTGCACGGTGAAATCAGCATTTATTGTTCGGTCACCGCAAGCTATAGCTTTTTGTTTGAGTTACTAAATCGCTTTCGACAAGTGCATCCTGGTATCGAAATTAAGTTGCACACGGGAGATCCTGATGAAGCCATTAGCCGCATATTAGATGGTAAAGAAGACCTCACCATCGCGGCTCGTCCCGCCAATATGCATCCTAGTTTAGCCTTTAAACCCATTACCTTTTCGCCTTTGGTGTTTATTGCGCCGAATGAGCAACATCTGCCCAGTGTGCCGACGGTGCCGCCGGACTCTTCTGAGGCTTGGGCGCAAGTGCCTATGATAGTGTCAGAAGCTGGGGTATCGCGAAATCGCGTTGACGATTGGTTTTATCAGCACAACATCAGTCCGAAAATATACGCTCAGGTGGCGGGTAATGAAGCCATTGTCAGTATGGTGAGTTTGGGTTTTGGAATAGGCGTGGTGCCTAAAATTGTATTGGATAATAGCCCTTTGCAAGAAAGAGTGAAAATTTGGCCTGTGTTACCCGAATTAGCGCCTTATGATATAGGTTTGTTTACTCTGCAGAAAAATCTAAAAAACCCGATGATTTCGGCCTTCTGGGAGTTGATGGTGGAGCGTCCAAGCCCTTAAATTGTGCTAATTCTTCTGTAATTTGTCTTAAATCTTAGCTTGCCGAAAAAATCCATAATTTGCCTATTTCTTTATTGGTGAAAAAATGGACAATGTGCACCTAGTTTGGTCTTCTCTCTTCGATGGATTTTTCTTAGGTAATCATGACAGCTATACCGCCTTTAGAGGAAACGGTTTCACGCCGTGTCCAATACCTTCGTGTGTTTATTTTGGGTTTCAGTGCCTTTATTTTTAATACCACGGAATTTGTGCCGGTGGGGTTATTGACGGATATTGCCGATAGTTTTGCTATTGCGCCTGCTCAAGTGGGTTGGATGCTGACCATATACGCTTGGATTGTTGCCCTTATGTCTTTGCCTATGATGCTATTGACTCGCAACATGGAGCGTAAGACCTTGCTGCTTGCTTTGTTTGCGCTCTTTATCGTCAGTCACTTATTAACGGTATTTGCCTGGAATTATGGTGCCTTGTTAGTGAGTCGTATCGGTATCGCCTTTGCGCACGCGGTGTTTTGGTCGATTACGGCGTCCATTGCTATCCGAGTAGCGCCACCGGGCAAGGAAACCTTTGCTTTAAGTGTGTTGGCGACCGGTACTGGATTGGCTATGGTGCTCGGTGTTCCTGCCGGACGCATCATAGGGCAGTTACTTGGCTGGCGGGCTACTTTCGCCGTTATCACGCTGATTGCCATCGTGGTTGCAGTGGTGTTATTGAGCTTGTTGCCTAAATTGCCAAGCTTGTTTTCTGGCTCATTAAGCAAAGTACCCGAGGTGTTCCGAAATCGCATATTGCTGGGTATGTACTTGTTTATATTCGTGATTTTTTCTGCTCACTATACGGCATACAGCTATATTGAACCTTTTTTACAGCAAGTTGGCGGTGTCAGTGAGCACTTTACCACTCTTATCCTATTGTTATTCGGAATCGCAGGGATTGGTGGCAGTATCTTGTTTAGTCAGCTCGGTGATCGTGCCAATACACATATGTTAGTCATCAGTGCTGTCGTTGCGTCAATTTGCATGTTGGTGCTGTTTTTTGTGGCTCAGCGAACGAATGCTTTGATCTTTGCGATTTTGCTTTGGGGAGCGGCCATGATGATTATTGGCTTGAGTATGCAGATTAAAGTGTTGAGTGTAGACAGCAGTGCGGCAGACATCATTATGTCTTTGTACTCTGGCATCATTAACCTAGGCATTGGGGCGGGTGCTTTGCTCGGTGGACAAGCGATATTGCTTATTGGTTTACCCAGTGTGGGTTTTAGTGGCGCATTTTTAGGCGTTTTGGCATTGTTGATCCTTGCCTTATTGTTGAAATCGATTCAGCGCCAACAAGCTACTTCCATCAACACTAATCACTAGTTCGCATCGATGTCATCAAAGTGAGTTGCCTGATTGCGTCCTTGTGCTTTTGAGTCGTAAAGGGCTTGATCGGCAAACTTCATTAAGGCGTTTGCAACGATTGTGTTCAGCATTGAATACAATGGTAAAAGGACGATTCGCTTAAGTAATATGGCTTTAAACACAAGATAGTGGAAGATAGATGACTTATTGGTAGGCGACGTAAATTAGCACTAGATTCCTATTTGATGTTTTGGTCTGTTTCTTAATCACCGCATGGTCTAAGATGGGGGCAATTTTTTACTTCATTCACACCACATAAAAGATGTTTATGTTTAATTGGTTTAATGCCTCTATGACGAAGAAAGTCGGCGGTCTTGCTTTTATTTTGTTGTCTTTTTTGTTTATCGTTATTCTTTACTCTGCGCTGCAATCCCAACGTATTTATTGGAATATGAAAGAAGTTGCTGAGATTGATATTCCGTTATTGGAGGTCATCGCAGACATAGAGGTGTTGCAGCTTAAGCAAGATTTATTGTTAGAATCTTTGCGTTTACAACAACGTCAGGCGACGACACCTGTTATCTTATTCAATCCCTCTAGTCTCCATTCAGTAGAGGTAAGTTTTCATACTTTCAGTAAAGGGTTAATAGGGCAGTTAGAAAAAGCGGAAAAAATTCTATTAAATGCATTAACACTGGGCAATATTCGCCTGAACATAGAGCAACACCAAAGACTAATGGAACAGATTCGCCAGCTCCATAAACATCGTTTGGCTTATGAATACGCGATCAGGCCAGTGTTTCAACAACCCAGTATTGCCCTAGCGGCATGGCGAGATATTGAAGCACAAGACAAGCAATTACAGGCAGAAACAGATCAGTTGCTAGTAATGATAGGTGAGCTGGCGGTGAGCGTCAGCGCTAAAGTGGAAGAGCAAGAACAGCGTTTTGTAATAGTGAATGCCGTCTTGGGTATCTCGGCCTTTGCCATTGGCTTGTATTTAACCCTCTATATTATAGTGTCTTTTCGACGTCGAATTTGGTCATTACGGGGGCAAATTCAACATCTTCATCAGGCCATTTCAACGGACCTTGTTCAGGAAGAGAATACGCAATTTGGTAAAGATGAGCTGGATGAGTTGGAAATGGATTTGCACATTCTCATGGGGCGTTTGTCTTCTGAGTTAGACAGTCGCCAACAACTGGAAAGTCGCTTGATTGAGCTGGCGACACGGGACAAATTAACAGGTGCTTTCAATCTACATAAATGGGACGAACAGATTCAGCAAGCATTTGCGTTGGCAGAAGAAGACCATCCATTTGCTGTGTTATTAATCGATGTTGACCACTTTAAAAAAATCAACGATACCTATGGCCATGATATAGGAGACCAAGTGCTGCATAGACTGGTGATTGAGTTAAGTTCAAAACTTCAATTGCCAAGGGACAGTGTGTTCCGTCTTGGTGGTGAAGAGTTTGCGGTCTTAATGCGACAAACTGAATTGCCCGCTGCTACTTCGAAGGCAGAAGCGCTACGACAACATATATCTCAGTTGAACGTAGAAAATTTGCCCAAGATCACCATCAGTATTGGTGTGACGGCTGTTCAAGCAGGGGATGACAGTAAAAGCATTATGAAAAGAGCAGATCGCTTGTTGTATGAAGCCAAAGGCGCTGGGCGAAATCAAGTCATGGTTGGTTAGGGAAGCGATCGTCAGCGCCTTAAAAACGCTAACGTATCGCTTCCTATGCTTTGTTTGATAGGTTTTTATTGGGGTGCAAGATACGCTTTCAGAAAGTCATCAAACGGCAATTCATCTGCCGCCTCAATTGTCTCTTGTTCGTTAATAGAGGCAGTGGCTTGTTCCGCAAAAGTGTGTAGCAATTGCGTTGATAGAGGTTGAGCCAACCATTGTGATTGTTGCTGCTTTGACAGGTTTAACATGGCAGCTTGATAACCATTATGTTGCTGGCAAAGCTGCAAGAGCTGTGCGGAAGGCAATTTATTGGCATCTTTCAGCTTGTCTTTCTGTTGTTGTACGGCTTCAAGGTAAGCCGCATTCCCCGTTTGCGATACGAGGAAATGCGCAACTTCTTCTAACGCTTCCAATACTTTATTTGCTTTATCTGCCAGCTTGATAGGCCCGTGGCCAAAATCAAAGTCTTTCTGTAAGTCTCGGCCGTGAGCAGCAATTTGTTGTTGTAGTGAACGCAGCTTGCTGCATTCTTCTGCATCCAATCGTTCGTCTCCTCGCAACATACAGAACAATAAAAAGACGTCAATAAAATACAGGGTAGAGGTTTGCATCCCGATGGGAGAAGATGGGTCCAAGTCCATGATGCGCACTTCTATGTATTCGACGCCGCGAGACTGTAATGCCGCACTGGGGTGTTCACCTGATCGAGTGACTCTTTTAGGGCGAATGTCACTGTAGTATTCGTTTTCAATTTGCAGCAAATTGGTGTTTAGTTGACGATAGTGCCCATCTACTTTTGTGCCTATATCCTGATATTTTTGATAAGGTGTCTGTAGAGCTTTTTTTATGGTGCTGATGTAAGTATCTACTTCGTTGTAGCACACATATAAATCGGCTTGAGCCTTATTTTGATAACCCAAGTCACTCATGCGTAATGACGTTGCGTGAGGGCCATACCAAGTGTGATCACTCAGTTCTTCCAGACTACTGGGCTTGCTCGGTAAAAAACTGCTATCGACGGCGGGTGAGGCGCCAAATAAAAGTGATAAAAGCCAAGAGTTGCGGCGGAAATTACGGATTAATGCGAAGTAACTGTCAGATTGAAAGGCTTGTTGCTCATCGGCTGTTAAGTTATGGCGTCCTTTGTAGTTCGCTAAGAAGTGCCAGAAGTGATTGTCAAAGGAAAAGTTATAATGCATGCCCGCGATGCATTGCATAATACGACCATATCGATTGGAAAGGCCTTCTCGATACACTCGCTTTAGCTTGCCGGTGTTGGACTCACCATAATAGGCAATCGGCACATCCTCGTTACCCTCTAAGAAACACGGCATGCTGGCTGGCCATAAGACTTCATCCAACTGATCCAACTTATGATTGACTACTTGATGAATGTCTTCCAGTTCTTTGATTACCCCTTCTACGCTAGGATGAACTTGGGTAATAAACTCCATTAGCGCTTCAGAATAGTCTGTGGTAATGGCGCTATGAGTAAGGGTAGAACCTAAACTTTTAGGATGAGCTTGATGAGAAATACGGCCATTTGAAGCTTGTACTCGCAAGGCTTCTCGTTCGATACCTCGATGAAAGGTGATGGCTGTCGATGAACCGGAGTGCTGACAAAATTCCGCTAATGCGCTTAATGCATTGGTTAAGGTGGTCAAGAAGTGTTCCTTCTGCAAATAAAGCCAAATGATGTCGCAGATTGTACTCGGCCTGACTCTGACGCGGCAAGTTATCCATTACATTGTGCACAAAAGTTGCGGACTTTTATTATGCAGGTTAAGCATAAGCGCTAATGGCACTATTTGTACTTTCTTTAACTAAAGGATCATTATTTCAACAAATGACCATTGGCACAATTTTTAGAAATGTCCCCTGCCATGGCGCGGATCAGATTATCGATTGCACAAATGATCATTTTATGGCGAGTCTCTTGGGTTGCTGAGCCGATGTGCGGAAAGAGCACAGCATTGTCTAACTGGCATAATGGTGAATCAGCGGGTAAGGGTTCTTGTTGGAAAACATCCAATCCTGCTGCTCTAATTTGTTTGTTTTGCAGGGTTCTTATTAAAGCATCTTCCTCTATGACTCGGCCTCTGGAACCATTAATAAAGATACTGTCTGGTTTCATTAAAGCAAATTCCCTTGCCCCAATCAGACCTTCTGTTTCGGCGGTTAATGGTGTCATCACGCAGACGAAATCAGAGTTCGCCAGTAAGGTGTCCATGTCCATATATTGTGCTTTGTAGGCTTGTTCCGCTTGTGGATGGCGACGGCGATTAGTGTATTGAATCTTCATATCAAAACCTAAGTGCGCGCGCTTGGCCAAAGCTTGGCCGATCCGTCCCATACCAATAATGCCAAGGGTTTTGCCGTACACATCCGTGCCATATAGTTCAGGACCTATGGTATGTTTCCAATTTCCTTCCTTTACCATGTTAGACAGTTCGATAGTGCGTCGAGCAGTACACATAAGTAAGGCAAACAGGGTGTCGGCAGTGGTCTCATTGAGCACGCCCGGGGTGTGCATAACAGGGACATTGCGGCGTGCGAGATAGTCCAGATCGTATTGATCTGTACCAACGGAAATGGTAGAAGCGACTTTAAGATTGACAGCTTGTTCAAGTTGTTCTGTTGTCAATTTGATGCCTGAGCCACCAATGATTCCCTCAGCTTGTCTTAACGCCGTTAAAAACTCGATGTGATTATCAGGGTGAAAACCATCGAACTCGACGAGGTCAAAGTGAGTCGCAAGTCGCTGTCGCTCTCCATCTGGAAGGGGCTTGTAGAGCAATACTTTAGGCTTCATATCCATCCACTTTTTCTAAGGTGTTTAGTCGATCTCTTGTTGGTAAACCTTCGCTGTCCCCTCGCACCTGAACGGTTAAGGAGCCTAGTAAATTACCGCGACGGGCTGCATGGGTCATATCATGGCCATCCAGCAAGGCAGAAATGACCCCCACAGCAAAACTGTCACCTGCCCCTACGGTATCAACAACCTTATCCACTGGGAAACCTGCCACAGTGGCTGACTCGCCAGAACGTATTTTATAGTATGCGCCTTTACTGCCCAGTTTTACCACCACAGCTTGGCTGCCACCCTGTAAGTAGAAGTCAGCAATCGCTTCTGGTTGATCACTTCCTGTCAAAATTTTACCTTCTTCAATGCCGGGTAACACTATGTCACTTGCAAAAGCAAAGTCGTTGATTTCTCTAATCATAGTGGCTTGGTCTGGCCATAGGGCAGGGCGCAAATTGGTGTCAAAGGAGACCCGACAACCTTGCTCTTTTGCCTGTTTTAAAGCGTGTTTAGCGGCATTTCGTAGATTTTCGGAAACGGCAACTGACACACCGGTGAGGTGAAGGTGAGGTTGTTGGTGGAAGAGGCTAGTATCAATGTCGTCAGCGTTTAAGGTGGAGGCCGCCGAGTTTCTCCGGTAATACTCCACCTTTGGATCACTGCCATCCGTCACATTGGATTTCAGCATGAAGCCAGTGGCATTTGTAGCGCATTCTAATATCTGGTGGGTTTGAATGTTTTCGTGTTGAATCGACTGCTTAATAAAGTCACCGAAGCTGTCATTACCCACTTTAGTGATGTAGGTGGAATGAAAACCCAGTCTCGCCATGCCAATGGCCACATTGACTTCAGCGCCCGCTAAAGAGCGTGAAAATGAAATCACCTGAGATAAGTCCCCTGGCGTATCCGCCACAAACATGGTCATGGCTTCTCCAATGGTGACAAAGTTTGGAACAACATTCGACATGGTAGACCTCTTTTAATTTATCTTTATTATTGGTTTAAAAGACTATATATGGAACCGGTTCCATAAGCAATCTTAGTCGCGAAATTTGGCTTTCTAGGAGGGCGGCTAATTAGGTGGATTTTCGGACAAGGAGTTCGGCATTAAGGGTTAAATGTTGTGGCGCTTCTTGATTACCTTGAATGCGACTGAGTAAGCGCTCACAGGCGGTTTTTCCTATGGTTTTAGAGGGTTGGCGCATGACAGTAATACCACCCTCAAATAGTTGTGCCCATTCAGGATCATCAATGCCAATTAACCCAATGTCATGACGAATTTGTAGTTCGAGTTTTTTTAAAGCTTTGGCGGTGCTCATCATGGCCACGCCATTGGTGGTAAATATGGCTTTCTTATGTTTAGGAAATTTTGCCATGAAGGTTGAAATGGTTTGTGCAATAGAATCAACACACATTTTATCCGTTTCAAACACTTGATACTGGAATCTTGCGTTTTGTTCACAGAAGTTACTTATGGCATCCACACGTGCTTGTCTTGGCTCAACTTCCAACGATTCTGTGATGACCAATAAGGCATCATAGGATTCGCTGACGAGGTGCTGACAGGCTTGAGTAACGGCTTGCTGGTTATCCAGACCTACGGAATCATAACCGAGAGAGGTATTGATTCGGTCTACCAGCACCAGTGGGCAACTTAGCGATTGAAAATGGCTGACTTGTTTTGGTGTCATACCTGCTGTGTTGACAATTAAGCCATCGACACGATGCGCTTCTAATAAACTTAAATATTGTGCTTGTAGATCCTGTTGATTATTGGTGTTACACACCATCAACATATAGCCCTGTTGGCGACAGACATCTTCAATGCCTTGTAAAACATCTATGGAATAGGGGTTAGTCACATCCGCTAATACAAGACCAATCAGTTTAGATTGTCCTGCTTTCAGCATGCGCGCAGAGTGATTAGGGCGGTAATCTAACAGCTTGATGGCACAGGCGATTTTATCAACCATTTGTTCTGATAATTTATTTTGCTCGCCGTTTAAATATCGCGACACACTGGTTTTGCCAACATTAGCCTGTTTGGCAACATCTGAAATGGTGGCGAAGCCTTTTTTCTTCTGCAAACTGGTTCTCGATCATTGTGAATGGAGACCTTTACTCTAATGTATGCTGAGTGTTTTAGGCAATTTTTCTGTTATCACTGTTTTGAGTATGAAAGTAAGAGATAAGACACACTTGTTATAATCTAGTGTGTCCTATTTTATCTTAATTATTACCAGTCATAGCTCACGCTCGCAATGATGTTGCGGCTGTCGCCGTAATAGCAAGTATTTGTATCACCTAGTGCGTCGCTAGTGGTTGTTGAACAAGTTGATACATATTCTTTATCAAACAGGTTTTTCACCATGATTTGGAACTTATAATCGTTCCACTGATAGTTCGCCATGGCATCAAATAAGGTGTAAGAGGGAACCTTGATGGTTTCTTTATCATCTCCATAAGAATCACCTATGTAACGGACGCCTGCACCGACCTTTAAGCCATCTAAAATGCCATCCATAAAGCGGTAGTTGCCCCATACAGAGGCCAGTCGGTCTGCAATTTGCTGTGGGGTTTTACCCACTTTCGAACTGTCATCGTCTTCTGTGACTTCTGAATCGACAGAACTCAATGTGCCCACCAGAGTAAAGGCTTGGTTAAGGTTGGCCACGGCTTCAAATTCAATGCCTCGGTTACGCACTTCGCCGATTTGCTGAAAGCTTGAAGTACCACTGGAGCCGCTGGTGAGATTTTCCTTGGTGACCTGATAGGCAGCGACGCCAAATTGACCATCGAAGTTTTGTGGCTTGAACTTCACACCAACTTCATAACTGTTGGCTCGTTCTGGGTCGGCCGGATCATTGTTTTCATCGAATGAATTGATCGGCGTGAAAGATTGAGCAAAGTTAGCGTAGGTCACCACTCCCATACCTAGATCATAGGAAGCGCCCACATTGGAGGTCCAAGCGTCAATGTCCACATCCGTTTTCGTGTTCGTATCGATAATATGGGTTTCATTGCTGACATCATCATAACGTAAGCCCGCTAACAAGGTTAGCTGTTCTGTTAATTCGGCTTTATCCTGAACATAGAAGCCTAACTGACGATTTTTGGTTTTAGTTGTTACTAAATCATCATCGGTGAGGGCTGCCGTGGATAATGTACTTAGGTTGGTTACCCTAACTAGAGAGGTGTCACCATAAGTTGGGTTAAATGGATTGAAAAAAATGCTACCATTTACTGATGCAAGTGGTGTGGTTGATCCAAAATTTTGTCCTTCTTTATCAAGACTTTGATAGTCTAGTCCAGTTAATAGAGTATGTTTGATTGAGCCTGTATCAAAGTCATAAATAAAACGATTGTCGAGGTTCAATGCATCTGATTCGCCATCTTCATAGGTGACACCACGAATAATTGAGCTGCTACTACTTAAAGTTGTAAGGTAATACATTTGGCGTACATTGATGTCCATGTGGCTAAAGCGCGCCGATTGTTGGAATTTGAGATCCTCGTTGAAAATGTGTTCCAGCTCATAGCCCACTGAGGTTTGTTCCCGTTGAAAGGTTTCCCAGTCGGGATCGCCTAAAGCCATGTCATAGTCAATAGTGCCGCTGTCTGTTGTTAGAGTGCCATCTTTAGGAAGAAACTGTACGTACGGATCGGAATCGTCTTTCTGGTAGCTGGCTAAAATGGTTAGGTTTGTCTTATCGCTGATTTGCCAAGCCAGAGAAGGGGCCAATAAGGTACGTTCTGCTTCGACGCCATCCACCTTGGTGCCGTTTTCACGGGTGAGGGCCACCATGCGGAATGCCATCTTATCGTTGAGTAGCTTATTTACATCAAGGTTGATTTCTTTACGGTCGTAGGAGCCAACGGAACCCGTCACAGCGCCAAAATCTTCATCTAATTGGGCTCGTTTGCTGATCACGTTGATAACCCCACCCGGTGGCGTTTGGCCATTTAACGTCGACGCTGGCCCCCGTAAGATTTCAATGCGCTCTAGCATGAAGGGGTCGATTTGCCAGCTATAGAAGCCAGACGAATAAAGGCGTGTGCCGTCTTGGTATAAACCATTATTGGCTTGCTTAAAGCCACGTACCACAAACCAATCTTGTTTGTTGTCTTCGCCATAGAAGTTAGTCTGGATGCTGGGAGTGTATTGCAAAGCATCGGAAATACTGATGGGAGCGCGATCGTCCATTTGTTCTTGGGTTACCACGGAGACAGCGCGGGGAATTTTAACTATTTCCTCATCTGATTTGGTTGCCGTTTGTGCCACATCACTGACATAGGAAAAGTTATTTGCGGTAGAGCTTTGTTCTTCGGTATCGCCTTCAACCACAAGGGTGTCAAGGTCTTCGGCGTCGCTTTCAAGCGCAATGGTGCTAGTGTCTTCGGCATGGCCAAGCATGCTAAAGAGTGAAAGGGTTACCGCCAGTGAAACAGGAGTTAAGCGGAATAATGAATTCATTTACAACATCCTTAAGTTATTATCTGATTATGAGAATCATTAGATTTTGTGTGTGGATACTATTTTAAATGATCATCATTTACAAATGTAAATTGATTGCAATAATTGCTTTAAATATGGTTTGTGGTTAGCTTCATTGCTTCCATAAAGCCATTAAAAAAACCATGTCTAAAGCAATCATTTTATGATTACTTTAAGGAGACTTTATTGCCTATAGTGTCACTTTATTTCGCACGATTTTAATGGCAGATAGGTGATTTAGCATGACGCATAACAAAAGTATTGGTATTGGAACGCAAGCAGTATGGGGCGGTGAAGAAGGGCATCCATACCGAGCAACGCAGACGCCAATCGTGGCTAGTGCGGCCTATGGCTACCAAGATATTGATCATTGGTATGATGTGGCATTGGGTGAAGCTCCTGGTTTTATTTATAGTAGAATGAGCAATCCAACCGTTGAAACCTTGGAAGCCAAAATATGCGTATTGGAAAATGCCGAGTCTGCGGTGGCTTTCAGCACAGGGATGGCGGCTATCAGTAGTGCGTTATATACCTTCTTAAAGAATGGCAGTCGTGTGGTGTCTACCAAAGACAGCTACGGTGGCACGAATAAGGTGTTTGAGGAGTTTTTACCTCGCATGGGAGTGGAGGTGGTGTTATGCGAAACCCACAGTCACGAGCAAATTGAAGCAGAAATTGCCAAAGGATGTGACGTTCTTTATCTGGAAACACCAACGAATCCGACTTTGAAAATTGTCGACATCAAACGCTTAGCAACTGCTGCTAAAAAGGTTGGGGCTATTGTGATGGCGGATAATACGTTTGCCACACCATTAAATCAAAACCCCCTTGCTTTGGGGGTAGACATTGTCATTCACAGTGCCACTAAGTTCTTAAGTGGTCATGCCGATGCGATGGGTGGTTTGGTATGTGGTGCAGAAAGCTTGATGGAAAAAGTTAGGCATTACCGAGAAATAAACGGAGCTGCATTGGACCCTTTTTCAGCTTATTTGATTATTCGTGGTATCAAAACCTTGGCATTACGTGTTCGTCAGCAGCAGCAAAGTGCGCAAGTAATTGCAAAATATCTACTGACCGAACCTCTGGTCGAGGCGGTAAATTATCCAGGTTTGCAGACGCACAAAAATCATCACATCGCAGTTGCGCAGATGCGCGGTTTTGGTGCTATGGTTAGTTTTGTGCTGGCTGGTGGTATGGACATGGTGACGCGATTGTTACCGCAATTGCGTTATGCCCATTGTGCCGGAAATCTAGGTGCGGTTGAGACTATATATGGCCCAGCAAGAACCACTAGCCATGTGGAAAACACCTTAGAAGAGCGTCAAGCATTGGGGATTTCAGAAGGTCTAGTGCGGATTTCCGTGGGTATTGAAGATACTGAGGATTTAATTGCTGATCTAAAACAGGCGTTTGAGATAGTTAGGAATGCTTCTTGCAGGTAAATTGCACATAAGCTCATCGCTAGCCTCATAGGCTTCAGGTTCAAAAAATGAGAATTCATAAGGACTGTTGATATGAATTTAGGTATTATGCGCGGCTTAGTTACAACACTAAGATAATAATGATTTGTTAATTGGGGACATTAGATAATGAAAAAAGTACTGATTGCCTTTGCGGCCCTAGTAAGCGCAACTGTTGCGTCTGCTTCAGACAACAGTTTATGGGAAAAATCTACCTTGAACGAGATTCTAACGCGCGGTGAGATGCAAGTGTGTCTTGAAGCGGGTTACATGCCATTCGATATGCGTGATAAAAAAGGCAACATCGTCGGTTTTGATGTGGACATTGCCAAATCTATGGCAAAAGCAATGGGCGTAAAAATCGATCTACGTAACACGGCTTGGGACGGTATTATTCCAGCATTATTGACTGCGAAATGTGACATCATCATTTCTGGTATGACCATCACTGCGGAACGTAACTTGAAAATTAATTTCACTGACCCCTACATCGTTGTTGGTCAAAGTATTTTGTTAAGCAAAAAACTAGAAGGCAAAGTGAATTCATACCGTGACCTTAACAACAGCAAGTACACTATTGCGACTAAGCTTGGTACGACTGCAGATTACGCAACGAAGCGTTACCTAAGTAAAGCCAAGATCAACCTTTTTGAAACAGAATCTGATGGTGCACTAGAAGTGATCAATGGTAACGCAGACGCTTTCGTTTACGACTTACCATTTAACGCAATCTACGGTGCGCAAAACAGTGACAAGTTGGTCCACCTAGACATTCCCTTTACTTATGAACCTCTCGGTATGGCGATTCGTAAAGGCGATCCAGACTTCATGAACTTTATCAATAACTACCTAGCGCAAATTAAAGGCGATGGTACTTACGATAAAATTTATAACAAATGGTTCGCAAGTGATGCATGGATGAAGAACATCCAGTAAAATCCGTTCCGGTTACGAGAAGTGGCGCAATCAGCGCCACTTTTTGTTTGCAGAACGGCTAGCTGATGGCCCCCTCGGTCTGGCTAGTGTCCTAGTAGGTTTGGATACCTATTCTTAATTAAAGTTGGAAACACGACGGGGAATCTCTCATCGATGGAAAAACAATCACATCTGCTTTTATGGAAAGGTCTTTTTGTGCTAATCCTACTAGCCTTAGGCTTTGGTATATATGCCTCCAGCAAAAGCATTGACTATACTTGGCGTTGGGAACGTATTCCCCAGTACATAGTGAGTACTGAGCCGACGGAAATTCGGGCGCCTTTTGATGGTACGGCTTACGTAGACGATGCGACCAATACCATTACTATAGAATCCGACATTGGTCTTGATCCTCTTATCATTAAGAAATTTGACGATGCGCTGATTTATGATGGTGATCTGGTATTTGAGGGTGACCCAGTCGCTCAGCGAATTGGTTGGACAATTGGCCCTATTACTTGGGGGTTATGGATCACACTGAAACTGTCTGTGGTGTCTTTGATTTTTGCCGTTATTATTGGTTTGTTTACCGGTTTGGCGCGTATTTCTCACAATCCTACCCTGCGCTACCTCGCCATTACTTACATTGAATTGGTACGCGGTACGCCGCTTTTAGTACAAATTTTTATCTTCTATTTCTTTATCGGCACGGTATTAAGCTTAGATCGATTTACGGCTGGTGTAGCAGCATTGTCTGTATTTACAGGGGCCTACATAGCTGAGATTGTGCGTTCTGGTATTCAATCGATTCATCCAGGGCAGATGGAAGCGGCACGCAGTTTGGGCATGAATTATGTTCAGGCGATGATCGAAGTCATTTTGCCGCAGGCGTTTAAGCGTACCTTACCGCCGATGGCGGGACAATTCATCAACCTGATCAAGGACTCCTCGTTGGTTTCTGTTATCTCGATTACAGATTTAACCAAGGCGGGACGCGAGGTGGTCAGTTCTACCTTTGCGCCGTTCGAAGTCTGGTTTACCGTTGCATTGTTGTATTTGGTGCTTACTGGCACTTTATCTTGGGCCATTCAATATCTAGAGAAGAGGTTGTCAGCCAGTGACTAAGCAAGTTGATGAGCGCATTATTCGCGCCAAACATGTGGAAAAAGTGTATCCAAATGGCTGTCACGCCTTAAAAGACGTGTCTTTGGATATTAAGCGTGGTGAAGTGGTGGTAATTATTGGGCCGAGTGGCTCAGGTAAATCGACTTTTTTGCGTACCCTAAATCAGTTAGAAACCATCTCTGAAGGCACTATACTGATCGATGATGTCAGTTTGACGGATAAGAAAACCAACATTAATAAAGTCCGTGAAGAAGTGGGCATGGTGTTTCAATCCTTTAACTTGTTTCCGCACAAAACGGCTCTTGGTAACGTTATGTTGTCGCCTATCAAGGTGTTGAAAAAGAGCAAGCAAGCAGCGGAACAAGAAGGTCGTGAGTTGTTGCAGCGTGTTGGTCTGGCTGAGCGTATGAACAACTTCCCATCGCACTTATCAGGCGGTCAACAGCAACGTGTTGCCATTGCTCGAGCTTTGGCTATGATGCCGAAAATCATGTTGTTTGATGAGCCAACCAGTGCCCTTGATCCAGAAATGGTTGGGGAAGTGCTGGATGTAATGAAGAGTCTTGCCAGTGAAGGCATGACCATGGTGGTGGTAACGCACGAAATGGGCTTTGCCCGTGAAGTGGCTGATCGTGTTGTCTTTATGGAAGACGGTGAGTTGGTATTTGAAGAAGCTCCAGAACGCTTCTTTGAATCGGACAACCCACGTTTACAGCGCTTCTTGGGGCAAGTTCTATAAGGGCTTGTGCGGTTTGACTGCTGTATAACATAGCCACCTTGCTGATTTGGTGTAAGGTGGCTTTATTAGGCATTGAATATGAACCAAAAGTCTCTCCCTCCTTTAAACTGGCTGCACACCTTTGAAGCGTCTGCACGTCACCTTAACTTCACTCATGCTGCGACAGAATTGTGTCTAACCCAAGGGGCGGTAAGTCAGCAAATACGTTTGCTCGAAAGTCATCTTGGTGTGGCTTTGTTCCAGCGCTTAGCCCGTGGCTTGAGCCTAACCAAAGAAGGGCGCGCTTATTATCCTGTGGTACAGGACGCTATCAGTCGCCTGTCTGCGGGCACCGGCGAAATCTTCTCTTCTAACAGCTCCAGTATCGTCAAAGTGCGCGGGAGTCTGGCCTTTTTTAGCTTTTGGTTAGCCCCTAGATTGGCCAATTTTAAAGCGCTTTATCCGCACATTGATATCCGTTATGCCAGCCACATCTGGTTAGCAGATTGGGATGCCGAGGAAGACATGGAAATTCGTTGGGGGCATGGTGATTGGCAGGGTCTGCAATCACAGCGTTTGACATGGGACAGCTTGCTGCCGGTTTGTTCGCCAGCTTTATTGCAGCATACGCCTTTAGCATCGCCTGCAGATTTAGTGAATCATATTTTATTGCATGTTCTAGGTTACGAAGAAGGGTGGGGATATTGGTTGAATATCATGGGCGAAAGCTCGGTTGATTATTCCAAAGGAATGCAATTCGATACTTTAGTTTCCACTTTACGTATGGCGGAGCTCGGACAGGGTGTGGCGTTAGCCAGGTCGTCTATGGTCGAAGGTTTGATTGCAGAAGGGCGATTGGTGGCGCCTTTTGCTAAACAAATCGAAGCAAGTGAGTCGTTTTACCTAGTGAAGGAGCCCAATGCACCATTGCACATGGCGGCACAAGTATTTTTTGATTGGTTATTAGAGCAGGCTCACCGCAGCAAACCTGCTTAATAAGCATAGGAATTACTCTTCAAGATTAAAAAAATAACCAGCTGAAGAGTTCAATGACACCAGCGACGAGGCCAAAAATAACCAAGAGTAATAAAGTGTTTACTGTGTATTTTAGACGCTTGTAGGCTTTGCGATTGGTTTTCTTCAATTCTTTACTGCGCTGCAGCATAGGCGTCACAGTTTTAAATACTTTGTTCGCTAATCCGCTTTTATCTTCTGAGGTGTTAGGTACCAATGACGCCTTCATTAAAATCTTGTAGCAGAAATTGATCAATTTTCCGAACAGATTCACTGGGCGATCAAAATCACACATCAAAATCAAACGGCTTTCTTCAGTGTTGTTTTTGACAAAATGTAAGTAGGTTTCATCAAATAACAAGTCTTTACCATCTTGCCAAGCGTACTCTTGGCCATCCACATTGATAAAGCAGTCTTTAGAATTAGGAGTCTGAAGACCCAAGTGATAGCGCAAGGAACAAGCCACAGGGTCAAGGTGACGAGTCAGTTCAGAGTTAGCTGGCATGTAAGCAAACATGGCGCCGTTGATGTTTTTGATTCGGCTGAGAATTTCCGTTGTTTTCGGACACATGGTTTGTGCTGATGTGTGAGTGTAGCCATACCATTTAAGATAAAACTTACGCCAACCGTACTTGTGGAAGGTTCTGAACCCGACATCATAGTATGCGTCTGAGCCCGGTTGATTGATGTCTTCTAAATCCCCTTGCTGTTGTAAAGCGAGAGCTTCGTCTCGAATCACTTCCCAATTATCGCGTAATTCATCTAGCTCTTTGAACTGTAGCGTATCGATAATAGGTTGTTTCACTTTCTTATAAGAAAACAGATACAAAAGACAATTCAGTGGCGCAAAAATGGGCCAGCCTTTACGAAAGTACTCTGTCCAATTGGCATAGCGAATATTGCCACGGTAGGTATAGATGTAATACATGGAAGACAAACTGAAGAGCGCTGCGAAGAATAAAATGACGAGAAACTGCATTTCTTTATCCTAAAGAATAAACGACATTGTGCATCATTATTGACTAAATTGGTTGAAATGTGAACAAAATAGTCCTCATTTAATCCTTTTTTATGCCACATATAACAAATAGGACTAAATGTTTTTCTTTTTTTGGAATAATTTCTATTCACAAGGCATCAGAAATGACGTGTGATAAAAAGTCGTACAACGGAATTTGTTAGCACGACTTACCCTGTTGAGGAAAAGATTAAGACTGCGAGTGATAATAAATCCTAAGCAGCGTGGCTCTCATCAAAGTTGTCGTCATCAAATGGATCGGCGATGGCTTCTTCTTGATAGACTTGTTCTTCATCGGTTTCTATCACCAAGTCTTCTAAGTCTGTGCTGGGTGTTTTGGGCGTTTTATTGAGAGCCAGTTCCGTTTGTGGACTGGGGGTGTTCTTCTTTTTGCTGGTCGTTTTCTTTTTTGGGCCAAGTGCATCAATGACACTGTTTTTGTGTTCTGCTAAGTACATAGCTATTGTTTCTTTCAGCTGATCGTCTTCAACAAGCTGGCTATGACTGAGAATCTCCATGAGTGCCTCAGCACTATCGAGAAGTTTATCGTACGCATCGGCTTCGGCTTTTGAAGTAAAGGTCATTTTTTCGATTCCATGGCGTTCTACGACGTATTTAATAATGACGGACATAAGTCACCTCACAAAAATTATGCTGTATAAATATACAGTATAATTTTTTATCTTGTCTAGACTTTATTGTTGTCGTAGTGAATGAATTGTTGTTGCAAAGAATGATTGTTAAGGTATCGACTTTCACACAGAAGTGACTCTTTATGCCTTTCGATTATTCTCAATGGGATGTTTCCATTATTACAGATCATGTAGAACTGGTTCTTACTTTGGCCCTAATCTTACTGGTCTATTTTATTCGCCGCTATACAAAGCGCGCCATTCGTCTTAACCAACATATTGATCATGATAAAAAACGTCAAAGGATCAATGCGGCAGACAATTCCTTTAATTTTTTATTTGTTGTGGGTCTGATCCTCATATGGTCATCTGAACTGCAAAACATTGCCATTTCCATTGCTGCTTTTATGGTGGCATTAGTCATTGCCACAAAAGAATTTATTGCTTGTATCGTGGGGGCGTTTTACCGCGCGAGTACACGGCCTTATCAAGTAGGAGATTGGATTAAGGTTGCGAATTTTGAAGGTGAAGTGACGGACAGTGATTGGTTATCCACTACTTTGTTTGAAGTGGATTTAAAAGGTGGCAGCTACGCTTATACCGGCAGAACAACCGTTGTGCCAAACAGTGTGCTATTGATTCACACGGTGCAAAACCTTAATTACATGCGTCGTTATGTGACTCATACTTTTTCTATTTCCAGGCAATCAGATGAAGTAAATTTATTTGAGATCAAGGAGCAAATCATTGGCAAAATCCGTGAGTATAGCGAGCATTTTCATGAGGTGGCCATTCGTTATAACAGCCTGATCGAAAAGCGCCTTGATATTAATATTTCGGGTCCAGAGCCTCGTGTTCGTATTACCACTACGGCAGAAGGCTTTAATATCTTTACGGTTTCTTTGTTTTGCCCAACCGATGAGGCGGTGGAAATAGAACAAAAAGTAACGGAAGACTTTATGCGTTTTTGGTTTGATAAACGCCAAGCATTTTTAACACAGAAGCCGAATTAGGAGACCTCATGAGATTGAATAGACAATCTTTATATCTTGCGTTATTAACATTACTGAGCCTCACTTTGAGCGGTTGCAATAGTTTTCGCATCAGTGAAACGAAAATTAATGATGATCTCGCCAAGCAAATAGAAAGTGCGCAAAATACTCGCTTTGAATTGGCGGAAGAGGGTCAAGCAGTCGCATTAAATCTAGCCATTAAACAAGCAGACATCGACTTTCTTGAACGTGATGGTGGTGTGATTGCGATCGCCTTGATGTGTGATTTAACCGGTGAAGTGTCGGCGTTTGGACAGAGCTTTTCATTAACCATGCAAGTCAATCCTGACTTTGAGGCAGGTATACGTATTCAAGATAAAGATCTTTTTTTAGTGGCACCACGACTCACACAAGTTGCCATCAAAGGCTCCCGTTTTAATGAAAAAATCATCCGCTCGACGCTAGGTTCTTTGCAAGACCGAGTGGAACGGGTGCTGCGTCAATATTTTGATAAACACCCAATTTACACCTTAAATCATTCACAATTTGAGAAATTGGCAGCCACTTTGGTGTCGGACATTGAAATAAAAGATGATTCTCTTGAATTATCACTGTTTTAGCGGAATGAAGCCCTTATAATGGCACCATGCATTGTGCAGTAACCTATTGAAATAAGGATAACCCATGTCGATTGCAGACAATCAAGTGGTGCAGTTTCACTACACCCTTCGCAGTGGTGACGAACTGATCGAAACGTCCGCTGGTAAAGATCCAGTGGCATATCTTCATGGTCACGGCAACATTATTCCGGGCTTGGAAAAGGCCATGGCTGGAAAAGCGGCTGGAGAGGAATTCGAAGTGACCGTAACCCCGGAAGAAGGTTATGGTGAACGTAAAGAAAACCACACTCAACAAGTGCCAGTAAAACACCTTCAAGGCGCTAAGCGTTGGCAGCCAGGTATGGTGGCGACGGTTCAAACAGACAAAGGTCTGCGCCAAGTCACCATAGTAAAAGCAGGTTTAAAACATGCCACAGTGGACATCAACCACCCACTGTCAGGTAAGGATTTAACCTTTAATATCCAAGTGATTGATGTACGTGAAGCGACTAATGATGAAATCGCGCACGGTCATGCGCACGGCGTTGGTGGTCATCACCACTGATTTAAGTGTCAATAGTCAAATTTGTAGTGCTGTTCAGCCTCTACCTAGGTAGGGGCTTTTTTGTGCTTTTTGCCTAATGTTAATGATCTTAATCAAAACTCTCACCATCATGTCTAAATTTTAATAAGAATCGTTATCAATTTCTTGACAGCCTAGGATTAACCGAACATTATTGATAATAGTTATCATTTAATATATCGGAGGGTAGGACGATGAGTCGTTACTTGGTGCCATTTTCTGTTCTTGAGCAAACCATTCAGGCAGGTCAGTGCGCCGACTCGCCGGAGGTTTTGTACCACTATCTTAATTTGACTGAAGAATACGCAGAGCGTTTGAACATTACAGATGCCACACAATTGCACCAACGAGTGTTTAATGTCCTATTGGATACCGTGTGTGATACCAGTATCGCGCCACAATGGCGACAAACCTGTTTGGACAAAGTGTATCTGCCTCTGTCGCACCTGAAACGCCTGATTGTGACCTACCAAGACGCAAGAAACTATTTCAAAATGGAGCATAACCTTAGGGTATTGAGCCATTACTTCATCTCTTCTTTTGAGTCGTAAACAAAGGAAACCATTAGCGAATGAAAACACGCATTGAAAAAGACAGCATGGGTGAGCTAGAAGTCCCTGAAAACGCCCTGTATGGTGCTCAAACCCAACGCGCCATTAACAATTTTCCTATCAGTGACGAAGCCATGCCGGAGGCTTTCATTCGTTCTCTGATCTTGATCAAAGCCGCTGCCGCACAGGCCAATGAAGCGCTTGAATGCATTACCCCGAAACAAGCTCAAGCGATTCAGAATGCTTGCAATGAGTTGTTGGATGCCGATGACCTGATGCAGCACTTTCCGGTGGACGTATATCAAACCGGCTCTGGCACCAGTTCGAATATGAATGCCAATGAAGTGATTGCCACTTTAGCCAGTCAATACAATGGCGAGACCATCAACCCTAACGACCATGTGAACTTTGGTCAGAGCAGTAATGACGTCATACCCAGTGCCATTCATGTGAGCGCCACATTGGAATTGGCTGGCCACTTGTTACCCGCTTTGGAGCATTTAAAAAATACCATTATTGAAAAGGGTAAGAGTCTTGCGGGTTATACCAAAACAGGTCGTACCCATTTAATGGATGCCATGCCTGTGCGTCTGGATCAGACATTCAATGCTTGGGCAGCGCAGCTGCAAGATAACATTGATAACCTCAATCATATCAAGACAAAAACCAGCCAATTGGCGCAAGGTGGCACGGCGGTAGGGACGGGCATTAATGCGCATCCTGAATTTGCCGCAGGCTTTGCGAAAGCCTTATCTGAATTAACTAAGGAAACCTTCTCTCCGGGTCAGGATTTCTTTGCCTTGATTGGTTCACAAGACACAGCAGTGGCCTTGTCTGGTCAGCTGAAAGCCGTGGCGGTGACCTATATGAAGATCGCCAATGACTTGCGCTGGATGAATTCAGGCCCATTAGCTGGGTTGGGGGAAATCACTCTACAAGCCTTGCAACCTGGGTCGTCCATTATGCCGGGTAAAGTCAACCCGGTGATTCCAGAAGCGGCGGCTATGGTTGCAGCGCAAGTCATAGGTAATGACGCAGCCATCACCATTGGTGGACAATCAGGTAATTTTGAGTTGAACGTCATGTTGCCAATGATTGCCAAAAATCTATTAAACAGCATTAAATTATTGACCAACAGCGGGCAATTATTAGCAGACAACGCCATTGCCACGCTGACGGTGAATGAAGACAAATTGAATCAAGCGCTGCATCGCAATCCAATATTGGTCACCGCCTTGAATCCCATCATTGGTTACGCAAAAGCAGCTGAAATTGCTAAGAAAGCCTACCGAGAAGGGCGACCTGTGATCGATGTGGCCGATGAGGGTACGGATTTAACGCGAGAAGAACTAACCAATTTGCTTGATCCCGCTAAATTGACCCACGGCGGTCTGTAAGTTTATTAGTAGATTAGTAGGTTCGATGGGTTATCCCTTGCCTGTTAATTCACTCCCTATTGATGAAATCAAGCCAGCAATCTTTGCTGGCTTTTTTGTTTGTGCGTCGAAATCTTGTTAAAGAGTCTTGATCTGTTACAGAGTTTTGGTCATAAAGGTGCTGTAAGGATCAGGCTGGTAATCGGCAAATGGACCACACTCTGTAAATCCATGTTTTTTGTATAAGGCTCTTGCCGGTGCGAAAAAGTCTTGCGTACCTGTTTCTAAACTGATCTTAATCAGACCTTGTTGTTTGGCGTCGTTTAAAATGTGTAGTAACAAGGTGGAGGCAACGCCTTTCTTACGAGCGGCATGGGAAGTGCGCATGGATTTGATCTCGCCTTCCTCTGTATTGTGGTTTTTTAATGCGCCACAACCGAGTAACTGACCTTTTTCCCACACTGTCCAAAGGCGAATGTCGGTTTGCTTTAGTTCGGATAAATCCAGTGCGTGAACGCTTTCCTCTGGTGAGGTCTGATACATGTCATCCAAATGTTCTTGCAACAACTTCTTGATTTCAGGTCCGTTTAAATCGTCTAATCGAATGTCCATATTAAAGCCCTTAATGAAAATATAACTTGGGGTGAAAAGGTATCGTTAACAAAGCAAATTTTGACCCTTTATGCCCTTTTGGTAAAGTGAAATGACCTTGGCAATGACGAAATAACAAAAATGAGGACTGTGTGTGTTAGTTGAATTGCGGCAGGCGACGCTGGAGGATGCAGACCTGTTATTAGATTGGCGCAATGATGCTTCGACTCGAAAAGCGTCCATATCGTCTGAGAAAGTCTCCAAAGCCGAACATCTCACTTGGTTACAGGCATCATTACGCAACAAAGATCGTCGTCTGTGGATGGCTCAAGTTGAAGATGCCGTGATTGGCAGTTGCCGAGCAGATCGCCTACCAGAAGGCTGGTTGTTATCTTGGACAATCGCGCCTGATAGGCGAGGCAAAGGATTGGCATACCCAATGTTGCAGGCAATGCTAACGGATTTAACAGGCCCTTTCTTTGCACAGATCAAAGAGGACAACTTAGCCTCAATTAAGGTGGCTGAAAAGGCGGGCTTTACTTGCCAAGAGAGAAAGGGCGAGGTTTTGTATTATGTTCGCGAAGTGGGTTAATCATCAAAGCGAATGCGTACTTTGGGTTCGTCATTCTTGCTCTGCTCAGGCAAACGCAATGGATCGACCAAGTTTTCCAAGCCGTTGATTTTGATCTCCAAACAAAGTTGCAACCAAGTGCCTAAATTACCATTCGGCCAACCCTCGTGAGCAAACCACAATAAATAGGCTTCGGGAAGGTCAATTAAAATGCGTCCCTGATATTTACCAAATGGCATGGTTTGGCGTGCGACCTGAATTAAATCTTCTTGTGCAAACATGTGATTGTCCTGATGAATTGCCCGCTATTTAACCATACTCGCGATGTTGATGAAATGGGGCATTATCTTGAAAACAGGTGATTAAATAATCGCAAATGGCACTGAGTTTAGGGGACGGGTGTTGAACTTTTGGGTATACCAACCAGACCCCACTATAGGGATATTGATATTGAGGCAAAAGGGATACTAAGCGGCCGGCGGCTATTTCGTCTTTGACATAATAATCTGGTAATTGGGCAATGCCTAAGCCCTTTTTCACCGCATCAAGTAACGCCGGGCCAGAATTGCTGCGCCATTGATTGCTGACTCGTACTTCCTTGCGATGACCTTCTTGTTGAAATTGCCAATGACTTTTTGAGCCTAATAAACATTTGTGTTTGTTCAGTTCTGCCAAAGTATGTGGCACGCCAAATTGATCAACGTATTCTCTGGAAGCACACAGAAACTCCTCACGATCACATAAGCGTCGCGACAGCAAACTGGAGTCTTTCATCGCCCCCATGCGAATGGCCAGATCGTAATCTTCCTCAATCAAGTCGACTGCTCGGTTGGTCAAGTGTAAGTCCAGCTCAATTTTGGGATTTTGCTTGAGAAAGTCATTCATCAATGGCGCGATATAACGCTCACCAAAGGTGGTGGCGCAGGTCATTTTGAAACTGCCAATTGTCGCTTGATTTAAGGATGACACGACTTCTTCAGCACTGGTCAGAGCGGCTGGTAAATTACGACAATGTTGGTAATAGAGCTCACCCGCTTCACTTAAGTTAATGCGTCTTGTTGTACGATGTAATAGCGTACAACCTAGGGTATTCTCCAGTTGTGTCACTAAGCGGCTGATATGTGACGCCGACACATTGAGCTGGCTGGCGGCAGCCGAAAAGCTGCCTTGTCGCACGACTTCGACAAAGGCTTCCATGGCTTCCCAATTCTTCATACAGACAACCCCAATTGATTTAATAGATTGTTATATTATAACCATTTAAGGCTCTTTTTAAATTATTATTGCTGTATGGCAATAATGAATTGCTGAAATGTCCATTATCCTCGAACCAAATTACGACTAGACTGAATAACATTCAAAGAGTCACTCGGACTCATCTTAGTAAAAACCTATGTTGGAGAATTGCATGAAATGTAAAGCTGCTGTTGCTTGGGGCCCTGGTCAACCGCTAAAAATCGAAGAAGTGGATGTACAAGATCCGCAAGCAGGTGAAGTATTGGTGCGTATGGTGGCAACCGGTGTGTGTCACACAGATGCTTTTACTTTGTCAGGTGAAGACCCAGAAGGTATTTTCCCCGCCATTTTAGGTCACGAAGGAGCAGGTGTCGTTGAGGCCGTCGGTGAAGGCGTTACCGGTCTTAAGCCTGGTGATCACGTTATTCCTCTGTACACTGCTGAGTGTGGCGAATGTAAATTCTGTACATCAGGCAAAACCAACTTGTGTCAGGCGGTTCGTGAAACCCAAGGTAAAGGCTTGATGCCTGACGGTACCAGCCGTTTCAGTATTAATGGCGAGCCAATTTACCACTACATGGGCACCTCAACCTTCTCTGAATACAGTGTGGTACCGGAAATTTCATTAGCAAAAATTCACGTTGACGCGCCGCTGGAAAAAGTGTGTCTGCTAGGTTGTGGTATCACCACGGGTATCGGCGCCGTACTTAACACGGCGAAAGTGGAAGAAGGTGCCACGGTAGCGGTATTTGGCTTGGGCGGCATTGGTTTGTCGGTTATTCAAGGGGCTCGCATGGCGGGGGCTTCGAAAATTATCGCCATTGATATCAATGAGTCTAAGTTCGAAATGGCGCAACAATTTGGCGCAACTGACTGCATCAACCCGAAAAACTTTGATGCACCGATTCAGCAAGTGATCGTCGATATGACAGACGGTGGTGTGGATTATTCGTTTGAATGTATCGGTAACGTGCAAGTGATGCGTCAAGCACTTGAGTGCTGTCATAAAGGCTGGGGTGAATCCATCATCATAGGTGTGGCGGGGGCTGGCCAAGAGATTTCTACTCGTCCATTCCAGTTGGTTACGGGCCGTGTGTGGAAAGGTTCCGCCTTTGGCGGTGTAAAAGGGCGCAGTCAATTACCCGGTTACGTAGAAGACTACATGAATGGCAAAATAGAAATCGATCCCTTTGTGACTCACACTATGCCACTTGAGCAGATTAACGAAGCGTTTGATCTTATGCATGAAGGTAAGAGTATTCGTACGGTTATCTTGTTTGATCAATGAGTGTGGAACGATACCTTATTGCCATAATGCACGCCGTCTAATTTAGGCGGTGTGTGTTCACAGGAGAAAAACATGGAACTTATATCCAGCACCAAGAGCTTCGGCGGTTGGTTAAAGCGTTACCAGCATGAAAGTTTGTCCGTAAAGGGTGATATGACCTTTGCGATTTATTTGCCACCGCAAGCAGAAAGTCAGCAAGTGCCAGTACTTTATTGGTTGTCCGGTCTCACTTGTACTGATGAAAATTTTACCCAAAAAGCCGGCGCCTTTCGCAAGGCTGCAGAATTAGGTTTGGCCATCGTTTGTCCAGACACCAGCCCTCGCGGTACGGATTATTATGGTGAACACGACAGTTATGATTTTGGCTCGGCAGCGGGGTTTTATCTAAATGCAACCGTCGTGCCTTATTCGAACACTTACCATATGTACGATTATGTGGTGCAAGAGTTGCCGCATCTGATCGAAACCAATTTCCCTGTCACCGATAAACGTTCAATTTCAGGTCATTCCATGGGCGGTCACGGTGCCTTGATTTGTGCCTTGAAAAACCCAGGTTATTATCAGTCTGTGTCTGCGTTTGCGCCTATTGCCAACCCTACCAACTGCCCTTGGGGTGAAAAAGCCTTTACTGGGTATTTGGGCGAAGATAAAAGCACTTGGCAAGAATGGGACGCCAGTTTGTTGATCGCAGATGCCAAAGAGCGTTTGCCTTTGTTGGTGGATCAAGGGGAAGCGGACAATTTCCTTGTAGAACAGCTGAAACCAGAAGCCTTGGAAGCAGCGTGTGAATCAGCGGGACATCCACTGACGTTACGTCGTCAGCCGGGCTATGATCATAGCTATTTCTTTATCGCCAGCTTTATCGATGACCATTTAGAGCATCATGCTAAAGCATTAGAGCTTTAGATTTCATAAACCAAAGTTGGACAAAGCGAGCTGAGGCTCGCTTTTTTGTTGCTTCATTGGCGATGCTTATCATTACCTTCGATCATTTATTTTGTCTCTCTTTTACATGTAAAACATAAAAAACAATAAAAACGGTATGTTGTTATGGTTATTGATTTTGATCAATTCTTTAAAATAAAACATTGTTTTATTAATTTCCTTAGACTATTTTTTTCTGGCGATATCTGTGATCAGAGGGAGGCAGAAACGGGATTGCGTTAACCTTTTTGTTCTCAACTCGCGAATGGCTTTGCTATCGTTATTAGAATAGGGATAGTTTTATGATGGGCTTTTCATCCTATCATTATCCGAATATCAACATATTAAAGTAAGGATGAAGGGATGACTTTACGATATTCAAAAAGACTCTTTAATACCATCATAGCAGTGTCTATTTTTCTTGTTACGACATTGCTTCATGCTAAAAATGTAGATTTAAGTGGTCAAATCGCCATTGACGGTGTGTCAGGGGCGGCAGAGATTTATGACAAGGTCGGCATTGTTGATGAACAAGTGATTTTCAAAAAAGAAGGGGCATGGCAACTGGGGCCAAAACTGCCTGTGCAAGGGAGTAGTAATCCAAATCGACATGTCAGTGTGAGTAAACGATTTATCGCTGTTGGTTCGCAATCAGAGAACAAAGTCTGGGTATTTAAGCGATCAAACGATGATTGGTTGTTAATGACAACATTCACTCCGCCGTCAGGTTTTTTGCCAGGCAATTATGGCGGCACTGTCTTCATTGATGACCACCTTCTTGCGGTAGCAGACACCTCAGGTCAACAGGTTTTTCTTTATAAACGAAGTTATGACCATTGGGAGTATGAAAGGCAGCTGGACGCCTCGGATTTGCCCCAGAGCTTCTATCAATCTTTTGGTATGACAATCAAAAAAGTTAAGAATGAGCTGTATATCAGTGATTCAGGTTCCGATAGATTGTTCATTTATAAGAACATAAAAGATCGCTGGCAACGTTCGCAAGTCATTGAAGCGCCTATTGAGTTGCCGAATGTTGATAATCAAAGTTTTTCTTATGCTTTTGATGTAGATCGACATACCTTGGCGATTAGTGCTTATGTGTTTGGTCAAGGCTATATACAGATGTATAAGCGAGACCATTCCAACCAGCCTTGGGTTATGGGGCAAAGGATTCATCAAACTGATATTGATGACCAAAGTGGTTACTTTGGACATGATGTTGAATTGGATCGTTCGGTACTTTTGGTGGGCGATGACCACTTGAAAAAAATCTATCGGTTTGATGAACGAGAAGATCAATGGCAACTTACTGACATGCTTATGGGGGATCAATCTAATACTAATTTTGGTTACTCGTTTGGTTATGATAACGGTATCTTGCTGGTGGGGGCCAAGCAGTCATTTCTCTATACTCGCCCTTTTAAAACTGTCAAACTCTTTGGTCGCGTGTTAACGGATAATCAAATACCCGTAAAAAATGCCCAAGTTCAAGGCTATCTAAATAATGCCTTAACCGATCAAAATGGTGAATACGCGTTGACAGTGCAACGCGGTTGGTCTGGAGCTTTGCAAGCGACGCCGACTATTTTTATGGAGCAAGACGTGGTTTCTCAAATAGAAACCCTGAATAGAGTCACGCGTGATACACAGCTTAATGATCTTGTTTTTACCTCTCCTTATCTTATTCAGCAATGGATTGGTTTTTTGGGGAATTGTTTTGATCCAAATATGACGTTTGCTGGGTTATCAGATGATGCAGTGGAAGTGACTGAGAGAGGTACTGTTAGTGTGACGACAAACTATGGTTGGAGTGGCTTATTAACCCCAGTTTCAGACATATGTACTTTCACCCCAACTTCCATTGCTGTTGAGTTTATGGATTACGATAATTTTTTTATGTTTAACTCACAGTGAAGTGACATGCTTGTCATTTCACTTGATCATTTATTTTGTTTCTCTTTTACATGCAAAAATCAAAATACAACAAAAATTGTATTTTGATTTTTGCCATAATACAGAAGAGAAGCAATGGCGTGTCATTGACTCACCTGAAAATACTCTGCAGATTAAGCCAGTTCAGATGATGGGTAAGGTAACGGAAGTTTACTGACTGCGTGATATTTCCCGAATTGCCTGTTTGACATCATCAACATGCGTCAAGTTGATGATGTGGTCAGCGCCTTCTAGCCATTTAACGTCAACTTTACTGTTTTTAAACAAGGAGGTGGCAACCGATGCATTATTCGGTCGGACAAGTTTATCTTCCGTCCCTTGTATCACTTGAATCGGCTGTGTGATGGCTGAGAATTTTACTCTCGCGTCTGCAAGCCCCTGTGATAAAGCCAGCACTTCGTCGTTTGAATGTGCCCATATATCTGGGACGACGGCCTTTGGAATCCAGTTAAGGGCATGGTTATACCAACGAGCGGCGGCTAATTTAGCATCGAGATCGCCAGCTAAAATGACAAGACTTTTTACGTATTGGGGATAATCTGCGGCGAGTAGAGGTACCAAAGATCCTCCTAATGAGTGACCAACAAGAGTAAATTTTTGTTTGTCATTATTTTCCCAGATGGATTTCAACATAGGCCCTAACAGTTGTGATTGTGTCTCTAACGATAAGGGAAAAACGTCGCCGGGATATGAGGATTCTCCCCAGCCTGGTCTATCTAAAGAAATGAGGCGAAAATCTTGTTCAAATGATTCTTCTAGATAGTATTTTGAAAAGCTAGACCAACTTCCAGGTGTGCCATGCACAAATACCACGGTTTGTCTTGATCGGATACTGAGATCATTGGTCTTATAATGAAGCTTATACTGACCAAGGTGATGATCGACGTCGACATATGCGTCTTTGGTAAGGCCTGATGTGTTTAATACCAGATTCGTTGTTGCTTGATTTTTACGGATATCTTCTGGCGTAGTGCATGCCGCTAGAGCGAGGGAGCAGAAAGTAACAAGGGGGGCCTTTCTGAATAATGGTTTCATACGTGCTCCGTTTCAGAGAGTAACATTATTGAGACGTGATATGGGACTGCAGAGGGACTCGAAAGTTCCTTTGATATTTTCCTAAGGTGCGCCATTGCCCCTGATTACGTAACGTCATAGTGTATTCTATATGACTTGCTTCTCAGAAAAGACCCTTTCGTTGTGAATGGGGTATAGTTAGTTATCAAGCCATCATAGACTTTACTCCTAGCGTAAAGTCTATGATGGCTTGTGCGATTAAGAGAAACGGAATTGAGAGATTTTGGTATTCAATTCGTCAGTCATCTTGGCGATGATATCACTGTTGTCAGTAACTTGCTGAGCATCAATTAAGACTTTTTCAGAAACCTGTTTTATCTCCATTAGATTATGATTGATGTCTTCGGCGACGACATCTTGTTGCTCAGCAGAGGAGGCAATATGCTGACTGCGATTAGATACATCATCAATTTGTGTCTGCATATCGCTTAATTTGGCGACGGCATATTGTACTTGTTTGGCACCTTTTTCCGCATCTTGTGTACTGCTTGCCATAGACTGAGAAGCGGCGGTAGATTGCTGTTGTAGTTTTTCGATAATACTGCGAATTTCGATAGTGGATTCTTGGGTGCGATTCGCCAAAGATCTTACTTCGTCAGCCACCACAGCAAAACCACGCCCTAATTCACCAGCTCGTGCGGCTTCAATGGCGGCGTTAAGAGCAAGCAGGTTGGTTTGTTCTGAAATATCACCAATCACACCAAGTACAGAATCTATGTCATTGGTTTGATTAAGCAGCTCTAAAATGACTTGATTGGCGCTTTCAATCTGTACTGTTAAATGTTGGATATCGGTATTGGTGGTATCAAGTTCTTGACTACTCTGACGGGTAACTTGTTGAACCGTTTGGGTCGCATGAGCAGTATCAAGCGCATTTTGAGCGACGTCTTTAATGGAGTAGGACATCTCATTCATAGCGGTCGCCAACGCATCCACTTTTTGAAACTGATTGTTCATTACTTGTTGGGTATTTTGTGAGCGCATTCGCATGTTTTCACATACGTCTTTTAGAGCCAAAATAGAGTGCGCGAATTGCGTCAGGGTGGCGTTTAGAGAATGTGACACCGTATTGGATGCGTTGGTGAGTAAGCCGATTTCATCATTACGTTGCATGTTAAGTGACTGCGTCATGTCGCCATTAGCAATGCCTTGTAAATGTTGGGTAACCTTTTTTAAAGGAAGAGTAATATTACGCACAATACTGATACAAAGAACCAATACTAAGCCGACTAGAATCACTTGAATAAGAATCGATTTTTGTAGGCTTGACCAAAACCGACTGGCGACTTCTTCATACAATACGCCACTGCCAATAATCCAACCCCATTGATCAACGCCTTTAACAAAGGAAACCTTTTCCAGTGGCGGCGCGGCGTTAGGTGGTTGAAAATAATAGCTAACAAATCCTTCGCCGGCTTTTTTGACAATAGATACCATCTTTTGCCAATGATAAGCGCCGGTAATATCCTGATTATTAAACATGTTCTTGCCATCCAACTCAGGTTTAATAGGATGCATTAAGATGTTGGCATCCATATCATTTACCCAAAAATAGCCATTGCCTTCATAGCGCAAACTGGACAGGGCTTTTAAGGCTTGTTGCTGTGCTGCGGCTTTGCCAATGGTGGGGGCTTGCTGAGTGTAAAAAGTGACTAATGAATGCGCGCTTTCAACCTGTGATTTCACCATATCTTTACGCGCATTCAGTAGGTCTTGATAAAGCTGTTTATAGGCCAAACCTTCAAAAATAATGAGAACAGATAGCATGGAAGCTATGATGATCCATAATTTATGACCAATTTTTATTGAGCTAAGAAACATGGATACCTTCCTATCATTTCAATTGCTAACTCACATTCATACCTATCTTAGGATGATGTAAATGATAAGTGGCAGGCATTATCAACTTACATCTTGGATTTTGCTTTGCTCTATTGTTTATATTTGTATTTATTTAGGACTGTTATTGTTTATTTTTATATTAATTAAGGGGCGTTATGGTTTAGATTTATAATTATTATTGAACAATAATATAGATCAACAACTTGTATTCTCAATGAAAAGCAAGAATATTTCAATAGTTTAGATATATTAACTATTAAGGGTGTGAGTAGACCCATCGATTTTTTAGTAAGGTAAAAATGCGTGAGGTAAACAGTCTCTCGGATTGAGTCCTGCATTCAGTTGGGGAGCAATGCATGAATACTCTTTTATTATTCAAAGCAAGTTATTATTCAAGAAAAGTTTCGCCATGCACAAGTGCAAAATAGTTTTTGCTAAATCTAGACCAACTCGCATAATAGCCATGCGGACGTGGTTTCAACAAGGTATCTTTGTTTATCTACGCTGTGTTTATCGATGAAAAGGGTGGGAGCCCATATCATTTCTATTGTAAGGGTGAATGCTATGCAATTTTCTGTGTTGATGACAGGCTGTTCCAGCGGGATTGGATTGGAAGCTGCGCGTATGTTGCAACAGCGAAATTTTCTCGTGATCGCCAGTTGCCGTCAGCAAAAAGATGTCGATGCTTTAAAAGCACAAGGCATAGAGCATGTGGTGCAGTTAGATTTAACGGATCCTGATTCCATTGAGAAAGGTCTTGCCGCCACCTTAGAGATCACAGGTGGGCACTTGTTTGCGTTATTCAATAATGGTGCGTACGGACAGCCAGGTGCAGTGGAAGACCTGCCTGTGGCGGCATTGCGAGCGCAATTTGAAGCCAATGTTTTTGGTACTCATGATCTTACCACACGAATAATCAAGTTGATGTTAGCACAGGGTTACGGTCGTATCGTGCAAAATAGCTCGGTGTTGGGTTTGGTTGCCGCGCCATTTCGAGGCGCTTATAACGCCAGTAAGTTTGCTTTAGAAGGACTGACCGATACCTTGCGCTTGGAGTTGCACGATACCCCATTGAAAGTGAGTTTGATTGAACCAGGTCCAATAGAGAGCCGCTTTCGTGCGAATGCCTTGCAGGCGTTAAAAGATAACATTGATATAGCGGCCAGCCGTCATCAACAAGGCTATCAAGAAGCCATTACTCGTTTGAGTAAGGAAGGGGTGGCCTCATCACACACTCTGCCAGCCAGTGCGGTGGTGAAGAAATTGCTTCATGCCTTAGAATCACCACATCCTAAAGCTCGATATTATGTCACCACACCGACCTATGCTGCGGCACTGATGAAGCGCCTTTTGCCGACGGTTCTGTTGGATTGGGTGATGCGTCGTCAAGGCAGCTAATCTGCCTTGGCATTGCTTAGTAAATTTGGATTATTGGCTGCTCAGCTGCGCTAACCAATCGTCCATCGCCTGTAAATATTCCTTTCTGGCGTTTTCATGAGACAAGTACAAATCGTGGAAGCCTTTATCAATCACCACTTCCGTTAGGTTGGTAAAGCTTCTATGGGCAGCTTGTTTCATGCTGTTTACGTCTAGCACACCATCCCCTTGCTGGGTTTCAATTACACTGTCTTTGCCTATGGTGCTGATTCTGGAGCGACACAATAGGGTCGGTATATTGAGACTTTGTTGTGCTAAATTGCGCTGCGCTAGAATGATTTCTCTGAGCCAATGAAAGGACAGATCAAAACCTTCTGCAGGTTTCCAATCGAGTCGATAATCCCATTCTCCACCAAAACGACTGTGTAAAGTCTTGGCATAAGTGGTGATCTTCTTGGCGCGTAAAGAAGAGAAAGGCAATGCCGAGACCAAAATACGAATTGGCCAGCTGATGCGATTCAGTAAAGCTGGAGGAAAGGGCAGTGCTAAAAAAGGACTGTTCAATATAAACCCGATCACTTCGGGAAACGACATTTGGTAATGGCTTTCCCGCTCAGGCAAGGCGTAAGGTTGCGCTAAATAAGTGGAGACCACTAGACCGCCGGTAGAATGGGCTAATATCACTACTTGCTCAACGCCGTCTTGCTTCATGGTCGCCAAAGCAATGTCCAAATCTTGGCTGTATTGCTCTACTGAGTCACACCAGTTAGGTGGGGTAGAAGGGCGGATAGAACGGCCATAGCCTTGTAAGTCTATCGCGTAAAAACGGTAGCCTTGATCAACAAAGTGCTGTGCTAAACCCGCTTGAAAAAAGTAGTCTGTGTAGCCGTGCACATACAAGATCGCTTTACTGGCTTGTTGATTCCCCAAATGATGGATCAAGGTGGTGTGAACCTGTGTTTTTGGGCCAGGGAAAGCGAAGGTTCGGTAATAGAAGTCCGCGCCCAATTGGTCTTCACCTTGATTGAGTAAACGCCAAGCTTGTCCTAATGGTGCGCTCATAAAGACTTCTCTTGTTTGTTGATAAGTATTCGTTGAACCCGATTAGTTGAACAGGTTCTTGCCTAATTGATCTATGGTCAGTTTGGCTTTACGTACGGTGATTTCAATGCATTCATCACGGTTTGCCATGAGGTCTGAACGAATGAAATTATGCACTTTTTGTTCTTCCCCTTCGCCTAAGGTAATGGTTGCAGCTACGCGATACTGACCGCCGTCTTTCATTGGCGCTGGGGTGATTTGGTAACCATTGTATTCAATGGCGTCTGCGGTTTTTTCTGCAGGCGCTTCACCACCTGAAAATATGCCTTTTAGAGCAGATAAAATACCCATTTCTTGTTTCTCCTAATTGTTATGGTGGTTATTCTTCGGGGATTTTATGCAATAGTCAAATTAGGTCGATGAGTTATACTAGGAAGATATTAAATAAAGGGGAATAACTTGCCACAAACTCAACAAAATAATCCATTGCATGGCGTTACGTTAGAAAAAATGGTGACGCAACTTCAAGAGCATTATGGTTGGCAGGAATTGTCTTGGCTGATCAATATTAACTGTTTTAAAAAAGACCCATCAGTAAAGTCGAGTCTAACGTTTTTGCGTCGTACGCCTTGGGCGCGAGAAAAGGTCGAAGCCTTGTATTTAGAAACCTTTCATTAATTGAGTTCGTCAACCAAATCATTATGGTGCACTAGGTTGCGTCCTTTGTGCTTGGCGGAATAGAGGTTTTTGTCTGCCGCCTTGAGGAACCGACTAAAGGAATGACCCTGTTGCAGTTTGGCAATACCGATACTGACGGTAATCTTGATTTGATGTTGGCTGGCGCGGAACACAGACGCTTCTACGCGCTGGCGAATGTTTTCGGCAAAATCGTAGGCTTGCGAAGCGGTAGTATCTTTTAAAATGATTAAAAACTCTTCGCCGCCAAAGCGATACACATGATCTTTCCCTGTGTAAAACTGTAAGAGTTCCGTCAATTCTATCAAGACTTGGTCGCCCACTTCATGACCACATTCGTCGTTTACCGTCTTAAAGAAATCAATATCGACAATTAATAAACGAGTGGCCCATTCTGAATCTATGTAGAGGGTTTTGGTTTCACGATTGAAATGATCAAAAAACACTTTCAATGCATGACGGTTTTTGGCGCCTGTTAATGGATCTTCAAAGGCCATTGTCTTTAGCCGCTGGTGTTGATTATTCTGTTGAATCTCGTAGAGATAACAGACGGCATAGACCATAAAATAAGCCAATACATAGTTTAGAATGGAGCGGTAATGAATGAAGTTGTCGGTGTCAGAGCGGAAATAAATAATAAAAATAGCGGGGAAAGAGGCCAGTATAGTATAACAAAGCCCGGCTTTGGCACCGCCTAATAGACAGAAAACAGCGGGCAATAACATTAACCAATACACAGAGCCTGCGCGTAAATCCGCATATCCAAAGGTAAACAGAGCAGCAGAACAGAGAGTAATTATGAAGAGATGACGATGCCAAGCTTTGGTTTGCTCATGGCGGGCTCTCCAAAAGAAGTAGAAATTGAGTAGGCACAAGCCAGATTGAATTAAGCCTAAGTTTTGCTGGTCAAGCATGAAAGTATTCAGCAAGCAGAAAAACAAGATAATGATGCCTGTGCTTAAACTCAGCCATTTATGCAACGTATTTCTTGTCGCTTGGAATAGGGATTCAGTAGCAAAACTCATTTATCTACATCTCAAAGAAAAATAAGGCATGTTTTTTGCGCCATATTCTCTCTCAAAAGAATAGATGAGTTAGACTTATTTCAGTAACAATTTGTTATCGATGGCTGTGAACTCAGTGGCGGCTTGGATAAGCGACTGTGCCGTTAGGTCTTCGACACCAAAAACTTCCACTTTGGTTTGATGTTTATCAATCAAGGTTTTGGCCAGTAAATCAAAATCCCCATCCCCCGATGCCAGCACTAAGATGTCCGCATCACGACCGTACTCTAGGGCATCTATGGTAATACCCACATCCCAATCGCCTTTCGCGGAACCATCAGCACGTTGAATAAAAGGCTTTAATTTCACTTCGAAACCAATGGCGCGCAATATGTTTTGGAACTGGCGTTGCTTTTCGTCGCCACGGTCAGTGGCATAAGCAATGGCTTTTACCAACTGTCTTTTGTTCGTTACCTGTCGCCAAAAAGCGTTATAGTCAAACGATCGTGAAAATGCCTGTCGAGTGGTGTAGTAGATATTCTGTACGTCCACCAGAATGGTTACCCTAGGTTGTGCTGTTTGCTGAGAGTGTGCCATTAAATAGCCCTTTTGTTTGCTCATTAAGCGAGTACATCATTATGGCGTGTCGTGTTGACGGATGGACACATTCGCAGATTTTGCTAAATCATCTTCACCAGCGAATAACACCAGTTTTTTTAAACTGATTGGCTCTGCTGGTCGTAATTGAAGGGTCAGGTTTTGATCTCGTTCGATAAGCGAATAAAGACCTTGTGCCATTTCCAATGCAGTGACACTATTTGCTGGCGCTAAGCCCAGTTGTGAAATTTGATTTTGCAGATTCAACAAAGCCATGTCTGGTGTTTGCCATGTTTGCAAAAGGTGTTGGTATAAGCCTGCGTTGTCAAAGCTAAGCTGTACTTGAGCAAGCTTGAGTTTGTCGCCGTAAATAACGAGTACGGCTTCGGGTTGACCAAGGGCAATAGAAGCCAGCAGATCGGTTCGCACTTCGGTCAAATTGAGTGGCGTTTGATCGACTAGGCTGTCACTGGTGATGTTCCATTTACCTAGATCTTTAATGTCCAGATGCAGCTGTGACGTTACTTGCTCACCGTCGACTTGAGAGCGAAAGTGGCCTTTGCCCAATACCGTCTGCAAACCCGCATGGCGAAATAGGCTGGCACTGCTGGCGGCTAGCTGGTTCACCGGTGTTTCTTTGATCCAGAAATCCACATCCAAACTGGGTTGCTTGAATAAGTAAGCGTTAAACGATATGCGCGATAAATAAAGCCAAGGGGCTGAGGCAGAACCAATGCGAACGTTTTCTAATGAAGGCGTCAAGGTAAAGGGATCGAGATGCAGACGTTCATAATGAATCAGCTGCGTTAATCCAGCATTTTGAATACGCTGTTGAATTTTTTCCTCAGCATAATCGCTGCCAAACTTTTGTACCAAATAGAGGACAAAAATAGCGATACAAGCAAGGACAATGAAGAAGGCAACGCCTTTGGCTAATTTGGTCGTGACTGAATAATTCAAACTAACATTCCGTAATAGTAGGTAAAGTAAATTTAACTTACCGCTCAATACTGAGAAAATATCATATTCTCAATAACATATGTCAGTTTATCGCTTGTGGTATGATGCACAAGCGCAATGCATCACAAGGAGTCCCCTATCACAAATCTCATTCCATCCCGTCAAGACTTATGGTTTCTCCCACTTGGGGGTACTGGCGAAATCGGTATGAACTTAAATCTTTATGGTCACGATGGACAGTGGCTGATGGTAGATTGTGGTGTGTCATTCAATGAGCCTCTTACACCGCAAGAGATTCGCACTGCCGATATCGTCAGTGCTGATCCAAAGTTTATAAGCGATCAAAAGGAGCGTTTGGCGGGCATAGTGATTACCCACGCCCACGAAGACCATGTCGGCGCCTTGCCTTATTTATGGCGACGCTTTAAATGTCCTGTGTATACGACCAAGTTCACGGCCGAAGTGTTGCGTCGTAAATTGGCGCAAGTAGGGTTGCTTGAGGCTGTGCCTATCATCGAAGTGGCCGATCAAGCGTCGCAACGCATTGGCGTGTTTACTGTGTCTTGGATTGGTTTAACCCATTCTACGCCAGAAGCCTTTGCGCTAACCATAGATACTCAAGCGGGTCGTGTGTTTCACACCGGGGATTGGAAAATTGATCCGTCTCCTGTTGTCGGAGAAGGCTTTGATGCTCAGCGCTTTTGTGCCTTGGCGAAGCAGGATATGCTCGCCATGGTGTGTGATTCCACCAATGCGTTACAAAAAGGTCATTCCGTCTCCGAAGAAGCCTGTTATCAAGCCTTACTTGAAACCATAAAAGCGGAGAAAAATCGCGTCGTCGTGGGCTGTTTTAGCAGTAACTTGGCGCGTTTGGTGTCCCTTGGCAAAGTGGCCAAAGAAACGGGGCGATATTTGGCTTTATTAGGTCGCTCTATGATCAATATGGTTAACATCGCAAAAGCGACAGGCTATTGGCCCGATGATTTGCCCTTAATTGATGCCGCGCACGTGGGGTATTTACCCCGTGAAGAAGTGTTGGCCGTGGCCACTGGGAGTCAAGGGGAACCGCGCGCGATGTTAAATCGCTTGGCGGCCAACAATTGTTTTGATTTGACTTTAGAAGCCGATGATTTGGTGCTGTTTTCCGCCATGATGATTCCGGGCAACGAAAACGACATACTGCGCTTGGTGAGTCAATTTAAAGGGCAGAAAATTCGCACCTTGCAACAGCAGGACACTAGCTTACCCATTCATGTGAGTGGCCATCCCTATCGCGACGAGTTGCAAAAACTCTATTCTTGGGTGCAGCCGCAAGTGGCCATTCCAGTGCATGGTGAAGCAGCTCATTTAGCGGCCAATGCGGATGTAGCGAAAGACAGCCACGTGCCTCACCAGCTTGTAGGCCTAAACGGTGACTTGTATCAGCTGGCTCCCCGTATCAAATTGGATCGTAAGGTGGTGAACACGGGGCGCATTGCTTTATTGCGTTAATCTTTGCCCACTAGCGGTTAGATTCTATCAGTGGGGCATATTGGGTTTTGGCTTGTTGGCCAGGAATTTCTTTGGCGAGTTTGGGCATCAGATAGCCGGGTAATTCTGCGGCCACCTTGCCCATCAAAACCTGCGCCTCTTCAATGCTGATATCAAAGTGCGCTGCCCCTTCCACGGGGTCTAATGTGAATAGGTAATAGGGCAGAATGCCTGCGGCAAACAAGGCTTCGCTCAAGTTTACTTGATCTTCCACTTGATCGTTAATGCCTTTGAGTAACACCCCTTGATTGAGCAAGGTTACGCCAGCCTGCTTGAGTTTATGGCTAGCATTCGCAATGGCTTGATCCACTTCATTCGCATGATTAATGTGCCAAACCATGACAATGTCCAAACGGCTGCTGCTGATCCAAGCCAACAATTCATCATTAATGCGTTGTGGAATCACTACGGGTAAACGGGTGTGAATGCGTAAACGTTTAATTTGTGGCAATTCTTCAAGCTGTCGCACCTTATCCGCTAACAGGCTGTCTTTCATCATCAAAGGGTCGCCGCCACTTAAAATGACTTCATTGATGTCGGGATGGTCTTGTAAGTAAGCAAACACGCTTTGCCATTCTGCTTGGGCTAACTGGTTGTCACCATAAGGAAAATGACGTCGAAAACAGTAGCGGCAATTCACCGCACACACGCCAGTAGTAATCACCAAAAGACGACGCTTGTACTTGTGGACGAGGGCTTTTTGCGGGTTGTGTTCAGCCTCGGCCAGTGGGTCTGTGGAGTAGCCCGCCACTTTTTGCATTTCTGGTGCGCTGGGCAAAATTTGTCGTAGCAGAGGATCGTTTTGATTGCCGTATTCCATGCGCGCTACATAAGGTCTTGGTGCCAATAAGCGGAAACTTTGATGCGCTTCTACACCTTGTAATATTAGGTCTTGCGATAAGCCCAAATGATCGATCAGATCAGGTAATGAGGTAATGGCTTGTTTGAGCTGTTCTGTCCAGCTTAGCTGGTTTTCAGTTTGAATCGGTATCACGTCAAATATCTGCAAAATTGAGTTTATTTAGGTTATGATTGCGCCAAGGATTTTGGCCACTTGGCCGATTGGCTCACAAAGATCTCTGCAAACGCTATTTTACGACCCTAGGCTTAAAAACGTTTGCAGAGATCTTAGGCTGACATGATACGCCAGTCAGAGCGTTTTCTCTAAACATATACGGTGAGGATGTATGGCAAATATTTCTACCAGTGACATGCGTAGCGGCACAAAAGTAATGGTCGATGGCGATCCATGTGCAGTATTGGACAACGAACACGTAAAACCAGGTAAAGGCCAAGCCTTTAACCGTTTGAAATTGCGTAACCTAAAAACAGGTCGTGTTTGGGAACGTACCTTTAAGTCTGGCGATACTTTGGAATCGGCTGATGTCATGGACACCGACATGGAATACTTGTATACAGACGGTGAGTTCTGGCACTTCATGGCGGTTGATGGTTCATTTGAACAGCACGCAGCGGATGAAAATGCCATTGCGGATACGAAGAATTGGTTGAAGGAACAAGAGAAATACGTTGTAACCTTATACAATGGTGCGCCGCTGGCGGTTACGCCACCTAACTTCATCGAGTTAGAAGTGGTAGAAACCGATCCAGGTGTGAAAGGTGATACCGCCAACGGTGGCTCTAAACCAGCTTTCTTGACTACAGGCGCTATGGTACGTGTGCCTTTGTTCATCAACATTGGTGAAGTATTGCGTGTGGATACCCGTACGGGCGAATACGTTTCTCGTGCGACAGGCAAATAAATCTGATTCGCTAGAAGCATGTTTGAAGAAGGGAAGCCGTGGCTTCCCTTTTTTGTGTCTGCTTTTTATTAATGGCTCTCAGTCTGACTTATCATTATGTGCTGCGCTGCTTTGTCCGCAATCGCTAAAGTGGGCGCCGTGGTGTTGCCGCTGACCAAGGTAGGCATGATGGAAGCATCAATCACGCGGAGTTTATCAATGCCGATCACTTTCAGGTTTTCATCGACAACCGACATTTCATCTGTGCCCATTTTGCAAGTACCGACTGGATGATAAATGCTTTCTGCGTGCTGTCGTATGTAGTCGATCTTTTTGTCTTCCGTTAAGTTTGACTTGCTTGGTTGCCAAATTTGTTTGGAAAACGCTTTGAATGTGGATTGCTGTAAAATGTCATTGGCACAATCGAATGCTCTTATCATGCCTTGTAAGTCTTCTTCCGCGGATAAGTAATTGGCTTGAATTCTAGGCGCAGCAAAGGGGGAATTCGAATGCAAGCCAATCTGGCCACGGCTGGCAGGGCGCAACAAACAAGCCCTTAGGGTAAAGCCAAAGTGACGTGTGGTAGGCCATAAATTTAGACCGTGATTCACCTCAACCGCAGGCAAAAAGTGCAACTGTACATCGGGTCTAGGATTGTCAATTTGCGTGGCGACAAAGGCACCGGCTTCGGCTATGTTGGACGCTAACAAACCGCGACGCTTAGTGTATTGCATCACTGCCTTAATGCCTTGGGGTAAAAAGCTTGGGTGAAAGGAAATGCTAGAACGGGTTTTGTCTAAATGAATCAGACTAATATCCAAATGGTCTTGTAAATTCTGACCGACGCCTGCTAACTCATGCTCAAGCTTAATGCCTTTGGGTGTCAATTCTTTGCTTGCGCCGATACCGGATAACATAAGAATCTGCGGACTGTGAATGGCACCTGCGGATAAGAGAACTTCTTTTTGGGCTTCGAGGAAATGCGATCTGCCATCCTTGCAATACAAAACGCCAGTGGCAGCTTTATCATGTAACGGAATCTTTTCCACTTGCGCTGCTGAAATGATGGTCAAGTTGGTTCTGTGTTTGGCTTTATCAAGAAAAGCGTGAGCCGCACTGCAGCGTTGACCATGGTTTTGCATAACATCGTAAAAGCCTGTGCCCAATTGCTCTGCGCCATTGAAATCAATATTCAGCGGTAAACCGTATTCTTGACAAGCGTCGACAAAGGCATGCGAAAGAGGATGCTGGTGGCGCAGAGCTTGTACTTGCAACTCGCCATCGCCCCCATGCCAAGCGTTTTCACCACGGTGATAGTGTTCCGTGGCTTTGAAATGCGGTAATAAGCTGGCGTAATCCCATCCTTTAGCTCCGTGTTTTTGCCAGTCATCATAATCTTGCGCTTGGCCGCGGGTGTAACACATGGCATTGATGGCAGTACTGCCGCCTAAGCCCTTACCTCTGGGCCAAAATAATTGTCGATTGTTTAATTCCGCTTCGGCTTCTGTGTGTAATGCCCAATTGAATGTTTTATGGCGCATCAAGCCAATAATGCCTGCAGGAATCTTTACTAGGGGATGATTGTTTGCTCCGCCAGCTTCTAGCAAGGTGACTTGCCATTGCGGGTTTTGAGATAGGCGTTCGGCCAACAGGCAACCTGCTGCACCACCGCCGATGATGATGTAATCCATATAAAGCACTCATTTTTGTTATTGGTTTGGCGCTATTGGATTTGATGTTAACTGATAAACTGGGTGGATTGAAGCTTCTAAATTAAGGGAGCTTCATTGATTTCCCTTGTCGTTATAGGTGAGTAAAATTACAGCTCAACAATCCATTTAGCTTGGTTTTTGCCTTCAAACAGTAAAGTGAGTGTGGGCCTCTACTTTAGAGGTTCATCATTTCGATAATCCATTGCTCAAATGCTTTAACAGAGGGTAAGTGCGCCACTCTTTGGGGAATGAGTAAATAGTAATCCTGTCCGGGAATGTGCAGAGAGTAATTTTTTTCTCCCCTCTGCAACCAAGCATTTTCAAGAGAATGCTCGGCGGTGATTCTACCCAATAGAGCGATACCTTGACCTGATAATGCGGCCTGAACGGTGAAGCTTTCATCATTGAAATATTGGGTTTTCGTATTTGGATAGTTTTTAGGTAGCTGTTCTTCTAGGTTCAAAGGGGCTAAGTTTGGATTTTTCCATTGAGTCGCAAAAAACTGTATTTGTTGCTTATCTCGATTTAATGCTTGCCAGTACTTTGGCGTTGCGTAAAGACAGAAATATTCTGTGAACAAGGTTTTTTTAACGAGTGTGCTCTTATGATGGTTTTTAGAAGAGTCGCCGTAGCGAATAACCAAATCAATTCGTCTATCGTTTTCTATGTCTACCATTTCATCTTCACCTCTGATCTGAATATTGATATCCGGGTACGTCGATTGAAATTTATTTAAGTTTGGGACGAGCCACTTACTTGCAAATGAGTTTGTCGTGCTAACGGTCAAATCATTGGGCATTTTTTGTAAGTAATTCATTTTCGTTAGTAACCCTTGTAAAGACTGATGAGCTGCTTCAGCTAAAATGATGCCTTCAGGTGTGAGAATGACTTTTCTGGTTTGTCGTTCGAAGAGCCTTATATTCAACTTATCTTCGAGAGTGCGGATTTGATGAGAAATGGCTGTCGCTGTAACATGGAGTTCAGCAGCCGCATCTTTGAAACTTCCAAGTCGAGCAGAGGCTTCAAACGCTCGAATTCCATTGAGAGAGGGTAATTTCTGAAACATACAGCATTTCCTTATAGATGAAATTAACTTATTTATAGGTAAAATTTAATCCTTTGTCATAACGCCATTTTAAATGAACACTGTCCTCTGTAAATGACAAGATAACAGAGGATATTATGAATAATATATTGCATATCGATTCAAGTGTTCGTTTAAGCGAGAGTGAAACCTCCTCTCATGCATCAATATCTAGATCACTAGGCCAGCACTTTCTAACTTTATGGATGAATAAAAATAATGCTACAGAGGTGGTTTATCGAGACTTAGCTGCTAATCCGCCTGAGTTTATTTCAATGGATTGGCTAGCGGCTGCGTTTACCGAACCAGGGACATGTTCGGAGCAGCAAAAGAGAGTGCTTGAACAGTCAGATTTGTATTATGAAGAAGTAAAACAGGCCGATTTAATTTTAATGACCGCGCCTATGCATAACTATGGCATGCCAGCCGTCCTAAAGGCTTGGTTTGATCAGGTTTTGAGGGTTAATCATACATTTACGTTTGATCTTGCGAGAGGCGATTTTCCGATTGAGCCGATATTGTCAGGAAAAGTATTAGTGCTATTAACCTCATCAGGTGAATTTGGCTTTCAAGCAGGTGGTGTTCGAGAAAAAATGAACCATTTAGGGCCTCATGTAAAACAACTTGGACGTTATTTAGGGGCGGAATTATTTTATGAAATTGGTTCTGAATTTCAAGAATTTAAAGATGCTAGACATAAAGAGTCAATTGCAGCGGCAAAGCATCGTATAGAGAGCTTAGTGACGGAATTATTAGGCTAAAAGTATTCGACCTCTCTAATGAGAGGTCGAACTTTTCTAGCTGAGATGAAACACTATTTGTTGCCAATTACTTTATCTAGTGACAAAGCGCCAGCGCCACTGAAAGCCAAAGACAAGCAGGCAACCAGCAGGGTTAGAGCGTATTCATAACCATTGTTTGCCATGAAAAGACCATTGCTGAAATGCACAGAGAAGATGGCGATTAGCATGGTGAAGGCCAAGGCGATGCCAGCAGGACGAACTAACAAACCAATGACTAAGGCCAGACCACCAAAGAATTCTGCGCTGCCCGCCAGCAGAGCCATCAGGTAACCAGGCTCAAGACCAATGGAGGCCATCCACTGACCTGTGCCTTCTAAACCATAACCACCGAATGCACCAAATAATTTTTGTGCGCCGTGAGCCATCATAATCAAACCAACGGGGATACGAAGAATGGTGCTTGCCCAGCCGGATGAAGTGCGAGTGATGTTTTGAATAAATGCTTGCATAGTTTATACCTTGAGATTTTTTATGAAGGATTGAAATACAATATACAGTTGGAAACAAAATAGATAACGAAGTATTTTGATTAATATGTTCAAAAAAGTTGAACAATAATGAGAGCTTATAACCAATTTTTCGTTTTTATTACGTTATTTTTTCGCATTGGACTGAATCAATTCACATAAGGTTACTAGCTGCTGGTGAGTATTGTGTTGCTCTGCCTTGCGTTCAAGGGGCCAGCCACAATTGATACGGAAACAATCTGTATAGAAATTATGGGTACTGAAACAAGCACCACTGCGAATGTCTATATTAAGCAGCTGGGCATCGGCTTCTAATTGCACTGCATTCAGTCCCGGGACCTGAACCCATAATACCATTCCTCCTTGTGGCGTACTGATCTTAGCGTTTTCAGGAAGGTTTTTGGCTAATACCTGTTGATATTGGTGAATGTGCTGTGCCATTTGATAACGGATTTTATGAACATGGCTGCGGTATTCGTCAGTGTTAATGAATTCTGCCATACAAGATTGCACCAAGCCGTTTACACCAAAGCTGGTGAGCGTGTGCTTGCGCATGTAGTCTGAAAAATAACGTCCCGGATGACACCAGCCTAACCTCATGCCTTCAGCCAAAATTTTTGAAAAAGATCCGCACCAAATCACATAACCTTGTTGATCCCAATACTTTGCGGGCAAGGGAACGTCCTTTTGATGGCTTAATTCAAAATACACATCGTCCTCTATCATGGGGGTGTGATATTTGGCAGCCAGTTCCGCTAAGGCTTGTTTTTGCTGATTTGAAAAGCTGATGCCATTGGGATTGATATTGTTAGTGCTGAACAAGGAGGCTTTCACTTTGCCCTTTTTGAGCAAGTTTTCAAATTGCAGTAAATCTATTCCATCTTGCCCAATAGGTACTTCGATAACTTGCCTTGATAAGGTGGTGAGTAAATCCAGTAAACCACTGAAACAGGGCGAGCCAATCGCGATAGTATCGCCTTCATTGGTGAGTGTTTCGATGGCTTTTTTGACGCTGTCGATACAGCCATTGGTGATCACCAGCTCTTGGCTCGAAAAGGCCAAACCGTAACGTCGTAAATGGTCTGTCAGGGCGGTTCGTAAAATCATATCTCCTTGAATATCAGGGTATTGAAAGAGCGGCTGGCTGGCACGATGGGCAACGCGCTTGATACTGCGTTGTAAACCTGTAGTAGGCAATAATTGGGGAGCAATCATAGAGGTGCCAAGCGGACTGAAAAATGCAGAATGGGGGTTGTAGCCTCGACTGGGGGCATACTTCTTAGGATCTCTTTGCTCCATCAATAGGTTAGAAAGAGCAGGAAAAGCCGTGTCCGTGATGCGACTAGCAACGAAATAGCCGGCCTGTGGACGCGCATAAATCCAGCCTGTTTGCTGAAGGTACTGATAAGCGCGTGTTGCGGTCGTCATGCTGACCTGATGTTGTTTGGTTACTTTGCGAAGGGCGGGTAAACGGGCGCCCGCGGGAAGCTTCTGGTGATTAATCTGCTCAATAAAATGTTCTGCCAAGCGTTGAAATTTAGACATAAGGCCAGTTCTATCTCAAAAAGTGAAACTTGATGTTGAACAATAGCAAAATTGTACTCTTATTTTTATTAAAAATTGAATCTGCTCTCTTTTATCTGTTGTTGCAATACTAGGTGTGTCATTTGCCGCCTTGCAGGGCGAAAGGAAGAAGAAAATGAAACAGAGAGATGTGGGTTTATTGTTCGCCTTGATGGCTTTATGGGGCTTGAATTTCAGTGTGATTAAGTTGGGGGTCAATAATATTGATCCGCTGATGTTGACCGCATTGCGTTTTACCTTTGCTGTGTTTCCCTTGGTGTTTTTTATTAAGCGTCCTAACGTGCAGTGGCGTTATCTGGTGGCATACGGTCTGTCATTTGGTGTCGGTGTTTGGGGCTTAACTACCTTGTCGATTCGCTTAGGGCTATCCGCTGGCATGGCGTCCTTGTTATTGGATATGAGTGTCGTTAGCAGTTTGTTAGTAGGGTATTTTGTGCTGAAAGAAAAGTTGACCTTCAATAAGTTATTGGGGGCGGGACTGGCCTTAATGGGGTTATTCATCATAATGCAAGCGGATGGCGGTGCCATTACCATGGCTGGCCTTGTATTGGTCTTATTGGCTTCGGTGTGTTGGAGTGTGAATGGGGTTATTGTGAAATGGGCCAATACGCGAGACATTTTCGCTTTTAATGTATGGGGGATGTTGTTTGCGCCTTTACCTTTGCTGGTTTTGTCGCTTCTTATAAATGGCTCACAGGTCGTATTGGAACTGTTGGCAGGGGTTAATCGTTCGACCTTATTTTCAGTGTTGTTTCAGGCTTATCCGACGACATTATTAGGGTATTGGCTATGGAATAAGATGATAGTCAGATACGGTATTTCCAGCGTTGCTCCCATGACCTTATTGGTTCCTGTGTTTGGGGTGTTGGGTGGTTACTGGTTTTATGATGAAGTGATTCATATCAGTCAGATGCTTGCTGGTGCAATGATTTTAGGAGGATTATTTATCAGTCAAATGCCAAGGCAAGTAGTGTTTTTAAAAACAGGTTAAGAAAAGTCGTTTTTTATGTATCAATTCTGATGAGCAGGCTGAAATGATGCTTTTTTGAAAACACAATGTGTTGGATATGATCGATTTTGTTATTTTTTCAACAAATTATTACAGATCAACTGATGAAGCTACTTATGTTTGATCGCTAGTATCTAGACTTCCGCAAGATTTTTTTGTTATGGAAGTGTAGGCATTTTATATGAGTACCAAAGCGCTTTTTGGAAGTACTGATTTGTATAAACAGTTTGTCGAATTGGCACCTGTTTTGTTTTTTGCTGTCGATACAAACTTTAAGTTTACCTATATCAATATCATGTATGCCAAAGTACATGCTGTCGCTCAAGAAGAGGCAGTGGGTTTACATCTTGCTGACTTGATTGGCGAAACTGCCTTCAAGGCAAACCTGAATTTTTATAAAAAAGCCTTGTCTGGAAAGGCAGTACAATATAAAGGTTTAACAACCAAAATTGACGGTAAAGAATATTATTATAGTGCAACCTATGAGCCCTTTATGGTAGACGGAGAGGTAGTGGGTTTTACTGGCACGGTACAGGATAGAAGCTCAGAATATCGACTGGCTCAATTGTCCGATACGGATTCGCTGACGGGCTTAAGAAACAGACGGAAATTTGATAGAGATTTAAAAGCAATCTTGAGGAAAAAGGGACAGAGTGCCTTAGTGATGATGGACTTGGATCATTTCAAAGCCATTAATGACAACTTTGGTCACGACATAGGAGATGAGGTATTGGTCAAGGTGAGCCGTTTTTACAAAAAATACATGCGCACTAAAGATGTGGTGTATCGCATTGGTGGTGAAGAGTTCGCTATTATCTTACATAGCAATGAAGTAGAGGATATCGAACTGGCAGAATATTGTAATCGGATTTGTTATCAGCTGGCGAACACCTCTATCTTGCAAGAGCATCCGGTTACCTTAAGTATTGGGGCAACCATGGTATTGGCTGAAGATAATGCCAGTTCGTTAATGAGGCGAGCAGATAAGGCCATGTATCAAGCGAAATACAGTGGTCGCAATCAGGTCAGTATTATCTAAGTCGCGGTCAGATTACAGTATTCAGGGAAAAAGGAAGTGGTTATGCAGGACATTCATTACGGTTTGATTTTAATGGCTGCCTTTGTTGCGGTGGCAAGCCCTGGGCCTGCTACCTTAGCAATAGCCAGTACGGCGATGAGCTCAGGGCGATCTAATGGCATAGCAACCGCATTTGGCGTGCTGACAGGGTCTTTCCTTTGGTCTTTTTCTGGCGCCTTTGGCATGGCTGCTGTGATGTACGCTAATGCATGGTTATTTGAAATCTTGCGTTATTTTGGGGCTGCCTACTTACTATTTCTGGCTTTTAAGTCCTTTAAGTCGGTAGTGCGACCTAAGCCAATCGCCTTAGAGCAGACGACGTCAAAGTCTTTGCAAAGCGATTATTTACGCGGCTTGGGAATACATTTGACCAACCCTAAGGTTATTTTGTTTTTTGGCGCCTTGTATTCCATGGGTGTGCCAACTGGCGTGGAAGTCCAAGGTTTGCTTTCGATTATCTTTTTGATTGGTTTGCAAAGTATGTGTTTGTTTCTTGGCTATGCTTTGTTGTTTTCCCATGAAACATTTCGACGTCTTTATTTAAGGATGAGCCGATTATTTGATGGCCTGTTTACTGTGTTTTTTGGTGTGGCAGGTGTGAAAATGCTACTGAATAAATTCACGCCATAATTTGACTAAGGCCGGCGCGATAAATTTGCTATGATGGGCTTTATTTTTTAGGGCGTTTCCTATGTATGATGCTGCATCATGGCAACCCAGTGCCGAACTTTCTGTGTTGCGTCAGCGTGCTGATGTATTTGGCAAAATACGACAATTCTTTGCCGAGCGAGAGGTGATGGAAGTCGACACTCAGTGTTTGTCTCTAGCAAGTATTTCGGATCCTCACATCGAAGTCCTCACCGCTCATACCCGCTCCATGGGGCAAGACCTCATCTATTATTTGCAAACCTCACCTGAGTACGCCATGAAGCGATTGTTGTGTGCCGGTGCGGGTTCGATTTATCAGTTAGGTAAGGTCTTCAGAGCTGAGGAAATAGGGCGTCGCCACAGTATCGAATTTACCATGTTGGAATGGTATCGCATCGGCTTGGATCATTGGCAATTGATGGCTGAAATTGAAGCCTTGTTGCAAGCTGTGATTGCATCGAGCCTTCAATGTGAATACCTCAGTTACCAGCAAGCTTTTATCGACTTTACTGGGTTAGACCCTTGGCAAGTGAGCCTTGAGGACTTGCAAACCTGCGCACATCAAGCAACTGAATACGGCCTGCAAGAAGCAGACAGAGACACCCTGTTAGAGCTGATTTTTGCGAGCGTGATAGAACCCAAAATTGGTCAGCATAAACCTTGTTTTATTCACAGTTATCCAGCGTCTCAGGCGGCACTAGCAAAGTTACAAAAAAATTCTGAAGGCAACCTCATCGCGGCTCGATTTGAGCTTTATTGGCAAGGCATGGAACTGGCGAACGGCTATTATGAATTGACCGATGCACAAGAACAGGCGACACGTTTTGCGCAAGATAAAATACAAAGAAAGATGGCTGAATCGGCTGAACGCCAATTCGATGAGCGACTGATAACCGCCTTGACTCAGGGCATGCCAGAGTGCGCTGGAGTGGCGTTAGGTATTGATCGCCTGCTCATGCTAATCTGTGGCAAAAAGGACATTGCTGAGGTGTTGGCATTTGCTCATGAACGGGCTTAATCCAATTGCGTAAAATGAGGTTTTGGTGAGCAAGTTATCCGATACATTGAGTGAGGCTGCGGCTTTGTCTGTGGCCCCGAGAAAAGCCATCTTGCTGTCTTTGTTGGCGATTTTATTCGTGGTGATTGTCATCATATGGAAAGGCGGAGAGGCGCTTAAAAGTCGGCAAATTGAAGACTTACAACTGACATCAGAAGAGCAATTGGCGCAGTTGGCCAATGTGATTGAAAGTGCCATTGCCAAATATCAGCACATGCCGACCTTACTGGCGACCAACGGACGAGTCAAAAAAGCCTTGCGTGATGGTTTTTATCAGGACATCTCTCAGTTAAACCTCGAACTTGAGCAAATCAACCGTATTACCGAGGCGTCCGATAGTTATATTTTAAATAAGGATGGTCTTACCATCGCGGCGTCTAACTATCAAAGTGACGCCAGTTTTATCGGTAAAAACTTCGCTTTCAGACCCTATTTTCAACAAGCTATTCAGGGCAAACCGGGGCGCTATTATGCCTTAGGCACCACCTCAAATCGACGTGGCTATTATTTTTCTTACCCTGTTGTCGATGAAGAAGAAATCATTGGTGTGGCCGTGGTGAAGGTAGACATTAGTCAGTTTGAGAAACGCTTTGCCAATCAAAATTATGACTTTATCTTGCTGGATCCAGACGGTGTCGTCTTCAGCAGTTCAAGACCAAGTTGGCTTTACCAAGTCTTGCGTGAATTATCCTACAGCGAACTTAAGCGCATTGCCGAATCTCAACGCTATAAAGACAGACCGATTGAAAAACTGCCGATTGCTTACCAGAAACCGTTAAGTGATACGGCTACCTTAGTGGATGTGCTAGAAACCAATCCGGTGAATGGGGAACTTGAGCGCCGTTCTTATTTGAAAATGAGTCGTCCTATTCAGTTATTGGGTTTCACGATTTCTCTTTTGTCGCCTCTGCAATTGATCAATGAAGACATTGCTTTGTGGCGCGCCATATTTGCTGGTGCTTTGATCATCACAGGTTTGCTTGCTGGTCTGGCTCTGTTGCGACGTCGAATGCTACTAGAGCGTTATAACGCCAATGAAATGACACGTCATAACCAAGCCTACATTCGAGAAGTGATTCAAAACACCCAAGCGGGCTTGGTCACATTGGACGATAAGCATCGCATTGAATCCTTTAATCCAGCCATCGAAAAGTTGGTGGGGCAATCCCTGAGCGCCTTAATTGGTCAACCCTTACAGACTTTGTTTCATGCCGATGACCAGCAAGCGCTGGATAGTGTGTGGCATGACGATGATGAATTGGGCATCAAAGTCGTCACCATGGAAGGGTATTTGCAATGGGATCAGCTGGAGTCGGTTCCCGTTGAGATGACACTTTGTGAAATGAAATTACCTAACCGGCGCAGTTATCTGGTGACCTTCCATGACATGACAGAACGCAAACGCTATGAGCAAGAGGTCATGCAAGCCCAGCTTGAATTGGAAAAACGTGTACATGAACGGACCTTTGAACTGGAGCAAGCCAACCTTCTGTTACGTCAAGAAATGGCCGGTCATAAAGATACTCAGAGGGAGCTGATTCAGACGGCAAAATTGGCGGTATTAGGGCAATTGAGTGCCGGGTTAAACCATGAATTAAATCAGCCTTTAACGGCCATTCGTGCCTTTGCTGGTAATGGGTTGACATTTTTGGACAGGCAAAACTATCAACAAGCACACAGTAACCTTGAACAAATTAATCAGCTGGGTCAGCACATGAGTGATATTATTGCTCGTTTCAAGGTGTTTGCTCGCAAAGGCGATGTGCAACAAGCGCCTATTGCCATACAAACGGCCATAGTGGGCGCGATAAAAATCATTTCTCCGCGCTATAAAGAAGTGGGCATTGAGCTTCAAATACCGGACGACCAAGGCTTTATTGTTCAGGGCGATATGGTGTTTTTAGAGCAGGTGTTGGTCAATTTATTGGCCAATGCAGTCGATGCCATTCAAGAGGCAAAACCTCATTCGCTCGAGCGCCGACAAACAGTGTGTATTGAACAAAGTGCTGATGAAAAAGAAGTGACCATTTGTGTGCGAGATTCCGGTGATGGCTTGACTGATGAAGCCATTAAGCATTTGTTTGAACCATTTTTTACCTCCAAGTCATCTGGCGTGGGTCTAGGGCTAGGTTTATCCATCAGTCAGCGTATTGTCGATCTCATGGGTGGGCAAATCAAAGCCCATAATAGCCCAAAGGGCGGCGCAGAATTCGTGGTGGTGTTGCCACGTTTCCAATCGAAAACAATGAATGAAAGAGAACAGCATGACGGATAAAAATCAGGTTTTATTAATTGATGATGAACAGGCTGTTCGTATGGCAATTTCGCAAACCTTGGCGCTGGAAAACTTTGCTGTTGCTGAGTTTGGCTCTGCACAAGGCGTGACGGAAAAATTATCCATTGATTGGCCTGGGGTGATTGTCAGCGACATTAACTTGCCAGGGAAAAGTGGCTTGGCGCTGTTTGAAGAAGTAAAAAAGATTGATGCAGAGATCCCCTTTATTTTGATTACAGGTCATGGTGATATCAGTATGGCGGTGAGCGCCATTCGTGATGGCGCGTATGATTTTATTGAAAAACCTTTTTCCAACGAGGACTTTGTTGAGGTGGTGCGACGGGCCAGTGAAAAACGTCGTTTAACCTTGGAAAATCGTAATTTGCGCCTTGAACTGGCAGCGCAAAATGCACCGGGGCCACGCATTATAGGTAATACACCGGGAATTCATCGCTTACGTCAGGCTTTGTTGCATGTGGCCGATACCGGCGCCGATATTTTGATTCAAGGCGAAACGGGCACGGGAAAAGAGCTGGTGGCACGTTACCTACATGAGCACAGTTCCCGCCGTGGTCAACCTTTTGTGGCCATTAATTGTGGTGCTGTGCCGGATTCCATTATGGAGTCAGAGTTATTTGGCCATGAGAAGGGCGCCTTTACCGATGCCAAAGTGCAACGTATTGGTAAGCTAGAGCATGCCAATGGCGGCACGCTTTTTTTAGATGAAATCGAAAGTATGCCTATGTCGATGCAAATACGCTTGCTGCGGGTGTTAGAGGAAAGACGCTTGGAGCGCCTAGGATCGAATAAAGCCATTGATTTGGATTTACGAATTTTGGCGGCCACCAAGGTGGACCTGAAGCAATTGAGTGAAGGGGATAGCTTTCGCGAAGATTTGTACTACCGTCTCAATGTGGTACGTGTGGACATTCCACCATTGCGGGAACGTAAAGACGATATTTCTTTGCTGTGGCAGCACTTTTGTTTGGTAGCAACCGCCCAATACAAACGTGAATCAGAACCCTTATCAGCGCCGCGTATGCACAGTCTGTTAAGCTATGATTGGCCAGGTAATGTGCGAGAACTGAGGAACTTAGCGGAGCGTTATGTTTTGATGGGAGAAGCGGGATCGTTTGAGTTTGATCAAATCATTATTAACGAAAACAATCCAGGAGTCATGACCTTACCAGAGCAAATGGAGCGTTTCGAAAAAACCTTGTTAGAGCAAGAATTAATGCGACAAAAAGGCTCTATTAAAGACACCATGGATGCATTGGGCTTACCGCGAAAAACCTTGTACGACAAAATGCGTAAATACGATCTTGATAAAGATTTGTTTAAACAGTAGCTGAGCAAAAGTAAATAAGATTGAAATTGCGCTTAGATTGTTTACTTATATAACATTGTTTTGTAAATTAGCGAGCCTGTCAATTCTATTCATTACTCAGGCTTCTCATCGCCACGTTCGATGTCGCGTTGTAAGAACAGGCTAAATGGATACTATAACTCGGTCTTTCTTGCCAAAGTGGAATTGCGCTTATTTAGGTAGAAGTCACAAAATCAGTTTGTGATTTTTCTGTTTTTATCTATCAGCTGGGAGGCACAGTGACACCCATTATTCGACATTTGTTACGTTCGTTAGGACGAACAGGCTTGGTGCTGGTGTTAACTCTCTCTGCCATTTTGATTGCCATACTATTAGACATTACTTTTGCGACGCTATTGGGTTTTACTCTCGATGTTCAGCGTGATGTCATAATGATCCTGATAATAGCGAGTGTAACGACGCCAATTTTATCTTGGTATTTGGTCGGCTTGTTTTTGCATGTGGATGTAATGGAACAAAAAATGAGACACCATGCTTCGATAGACAGTCTCACATCTGTTTATAATCGTGGGTATTTTTATAAAGAAGGTCTGGTTGCTTTGTCATCAAAAGCCAGTTTAAAAAAACCAGGTTTGTCTGCGTTCTTTGTTCTGGATTTAGATGGTTTCAAGCAAATTAATGATGAGTATGGCCATCTTTGTGGTGACCAAGCGCTGGTGTGCTTTGCGGAAGCGCTGCGTAGTGTCTTTCATTCTCCAAATGTGGTCGCGCGTTTGGGGGGAGATGAATTTTCTGTGTTATTGTGCAATGTGACAGAAGCAGAAGTGGCGAGTATTGCTCAGCGTATTTTGGAACGAGTGCGTACTATCAGTATAGCAACTGAGCAAGGCGCACTTAACTTTACCGCCAGTATCGGCATAGCTATGTTTCAAGGACAGGGTGAGCAAGTGTTTGAGCAGGCATTTCAGACCGCAGATAAAGCCTTGTATGAAGTAAAAAGGGCTGGTCGTGACGGCTATAAAATTCAAGCCGTCGAACACGGATAAAGGGTGTTAATCCTGCCAATATAAGCGGTCTGGGTTATCGACAAATATCGCTTTTCGAGTGTTTTTATCTGGTATCCAGCTCTGTACCAAATCCAATAAATTTGCATCGTTTGGTGCCTGTTCCGGTGTGCTTGAAACGTGTGGCCAGTTACTGCCCCAAATGATGCGCTCAGGGGCGTGTTTGATTGCCGCTTTGGTCATCTCAGCAAGGTCTTCATAGTCTGGTCCACCACTGGCTGAGCTTTCATAACAGGCGGCAATTTTATAATAGCAATTGCCCTTATCCAAAAGCTTGAGTACCTGTTTGAATTCGGCACTCGTAGTTTTAACTGGGGGCAAAAACTTGCCATGATGATCGAGACTAAAATTGCCTTTGATCTTATCCAGCAAGCTTGCGTGCTCTAAGATTTCTCGACCATTGAACTGCACGATGCAACTCCACCCAAGCGAGGCAATTTTATCGTTAACAGACAACAAGTCTTTTAGTCTGACTGCGCCTTGAGTCAATTGCATAATGCGGGCACCACGGGCGCCCATTTGATGCCACTTTTCCAGCTCGGCTTCGGTCGTTTCCGGAGTGACAACCACAATGCCGCGGGCTTTATTGCCCATTTTTTGTATCGCGTTGAGTAGCACTTGATTATCTGTCTGATAAGCATTGGGCTGGGTAATAACCACCTTCTCAATGCCTAACCACCTCATCACTTGCTGGTAATCCTCAAGGTTTGCTGCGTCGGCTGGAATCTCAGGGCCACCTGGTCGGTTTGGATGCTGAGCATCATAAACATGTATATGGGTATCAATGCTCCCTTTGGGCAACGCCATGTTGGGAGCGTGTCCGTTTAGTCGTCTTGCCATGATGTTTTCCTATGCTGTTGGACAATACTTCGCCAGTTCTTCAGGACGGATGTCAATTCCTAAGCCATGGCCTTGTGGCACGGTTAAATAGCCATCGTTAAGCTCAAAAGGTTGAGTAACAATACTAGAACGGAAAGGGTTATGAGTTTGATCGTACTCAAAGCGTGGCGAATCCGGTGTACAGCCATAAGAGGGCGGACTAGGTGGGATGATGGCATGGAAATGCAGTCCTGCTGCCAATGCCACGCTAGTGCCCCAAACATGAGGTACGCAGCGTACGCCATAAATATCACACAAGGTGAGCACTTTTTTGGCTTCGCTTAAGCCCCCCACACCACATACGTCAGGTTGCAAAATATCAACGGTATTTTGCTTTAACGCTTCGTTGATGCCCCAGCGTGTGTGCCAAGTTTCACCGCCAGCAAGGGGAATCGCTTGGCTGCTTCTGAGTTTGTGATAGCTGCTTAAAGCTTCAGGGACAACTGGCTCTTCAAACCATAACAAGTTGCAATCACTGACCGCATTGGCAACACGTGCGGCATCAATGTGATCATAACCATGATTGGCGTCTATCATAAGTTCAATATCGTCTCCTAAACACTCGCGTACCGCTTTGATCGAGGCGATGTCCAGCTCAATACCAAAACCAATTTTGATTTTTACGGCCGTGAAGCCCGCTTGCTTATAACCAGACACTTCATCCAGCAAGCTGGTGATACGATCTTGCCCAACCAATCGAAAGCCACCAGTGGCGTAGACTGGGATTTGCTCTCGATAAGCACCGCCTAACAGTTCATGAGTAGGGCATTGGTGGTATTTGCCCGCTAAATCCCATAGGGCAATATCAATGCCGCTAATGGCGTTAATAGTGGCACCGCGTTGGCCTTGATCACGTAACAGGTTGTACAGCTTGAGCCAGATAGGTTCGATGTGTAGGGCGTTTTCACCGATCAGATGAGGTGTCATGACCTGAATAAAAGCGTCATTGACGATGCAGTTACCCAAACATTCTCCCCATCCGACGAATCCCTTGTCTGTGTGGATTTCGACTAGTAGGTGATCTCTCGAGGTAAACAGCATGGAGGCAGACTTAAATGGCTGTTCCAGCTGGTGGCTCAAATGGTGAGTAATGATCTCTGTGATTTTCATGGAAAATGACCTTGTGTATCGGTTTATTCTTATTAGATGTGGCAAACATAACACAAGTCATTTTAGAAAATCTATAAATTCATACTATGATTTTGCGCGTTGTATGTCGCGCATCAGTTTGCGGTAGCGTTCGCAGCCATTGTTTAGGTGGACTCGAACTGCTTCTTTGGCGGCTTCTGCATCGCGAGCCTCAATAGCATCTAAAATGGCTTTGTGTTCGCGATTAAGGGATTTGTCGATTTCAGGATCACGAGGCAGGCCTGCTTCTTCACGCAGTCGCGCGCGTGGAATAGTGCGACGGCCAAGCACTTCTAAGAAGTCCACAAAATGTTGGTTGTTGGTGGCTTTGGCAATGGCCAAATGAAACTCAAAATCTTCTTGTTCGGCGCTTTCGCCTTTCTGTACTTTACGCTCATAGGCATCGAAACAGCGGTAGATTTCTGCTTCTTGTGCCAATGAGCAACGCGCGACGGCAAGGGCCACGGCCTCAATCTCTACGGCCGTTCTGAGCTCCAACGACTCTATTGTGTCGGTCAGAGTTTGCGTGCTGTTGCGCAGTAGTGAACTGAGTTTTTGCTCTGGTTCTGAGACAAACACCCCAGCCCCTTGTTTGGCCTTCACCAGACCTTCTGCTTTCAAACTGGCGATGGCTTCACGCAGAACGGTACGACTGACAGACAACTCGCTCATCAACTTAGGTTCCGTCGGCAGTTTGTCACCGGGTTTCATGCCCATGGTGGTAATGCGCTGACGAATTTTTTCTGCCGTTTGTTGGGGCAAACTGGCTTTTATGGTTTTGCTTGTTGGCATGGTCTGATGGCCTTTCTAAAACAAAAAGATGTTGCTTTTTAATCACTTGAACATGTTATCACATAATATGAATAGCGCTTAATCTAGCTGTTAAGTGATTAAGTGAAATTAATTTTGTGAAATTCATACTATGATTATTGTCTATTCCTAATATCCTATGCTACAAATAAAAAAGGTTGGATGGCTATCTTTAGGTTTTCGTCATAAAGTGGTTATCCAAGCAGGCAGAAAAAATTACAAGAATAACTGGAGACACAACAATGATAATAAACTTTCCCGCAAGAAAAATTGGTAAAGCTTTGGCCCTGATGACGGCGACTTCTGCAGTGCTATTTTCTTCCGCTGCCAATGCGGAATGGAAAGGTTGGAACATCCATAATACTGGCTACCCGGTGACGGATGCGTTAGAGTCTTTCATTAAAGAAGCGGATAAGGCTACAGACGGTCGTGTTAGTGGTCGAGTTTATAATGGCTCAGTGCTTGGCAGTCAGTCTGATGCAATTCAGATGTTGCAAGTGGGTGCGATTCAATTTGCTGGTTTTAGCCTAGGGCCAATGGGTGATGCGGTACCTGAAGTTAATGTGGTTTCCCTTCCTTTTATTTTTAAAGACCTTAATCATATGCATCGTGTCATGGATGGGCCGGTTGGTGACCAACTCAGTGATGCCATGGCGAAACAAGGCATTATGTCCCTGGCTTGGTATGACGGTGGCGCACGTTCTTTCTATAACACTTCCAAACCGATTCAGACCCCTGCGGATGTGAAAGGTGAGAAGTTCCGTGTCATGAATAATGAATTATACGTTGGCATGGTAGAAGCCCTAGGTGGTAATGCAACACCAATGGCGTATTCTGAAGTGTATCAATCTTTGAAGACCGGTGTGGTTGACGGTGCTGAAAACAACTGGCCGTCTTACGATTCTAGTAACCATTATGAAGTGGCGCCTTTCTACTCGTTAACCCAGCACTTGATCATTCCTGAATGTGTTTGTGTAAGCGTAAAAGCCTGGAATGAACTGTCAGCGAAAGATCAAGCGGCAGTGAAAAAAGCGGCTCGCGATAGTTCTGCTTTGCAACGCAATTTGTGGGCACAACGGGATGAGGAAAGCCGTAAGAAAGTGCTCGCGTCTGGTGTTAAGTTTAATGAAATCAAAGATAAAAAAGCCTTCAGTGATGCGATGAAACCTGTCTACGCGAAAGCGGTGAAAGACAATCCCTCTTTGAAGTCATTTATCGAGCAAATTCAAGATACTCAGTAAGAAATAACGGCTCAGGCTAATCTGCTGTTGGCAGATTAGCCTTTTGATGACATTGCTAGAAAGAGTGTGATTATGGCTTTCTCTTCTTCTACACAACCCAAGATCAAATCTATTTTGGATGCGATTGCCTATTTGGTGACCGCTTTGTCCGGTGTGTTTTTAGTTTTGTTGGTTGCTTCATTCGGCTGGTTGGTATTTGGTCGTTATGTGTTGAATGACACCCCAACTTGGGTCGAGCAAATGGCCATGTTGTTGGTCACTAATATTACCTTCTTGGCCGCAGCGGTCGGCATTCATGAACGCACGCATTTAAGTGTCGACATATTGTCCATGCTGGTGCCCGAACGTGTGGGCCAGATTGTTAATATCTTGATTGATCTGTGCATTGTCGCCTTTGGCTATGCTATGGCGTTGTACGGCAAAGAACTGGTGGACTTTGGCTGGTTTAGAAGCATTCCATTATTGACTGTCTTGGAATGGCGGGTTCCGGAAGGTATCCGCTATTTTCCAGTGGTTGCCAGTGGTGTCTTGATGTGCTTGTTTGCAGGGTATCGCGCGCTTTATGGCACGTTATATTTATTTTCAAAACAATCTGTGTCAGCAGATTCTCATTCTTCTGATGTAGCGGGAGACAAATAATATGGGCTTAGCGATTTTACTGGGCTTATTTGCTCTGCTGACCTTTGTCGGAGTACCTGTGGCGTTTGCTCTGGGTATGGCTGCGATTTCAGCGTTTTTTTACGAAGGCTTGCCGTTAATGATTGGTTTTCAGCGTATTGTCGCCGGAACCTCAACCTTTTCATTGCTGGCCATTCCTTTCTTTATTTTTGCGGGTGAGTTGATGTTGCATGGAGGCATTGCCGCGCGTTTGATTCGCTTAGCTTCTTCGGCTGTGGGCTGGGTGCGTGGCGGACTAGGCCAAGTTAACGTCTTTTCCAGCATGTTGTTTGGTGGTATTTCGGGTTCCGCGGTAGCCGATGTGTCGGCGCTTGGCTCTTTGTTGATTCCGGTGATGAAAGAAAAGGGTTATGACGATGCCTATGCAGTCAATGTCACCGTCACCTCGTCCATTGCTGGCATCATGATTCCACCAAGCCACAATATGATTCTTTATGTGGTGGCCGCCGGCGGTGGTATGTCTGTTGCCAGCCTTTTCATGGCCGGTATTGTGCCAGGCATCTTAATGTGTGTGTTGTTGGGCTTGGTGGCCCGATGGATGGCAATTCGCAATCACTATCCAACAGAACCTTTTGCCGGTTTGAAGGTGATTTTTGTCGCTTTCTTAGCGTCATTTCCCGGTTTGATTACTGCCATTATCGTTGTGGGTGGTGCGTTATCTGGTGTCTTCACTGTCACCGAATCCGGAGCCATTGGAGCAATTTACGCTGTGCTGATCACCGCCTTGGTGTACCGCTCTTTAAGCTTGCGTGACTTCTGGGTTGCCGTCATTCGCTCTGTTCGTACGACGGGTCTGGTGATGATCTTAGTGGGTTGTGCGTCTGCCTTTGGTTACATGTTGGCTTTGTATGAGGTGCCGAAAGTATTGGCCACAGGTTTAACTTCTATTTCAGATAATCCAATTATCATCTTTTTGATGATGAACCTGATCCTCTTGCTGTTAGGCATGATCATGGACATGGCGGCATTGATCCTGATTTGTACCCCCATCTTTTTGCCTGTGGCGGTGAGTTTGGGCATGGACCCAATTCAGTTTGGCATTATGTTGATGATGAATTTGGGCTTGGGTTTGTGTACACCACCAGTGGGCGGTTGTCTGTTTGTTGGTTGTGCCATTGGTGACGTGCCGATTCAGCGCGCCGTGAAAAGCATTTGGCCATTTTATCTGGCGATATTAGCCGCGTTAATTTTAGTGACATTTGTGCCTGCTATTTCTATGGCATTACCAAATTGGATCAGTGATTAAGGGGAAAGATATGAAACGAGTATTGCTGACAGGCGCTGCCGGTACTTTGGGTAAGGCCATGCGCCGAACCTTAGCAGGTTGGGCGGAAGAATTGCTACTGTCCGATTTGATTGAGATCACCGACCTAATGCCGGGTGAGTCTTTTCAAGCCTGTGATCTAGCGGATTTTGATGCGGTAAAAGCCTTAGTAAAAGGCTGTGATGGCATTATTCATCTTGGCGGACAATCCATTGAAGGCACTTTTGAAAGCATTCTCAATGGCAATTTGAAAGGCACTTATCATATTTATGAAGCGGCTCGCCAACATCAGGTGTCGCGTATTTTCTTTGCCAGTTCCAATCATGTGGTGGGCTTTCATTCCCGTGAGACACGTCTGGATGCGGACAGTCCAATGCGACCAGATAGCTTATACGGTGTATCAAAAGGCTTTGGTGAGTTATTAGCACGCTATTACTTTGAGAAATTTGGTATCGAATCGGCTCTGGTGCGCATCGGCAGTTGTCTGCCTAAGCCGCTTGATCGTCGTATGTTGTCGACCTGGCTAAGCGAAGAAGACATGGCGGATTTAGTAAAGTGCGTGTTCAGTGTCAATCGCTTAGCTTGCACTGTGGTTTATGGCGCATCAAATAACCCTTGGTCTTGGTGGGATAATCGTAAGTCCAACTTCTTGGGATGGCAGCCGAAAGATTCGTCGGCACAATTTGAGACAGAGGTGTTGGCACAAGATCCGTTAATGGATCTTGACCACCCCGCATTGTTATTTCAGGGAGGGTTCTTTGCCACTGCAGGCCACTTTGAAGATCATGATTAAAACTAATTTTAGCTAACGTACTTTTTAATTTTTAACTCCTAACAATGACATTTTTGCTCAGTAATGTGGGCAGGAGTTTCGTTTGCCCAAAATTTGGGTATTTGAAAAATAAGAGGATTCTTTTATGGCGCTTTCAATTGAGCAAATTCGTTTATCTTTAAGCGACGGTTTACTGTCATTCCCAATCACGGATTTTGATGCGCAAGGACAGTTCCAAGCGGATACTTATAAACAGCGTATTGAATGGTTTATCGAGCACGGCGTATCGTCTGTGTTTGTTGCCGGTGGTACGGGGGAATTTTTCTCTCTGGGCTTAGAAGAGTACCAAGAGATTTGTCGCGTTGCGGTGGATACCGTTGCGGGTCGAGTGCCTGTTATCGCCAGTGCCGGACGCAGTGTGGTTGAGGCCAAAGCCTTTGTGAAAGCGGCAGAAGAAGTGGGCTGTGATGGTATTTTGTTGATGCCGCCTTTTTTAACCGAATGCCCAGAAGAGGGTGTGGTGGAGTATGCGACACAAATCATGCAGAGCAGCGCCATTCAATTCATATATTACAATCGTGCCAACGGTATCTTGTCAGCAGAAAGCGTGAAGCAATTAGCAGCGCAGAATTCTAACTTAATTGCTCTAAAAGACGGTGTGGGAAATGTCGCGGCGTTAAACGATACCATCAAAACAGTGGGTGATCGTTTGGTTTATATTGGTGGCGTACCCACGGCGGAGATTTTTGCTGAAGCCTACTTAGCCATTGGTGTAAATACCTACTCTTCTGCGGTATTTAACTTCATGCCAGAGATGGCCAATCGTTTTTATAAAGCGTTGCGAGCGGGCGACAAAACCACAGTACAAACCATAGTGAAGGATTTCTTTATTCCTTTCTGTCGTTTGCGTGATGAGAAAAAGGGCTACGCGGTGAGCTTGATCAAATCTGGCGCTAAGTTAATTGGTCGTCCAGCGGGCGAGGTGCGTGCGCCACTGACCATGCCGACTCAAGCACAAGAAGCGCGTCTGCACGCTCTCATTGAAGCGAATAAATAACCACAGTCCCAGACCTTTCGGTCTGGGGTTTTGTTAATGACTGAATTTGTGGAGAAGACAATGCAAATTACAGGACATATGCTGATCGGACAACGCTCAGTACAAGGGCATAAAAAAGCCATTCAGGCACGAAATCCAGCAACCAACGAATATCTGCAGCCGGAGTTTCTAGGTGGTGATCAACAGCATGTTGATCAAGCCGTGGCATTGGCTTGGCAAGCGTTTGATGACTATCGAGGAATGACTAACGAACACCGAGCTCTGTTTCTGGAAACCATTGCGGATGAAATCCTAGCCCTAGGCGATACTTTAGTAGAGCGCGCTATGGCGGAAACTGGTTTGCCGAAAGCTCGCATTGAAGGTGAGCGTGGCCGAACCATGGGGCAATTGCGCCTGTTTGCTTCGGTCGTTCGCATGGGTAAGTTTCTCGATGCGCGCATTGATCCTGCGCTGCCTGATAGAGCGCCACTGCCGCGAGCGGATTTGCGTTTTCAAAAAATTCCATTGGGCCCGGTGGCGGTATTCGGTGCCAGTAACTTTCCATTGGCCTTTTCGGTGGCGGGTGGAGACACGGCGTCTGCATTGGCTGCTGGTTGTCCTGTGGTGGTAAAGGCGCATTCGGCTCATCCAGGGACGTCTGAATTGGTTGGTCGTGCCATCCAACAAGCGGTGAAAAAATGTCAGATGCCAGAAGGTGTTTTCTCTTTGTTGTTTGGCGCAGGCTCCGATGTGGGGGGGGCTTTGGTGGCGCATCCGCAAATTAAAGCGGTGGGCTTTACCGGCTCCCGATCGGGAGGTGTGGCCTTGATGAATATTGCAGCGAATCGTCCCGAACCGATTCCGGTTTACGCTGAAATGAGCAGTATTAACCCTGTTTTCATGATGCCGAATAAATTGGCTACCGAAGCGAAATCCGTGGCATCTGGCTTTGTTGCTTCCTTGGCAATGGGAGCCGGGCAATTCTGTACCAACCCAGGTTTGGTGGTGGTCATGGATGGAGCGGATTGTGAAGACTTCTTGCAGCAGGTGGCCATGGACATTCAAGCGTTGGGCACGCAAACCATGCTCACAGCTGGAATTCATCAAGCCTATTGTGATGGCGTGAACAGCTTGATTGAGCATGACGGCGTCAGCTTGTTGGCGCAATCGTCTAACTCGGATTTACCAAACCAGTGTAAGGCGCATGTGTTTGTGACACACGCCAAGACTTTTTTAGCGGATAAGCGCTTAGAAGGTGAGGTCTTTGGTTCGACTTCCTTAGTCATTAAGTGTCAGAGCCTTGAGGAATATCGCCAATTGGCTGAGCACTTTGAAGGTCAGCTGACCATTACCATTCAAATGACCAAAGCTGACGAGGATGCGGTAAGAGCACTCTTGCCAGTGTTTGAACGCAAAGCCGGGCGTTTGTTGTGTAATGGTTATCCGACCGGCGTTGAAGTGTGTCAGGCCATGGTACATGGTGGGCCATTCCCTGCGACATCAGACAGTTGCTCCACTTCCGTAGGCAGTGCGGCCATTGAGCGCTTCTTGCGCCCTGTGTGCTATCAGGATTTTCCTGCGAGCTTGTTACCAAACAGCGTGCAGGATGATAATCCTCTGACAATCCCACAACTGATAGACAGTAAACTTAAGTTAGCTTGATTGGTAGGGAAGGTACGAACAAGTCCACTGACGTCAGCGTATGGATAACTCTCTTTTATTCGAGGCAAGTTTCGCCGTCCAATATGAACATATTGGCAAGAAGCTTAACAAAGAATAAAGAGAGCTTAGCTCACGCCCTTCGGGTCTTTCAGAGAAACGGCCTCTCTGTGTTAAGAGTGATTGAAAGGTATTAACATTCCTGCTCACTCTTGCCTTGATAGGCCATTTCTCTGATAAGACTGATGTTCAGAAGACTTATTCGCACCTTCCCTAGTATATTAGTGACATTTGGATAGGTGTCACATTGGCGAGGCTTCGGCCTCGTTTTTTTTGTCTTACTATTTTTGTTCTACAGTTATCAGTAAGGAAGGCGGCGATTGGCTTTAGTGGACTGTAGAGAGCATAAATTGAAAAGATATAATCATTTTTTTGAAAAAGCATTTCAAAAAAATGATTAAAGTCATTGAAAAAATGAAACTCCTACACTAATATCGAAAATGCAACGTTAATAACAACAAAATAGAGTTGATTAATATGTATGAAAATCGACGGTTAGGCTTGGCCTATATCAGCCCCTACATAATTGGATTGCTGGTTTTTACCGCTTTTCCATTTTTGTCGTCATTGATCATTAGTTTTACCGACTATGATCTGATTAATCCGCCGCAATATATTGGGTTGGACAATTACAGCTATATGCTGGACGACGATACTTTCTATAAGTCGATGGGTGTGACCTTCGCTTATGTTTTCCTGACGATTCCCCTCAAATTGGCCTTCGCTTTGTTTATTGCCTTCGTACTGAACTTTAAGTTACGTGGCATTAAATTTTTCCGTACCGCTTATTACATTCCTTCTATCTTGGGAAGCAGTGTGGCCATTGCGGTATTGTGGCGCGCTATCTTCTCCCTTGACGGTTTGCTTAACAGCTTCTTAGGAGTATTTGGTGTGGAGCCGATTTCTTGGTTAGGTGAACCTGTGTTTGCCATGTTCTCAGTGACGCTATTGCGGGTTTGGCAATTTGGTTCAGCTATGGTGATCTTCCTTGCTGCTCTGCAAAGTGTACCTCAGTCGCAATACGAAGCCGCTATGATTGATGGCGCTTCTAAGTGGCAAATGTTTACTAAGATCACAGTGCCACTGATTACGCCGGTGATTTTCTTTAACTTCATCATGCAAACCACTCAAGCTTTCCAAGAGTTTACTGCGCCTTATGTTATTACCGGCGGTGGTCCTGCGAAGTCGACCTATCTGTTCTCTTTATACATTTATGAAACCGCCTTTAAGTATTTTGACTTAGGCTATGGCAGTGCCTTGGCATGGGTATTATTCGTGGCAGTGGCCATTTTTACCGCTATTTCCTTTAAGTCTTCTAAATACTGGGTGTTCTATTCTGGTGATAAGGGGGGTAAATAAACATGGCTAAATTATTCATAGACAAATCCACCGCCGCTGCGGTCGATAATGATCGTCATTTGCGAGTGCAAATGCGTAAGCAAAAAATTGGTGCCGGCATTCGTTACTTCATTCTCTTGTTTTGCGGTTTGGTGATGTTGTATCCCTTGTTTTGGATGTTTTCTGCGTCATTCAAACCTAACCATGAAATCTTCAGTTCGTTGAACTTGTGGCCAAATGAATTCTCTTTGGACGGTTTTATTAATGGTTGGAACACGGGAACGGAATACACCTTTGGGCGATTCTTCCTGAACACCTTCTATTATGTGGTGCCGAAAGTCATTTTGACGGTGATTTCTTCTGTCATTGTGGCCTACGGTTTTGCCCGTTTTGATATTCCCTTTAAGAAATTCTGGTTCATTACCCTGATTGCGACCATCTTGTTACCCACTTCAGTATTGTTGATTCCACAATATTTGATGTTCCGTGAAATGGGTATGTTGGACAGTTATATGCCCTTATATTTACCCATGGCGTTTGCCACACAGGGCTTCTTTGTCTTCATGCTGATTCAATTCTTACGCGGTTTGCCAACCGACATGGAAGAAGCGGCTATGATCGACGGTTGCAACTCTTATCAATTGCTTTGGTACATAGTGGTGCCCATGCTAAAACCAGCCATTATTTCTGTGGCCTTATTCCAGTTCATGTGGTCAGTAAACGACTTTTTAGGACCACTGATCTACATCTCAAGTGTTGAAAAATACCCCATCGCACTCGCGTTGAAATTGTCCATTGATGTCACCGAAGGGACCCAATGGAATGAAATTCTTGCCATGGCATCGATTGCCATCGTTCCGTCAATTGTCGTCTTCCTGATTGCGCAAAACTATTTTGTGGAAGGGATTACGTCCGGTGGTGTTAAAGGTTAGGTAGTTATTATGTCTAAAGTTGTATTAGAAAATTTAACGAAAGTGTACTCGAACGGTTTTAAAGCGGTTCATGGAATCAATTTAGAAATTGAAGACGGTGAGTTCTTGGTAGTGATCGGGCCTTCGGGTTGTGCTAAATCCACTACCTTACGTATGCTGGCGGGTTTGGAATCCATTTCCGGTGGCACCATCAAGATTGGCGATCGTATCGTCAATAACTTACCGCCAAAGGATCGAGGTATTGCCATGGTGTTTCAAAACTACGCCTTGTATCCACACATGAGTGTGCGTGAAAACCTAGGCTTTGGTTTAAAACTGGCTAAGGTCGGCAAGGAAGACATTGAGAAGCAGGTCAACGAAGCTGCTGAATTACTAGAATTAACGCCTTTATTGGATCGCCTACCACGCCAATTGTCGGGTGGCCAGGCACAGCGTGTGGCGGTGGGTCGTGCCATTGTCAAACGTCCTCAGGTGTTCTTGTTCGATGAGCCCTTGTCTAACTTGGACGCGAAATTACGTGCATCTATGCGAGTGCGCATTTCGGATCTACACAAAACCTTAAAGAAAACCAATCGTTCGGCGACCAGTGTTTACGTTACCCACGATCAAACGGAAGCCATGACCATGGGGGATCGTATTTGTGTCATGAAAGACGGTCATATCATGCAAGTCGATACCCCTGCCAACCTTTATAAATTCCCACAAAACTTGTTTGTGGCCGGCTTCATTGGCGCGCCAGAAATGAACATGGTGGAAGCGGACTTATCGCGTAATGAGCAAGGGGAATATCACATTGCTTTGGCTCAACAAGGTCTGACATTACCGGCAGAAAAAGCGCAGAAATTGGCGGATAAATTCACCTCGGATGTGGTTTTTGGTATTCGTCCAGAGTTTATCAAATTGGCTGATGACAACGCACCGCAAGGTGCAGTGGTGAAAGGCACAGTAATTCGTATGGAAAACATGGGCGCAGAATTTTATGTGCATTTTTCCGTCGACGGTGAGAAGAAGGAAATGTGTGCGCGCATTCCTTCAGAAATCGTAGAAACACAATTATGGAATTCAAAAGGTAAGGAGCAGTTGTTCCATTTTGAAATGAACAATGCCCATATCTTTGATAAGCAAAGCGAAGAAAATATCTCTCTTTAACGGCTTTTTATGCGCTGCTTGTACTTGTCTCAAGCGGCGCTAAGAAGTTTTAACATGATGTTATAAAACGAGGAAAGCAAGCATGAAAATAAAAACAATAGCTATGTTGGTCGGATTGGCAAGCGCAGGCTCTATGGTCAGTGTGAATGCCAGCGCAGATGAATTGCGTATGTCTTGGTGGGGTGGGAACTCTCGTCACGCAGCGACCAATGCTGCCGTGGATGAGTTTGAAAAAGTGAATCCAAACATCAGAGTCAAAACAGAATACACAGGTTGGGGCGGTCACTTAGAGCGTTTGACCACACAAATTGCTGGTAACACTGAGCCTGATTTGATGCAAACCAACTGGAACTGGATGCCTATTTTTTCCGCTCGCGGTGATGGCTTTAAAAACTTGCGCGACTACAGTGACATTCTGGATCTTAGTCAGTTTGATGAAGCGGCATTGGCGGCGGGTACCAATAACGGCAAGTTAAACGGTATACCCATCTCCATGGCAGCGCGTATTTTCTACTTCAATAAGGATACTTGGGACAGAGTGGGTTTGCCTTACCCAGTGACTTGGGATGATTTCATGAAAGCCGGCCCAGTATTCAAAGAAAAACTGGGTGATGAGTATTTCCCATTGGTGTTGGAAGGCCGTGATGTGATTGCCATGAACCGTTCCTACATGGTGCAAAAATATGGCATTCCAATGGTAGATGAAGACAACAAGCGCATTGCGTATTCCGATGAGCAAATGCTGGAGTTCTTCAAACTTTACGAAGACATGGTGAAAAACCATGTGGCGCCAAGCAGTAAATACATCGCTGGCTTTGGTGCGGCCAACCTTTACGAGCACAAGCCTTGGATCAATGGTGAATGGGCAGGTGTCTATATGTGGAACTCGGCGATTAACAAGTACAACGATAACCTTAAACCGCCAATGTCGTTGGAATTGGGTTTCTATCCAGTGATGAAAGGCTCCAGTGATGCGGGTCTATTCTACAAGCCAGCGCAGATGTTTTCGATCGGTAAAAACTCCGATAAGCCTGAAGAAGCGGCGAAATTGTTGAACTTCATTCTGAATGATCCAGCAGGTTACAAAGCCATGGGCTTAGCACGTGGTGTGCCATTAAGTTTGGCGTCGCGTCGTGCTTTGATGCTAGACGGCACCATTAAAGAGTCAGATTTATCTGTGGCGGGTCTGGCGCAAATTAATGATTTGCCGAAACAGCTACAAACCTCTGCTTACTTTGAAAACCCACAGTTTGTCAGCTTGTTCCAAGAGTTAATCGAAAAAATGGACCAAGGACAAATTACCGTAGAGGAAGCGGCTGATGACTTCATGAAGCAAGGTAATCGTATTTTGCGTCGTGCTATGCGCTAGACAATCGTCCGTGCGATTCGACCGAGGCGCGCGGTCATTTAGCAAACAAACAGGGATGTTTGTTTGCGCTTTAAACAGCACTTACAGCTTACTTCTTTGTGCCCAAGGTTACCTTTTGCGGCAGTGGATTTGTTTGGCTAATTAATTTAATGAAAAGCTGTTTCATTAAATTTAAAAATATATTTTCTTGTGTTATTCTGAATGGACAAGCGAACTGCTATGTCATTGATTGGCGGATTTTTGCAGTGAAAAATTGATTAGGTGATTTTATGAAAGAAATGTTTGATCTAAGCAACAAGGTTGCCATCGTTACTGGGTGTAATACGGGCTTAGGACAAGGTATGGCTTTGGCGCTAGCGAAAGCGGGTGCAGATATTGTTGGCGTTAATCGCGATGATCCATCGGAAACCATTGAACTTATGGCAGCAACGGGTCGCAAGTTTCACAGTGTGATTGCGGACATGAGCAAAGTGGACTCGGTTGATTTAGTCGTAAAAGAGGCAATTTTGGCATTTGGTCGAGTAGATATTCTGGTAAATAATGCAGGTATCATCCGTCGCAATGATGCCATTGATTTCAGTGAGAAAGACTGGGATGACGTCATGGACGTCAACATTAAATCCGTATTCTTCATGTCACAAGGCTTCGCTCGTCAGGTGATCAAACAGGGTACGCCTGGCAACATTATCAATATTGCTTCCATGCTGTCTTTCCAAGGGGGCATTCGAGTACCTTCTTACACCGCATCGAAAAGCGGCGTAATGGGGGTTACTCGCTTGCTGGCCAATGAATGGGCGCAGCATGGTATTAATGTGAATGCCATCGCACCAGGTTATATGTCTACCAACAACACACAAGCCTTGCGTGCTGACGAAGAGCGTTCAAGTGAAATCTTAGGACGTATTCCAGTGGGGCGTTGGGGCTTACCAGAAGACATGGCGGGACCGGTTGTCTTCCTGGCTTCTGATGCATCGCGCTACGTGAATGGTTACACCATCGCTGTCGATGGCGGTTGGTTGGCTCGCTAAGCCGACGCATCATTCAGAATCCAAAAAAAGAGCCGCACCTTTTCAGATAGCGGCTCTTTTTTGCGTCTGAGAGACTCTCTAGAAGGTCTCTCATAGTTTCTTATAAAGTCATTACTGAACGATCTCTGGCCCCATGATGCTGTAAGGTAAGGCCGTTGATAGAGCAGGAATGTAAGTTACCAATACTAAGAACACCATTAGTACCAATACGAATGGCATAGCGGCTTTTACTACGCGAGCCAAACTCATGCCGGTGATGCCTGAGGTAACGAATAGATTCAAGCCAATGGGTGGTGTGATCATACCGATTTCCATGTTAACCACCATGATGATACCCAAGTGAATGGGGTCAACACCCAGTTCCATCGCGATAGGAAACACCACAGGGGCAACGATAACCAACAGACCTGATGGTTCCATGAACTGACCACCGATCAACAATAGGATGTTGACTGCGATCAAGAAGGTGAACCAGTTGAAACCAACACCCAACATCCACTCAGTAATGGCTTGTGGAATACGCTCTGCCGATAGGGTATGAGCGAACAACAAGGCATTGGCGATGATGAACATCAACATAACGGTGGTTTTGGTGCCTTCCAGCATGACTTTGCGTGACTCCTCGCCAAACAAAGATGGGAAGAAGCCGCGTAACATCAGACTTAGGTTACGACCCCAAATAGGTAAACCTGCCGCCAAGCAAGCACCAATTGAGGCGTCCAATTTGGCAGAGCGTTTGTAAACATAGAAGACGGCCAACAAGACTGACATGATCAATCCCCATAGGGCACGATCACCGCCGGTGATGGTTTCACTGTCAGCGAGGGCGAAAAATGACATGATTTCCCATACAAGGAAGAAGGACACACCATAAACCATACCATTGAAACCCACGCGAGCGTGCGCTGCATCATTGTCGTTGGTCCAGGTTTTACCTTTCAATGGGCCCATGTCACGATAAACAAACAGGGCGATGAACATGGAGTACACTGCTGCAACCACCGCGGCTTCAGTTGGTGTAAATACACCGCCATAAATACCGCCCATGATGATCACTACAAGGAACAAGCCCCAACCAGCGTCTTTACCGCCACGAATGAGGTTGCCAAATCCCTTCCACTCTTCAGCGGGCAGCTTTTTGATGCGTGCCACCACATAAATGGCCAGCATTAACATGCCGCCGGCCATCAAGCCTGGGATAACCCCAGCCAAGAACATACGACCAACGGATACATCAACCGATGCGGCGTATACCACCATCACGATAGAAGGTGGAATCAAGATCCCCAAAGTACCCGCGTTAGCAATAATGCCTGAGGCAAACTCTTTGGAGTAACCCACTTGACGCATACCCGCGATGGCAATGGTACCAATAGCAACCACTGTGGCTGGAGACGAGCCAGACAAAGCCGCGAACATCATACAAGCCAACACGGACGCCATGGCTAAGCCACCACGGAAGTGACCGACACTGGCAATCGCGAAGTTAATCAAACGCTTTGCCACGCCACCAGTCGACATGTAGGACGAGGCGATGATGAAAAACGGGATGGCCAGCAAGGTATAGTGCTGCCCCGCCCCAAACAAGGATATGGCCACAGACGATAAAGAGTCGTGGGAAAAGAAAGTAATAAATAAGATGGACGATAAGCCCAACGAGATACCCACCGGTAAGCCGATAAACAGCAGGGTCAGTACCAAGGAAAAGAGAATAAGAGATTCCACAATAAAGCTCCCGTGCTAGTCTTTTAGGGCGTTTTGATTTTCTTTGACCAGGTCTTGAGCTTCATGACCGCTGATCAACATGTCGCGTTTGCCACGCGCAATACTGATGAAGGCTTGCAAAGAACGATAAGACAAAAGCGCCAAACTGATCGGCAGAATCACCAATACTATCCAACGTTGGATACGTGGACGTACACCGAACCATTCTTGAATAAAGGCTGGGTAACGCAACTCTTCAGAACCAATACCAATACGGAACATTTTTGACCAGTACTCAATTGCGCCGCCGCGTACATCGACGCCAAGCATGGCCAACCAAGTAGAATCCAATAGGATTAAGCCATACAACATGGCGGCCGCAGCACCAAATAAAGAAAGACCTTTGGCGATTGGGCGAGGAACAGCGTTGAGTACGATATCGACGCCCAAATGAAGACCGGTTTTAATGCCGTAACTCATGCCCAGCAAGATCAACCAAGAGAAAGCAATGGTGTTGAATTCCAGAGCGGCATCCCAGCCAGTGTTAAAGCCATAGCGAGCAATGACCTGACCGAAAGACACAACCATGATGGATGAAATAACAATAATGAGCAGGTTTTCTTCTGCTCTTTCCATTACCTTTGGAAAGCGCTTTTCTAAACCCCAAATAACCAGGATAAAGAAGAGTAAATATAAATGTGGCCAATATGCCATGAGGTTCTCCTAGTGCTTGTGGAGCAAAACAATAAACAGCAGCGTGTGGCAAGATTGTGAAACTATAGGGTCATCAGAAGGAGACGGGGGTCACATTAACACCACAAAGAACTGGCCCCGAAGGGCCAGCTCACTGCAGGGTGGAACTCGCTTACGCGCCAGCCGCCGCGTTGATTAGGTCAGTACCTATGTAGCTTTCGAACTGTTTCCAAACCGGCTTCATCGTCTCAACCCAAACATTTAGTTGTTCTGGAGTTAAGGTGTTTATTTTACCGCCAGCTTTAAGGATGTTGGCACGGTTCGCCGCTTCTTTCGCTTTAACAGACAAGTTAGCTTCTTGAGTTACGTCGTCAGCAATTTGTAGGAATTGCGCGCGATCTTCAGCAGATAGGCTGTCTAGGAATTCAGAAGACGTCATGAACAAGTAAGCCAACAATTGGTGGTTAGTTTCTGTGATGCTGTCTTGAACTTCGTAGAACTTTTTCGTGTAGATGTTAGACCAAGTGTTTTCTTGACCATCTACCACGCCTGTTTGTAACGCGCCATACACTTCAGAGAAAGCCATAGCTTGTGGAGAAGCGCCCATTGCTGCAATCATTTGTTTTGCAACGTCTGACGTTTGTACGCGGAATTTCAAGCCCTTGGCATCGCTTGGTTCAATGAGTGGTTTGTTGGCAGAGAAGTACTTCATACCAGACATCCAGTAACCTAGTCCGACGAAACCTGCGTATTCATCCATTTCCAACAAGAGTTTTTTGCCTTCTGGTGTTTTCGTGAAACGAATGGCGTGATCCATGTCTTTGAAAATGAAAGGTAGGTCGAATACACCGTATTTATCTGTGTAAGAACCGAATTTAGAAAGAGAAGGTGCCAGTAACTGAACATCACCTAGCAACAGTGCTTCCAGTTCTTTTGAATCACCAAAAAGTGTTGAGTTTGGGTAAACCTCAACACACAACTTTCCATCCATCTCTTTGTTAACGCGCTCTGCAAAATTATTAGCCGCCACTACTTTAGGGTGCGTTGTACCACCTGTAACGTGGCTGAATTTTACCACACGCTCACCAGCATCACAGTTAGCTAAAGCGGTATTTGCAGAAAACGCCAATGCAAGAGAGGTTAGAGCAAGACTGATTTTTTTCATTTTTATAAGACTCCAAAAAGCTTATTTATTATTGTTGCCTGTTAGTTGTTACATGGACGAACAAAACAGGTATTGCTAGGGTCAATCATTTACACAATGTATGCCAATTCTTTAAAAATACTTTTATCTATATGATTTTATTGAATTTTAACTTTTTTTAATGAAATGGTTGTGATGAATTAATCAAGCTCATGGGGGAGACTTGGCACACTTTGAAAGTCTATATGGGTGGTTGTCCACCCATTTCTATAAGATGTTTCTCATGCTCTTTCAGCAGTAATTTGAGACGCTTGAGTAAGTCTTTTTTTCCTGAGAGGCGCGCTTGCCCTTGCAGTGCCTGTGTAGGGCGTCCTAGCCCTGTGGCGAGAAACACCTGATGTAGAGCGTGATTAGCTTGCAAATGGCCTTGAATGGCCAGCTGTAAGCAGGCTTTGTATAAAGCGGGTCGCAAACTGTCTAAGGGTTTGTGATGGTGAATGAAAAATTGCAGTTCACTCATTTCAGTCGAGGTTAAATGCAGTGACGTAGGGAGGTGAGTTAAGTCATGGTGAGAATGTAAGACATGTAAAATTAACTCACAAGAAACATCCTGATATTGCAGTACAAGACTTAGGCAAAATTTGTCTAAAAAACGCCTACGCCAACTGGGGAAAACCCTTTTTGCATCAGCGCTAACCGTTTTTAACATCATGATGGAATAGCAACCGCTGGCCTGATCTTTGGCGGTACCCAGTCGGACAATCTGATAACCGTTTTTCAGCCAAAAAGACAGTACATCCGAGGTAACGGCAAAGCTGGTGGCGAGAAAGTCACACGCCTCTTTCGCGTTTTGAGCGATATTTTGCAGTAAATGGCTGCCAATGCCTTGGTTATGCAGAGAAGGCTGAGTGGCAATTCGGCTGATGCGCCAATATTGAAACTGTCCCGCTTCAGCAATGGCTTCATGGGCTAATAATGACTGTGGTAATAAATGTCCCCGTGGGCGTCGCTTGCCTGCCATGATTTGTTGACTCAGTTGCTCGTCTAACAGGCCTTCTTCGCTGACAATGGCGAGCGCTCGTAATTCGTTTGAGTCATAAAGACTATGAAGGTGTAAAGAAGGATCGTCTAAAACCCAGCGAAGATTATCGGCTGCTGTTTGATAATGAGCCTTGGCCAGTAATTGAAATGCCTGTGCCAATTGGTTGGGTGTGTTAAGCCAGTCTTTTGCTTGATTGTGTTGATAGTGTAATGCACTGGATCGTATTTTTTGCTGAGTAACGTCAGGCCAAGACTGACTGAAAAAGAAGCTTTCGTTCACCCACGTTTCGAGTGGGTCATTTTTCCCCCATCGTATCGGCTCGTCTAATTCAAGTTGAATAACCTGAGGTTGAGACACGTTTTGTTGTTGCAAATAACGATAAAAACGCAAACTAAATCCTCTACCAGCTCCTTCATAACCATAGTCTGTGGTGCTAAATAAAGTGGTTTTGGCGCGTTTGCTTAACTCGATGAGCTGCGGCACTGGCAGCATGGCAGCTTCATCTACCACCAATAGATCCCAGTCTGATGCATCAGTTAAGAAAGCATCGGGGGCATAAAAAGGCAGCTCAATCTCTTTTCCATTTTGTTGGCAGCGAGCAAGGAATTGGTTTCTTAGGGTACCAATGGCATCCTGATTAACCGCTACTAAAGCCACTTTGCAATGACTTCGGCATAAGGTCGCTAAACTGTCACCCAACAACGTGGATTTGCCACGTCCACGCGGTGCGCATAACACATAATGCTTTGCTTCTCGTTTTAGCAAGATTTGTTGAGCTGTGTGCTGGGCAGGTGTTAACGAAATCTGCTTTGGTGGTGCAGCAAGCGCAGGGAGTGGTGATAAATTTGATGTAAAAAGGGCTTGGGCGTTTTCTAATCGAGTGAGTAAATACTCTTTAAAATAACTGTGTACCTGCTGAGGTTCATAAGGCCAAGGTAAGTAGCGACGTAAATCTTCGTCCACATGACTTTGCCAATCTCCTTTTGGTAAGGCTAGGGCAAACAAACCTCTACCACAAACGGTACCCGCTAATATTGCCAAGGCACTGGCTGAAACCCCTTGAGTGAGATCCAGTAAAACGGCTTGATGAGTTTGGCCAAGCTGCTGTCGAACTTGTTTGAACGAGCAGGTCTCAAAGTGACCTTGATTGAGGGGGTGATACAGGCTGGGGTCTTGACTGCAAATAAGGGGACGGTTCAAGTGTTGAGCGACATGCAAAAATTGCGACAATATTTCGTGGCGGTTACCTCTAATAAGTAGGCAGTGGCGATGATTGTCAGGGTGCGTCATTCCGGTCTCCTTGTTGCCACAATATGATACTGTGACAACAGGAGAGAACCAAGGCCAGTTTACTTGATGGTAAAAATAGACAGATCTTTCTGTAGTTCGTTGGCCAAGTCAGAAATTGACTGACTGTGCTCTTGAGATTCTTCTGCCTTAAACTGAGTGTGTTGCGCTGCATTTTGCAGTGCTTCGGCGTTTTGACGAATTTGCGTTGACGCCACACTCTGTTCTTCTGTCGCTGCGGCCACGTTGCTGATGCCCACTTCCACTTCTTGAATGGATTTTAGGATATCGTCCAATAGCTGATCCGCTGCTTGCGTTTGTTTTATACTGTTTTGTACCTGCTCAGAGCCTTGTTCCATATCTTGAACGGCCGATTGACTGTTGTTCTGCAGTTTATCCACCACATTGCGAATTTCTTCTGTTGAGCTTTGTGTGCGTTGTGCCAATACACGAACTTCGTCAGCCACCACCGCAAAGCCGCGGCCTTGCTCACCAGCGCGAGCTGCCTCGATGGCGGCATTCAGTGCTAACAGGTTGGTTTGCTCGGCAATATTATTGATCACTGTAACCACTTCACCAATATCTTTTGAGCTATTTTCAACGTCCTTAATGGTGTTAGACGCTTGTGAGAAGGCAGATGACAACATGCCCACAGTTTCTTCTACTTGTTTCACCGCATGATGGCCTTGTGTCGCCAAGTGAGAGACTTTAGCCGATTGCTCGGAGACCTGATTTGAGCTTTGCGCGACTTCCTCAATCGAAGCAGAAACTTGAGTGATGGAGGAGCTAACTTGAGTGGTTGCCTCTTGGCTTGAATCGGCACTTTCCACCATTTCTTTATTTGCTGAGGAAATGCCTGCTGTAGAGGATAATAGGTTTTCACTTGACGTTTGAATTTTGCTGACCAAGCTGATGAGATTGTCACGCATTTTCACGGCATCACTTTGCAGCAGGTTGATTTCATTGCGACTTTGTTTGTCCACCTTTTTTTGGAAACGGAAAGCCAAGTTGCCTTTGCCTAATTCGGACATGGCTGCTGACATTTCTTTCAATGGTGACAATGCCTTACGAATAAAGAGTATCAGAAAAAGGGTTAACATAAGTGCACAAATTAACGCAATAATAGCGACGATAAAGAGGACGTGATTGATCTCCTCAGCGTACTCGTCGTCATAAGATTTCAGAGCAACCACCCAACCCCATTTAGTGGCTTCTTGGAAGACAACTTTGGCAGGACGAGCGGTATCACCTTTCCCGGCGACTTGTAATGCGTAGTGAATGGTGCCTTTATCGGATTGGAACAGTTTCTTGAAGGTATCGGTCAACTCACTGCTTAGTTGGTAAAGTGTTTTGCCTTCTGAAGTTGGGTGAATAACCAATAAGCCTTCTTTTTCTTTACTGGATTCAACCACATACATGTAGCCAGTTTTACCAAAAACAGTTTTGTTTAACGAATCACGCAGAGGTTTGACGATGGCTTCAAAAGGATACAATTGTTCAATGAATGCATTACTTTGATAATGCATAGGCTGGTAAGACGCAAAGTACTCTTTACCATCGATGATTGTTCTGCCCACATAGTGTTTGGCATTACGTAGCCCCTGATTGGCTTTTGAATTTGAGTTCATCTCGGTAGGTAAATTTAAGCTTGAGCTGGCGGCACGGTAAAATTTATCTTGTTTGGCAATCACTATGCTGATGTCAGCTTCTGCTGCGATTGCTAAGTCTTGAATGATTTGGCTGTGGCCGTTTATTGTTTCTCCATCCAGCTGAAGACTCGGTAGAGATACGCCGTTCACTTGTGTATTGCTATTTTGATTTACACGCATGTTTTGCAGGTTCATGTTAATCAGATTGTTATTAAAACCCGCAATACGAACGAATGTGTTGTAACGACTATTGATGCGATCCACCACCAGTTCCACTTCTTTCTTTTGGTGTTTCGAAACTATGTCATTGATCTCATAATTGAATAGTTGACCAATGATCAGCACTAGAACCATAAAACTGATTATTACGGTTAGCAGTGTTCCTATTCCTAATTGTTTAGGCAGCGAAGACCTTTTAAAAATTGAGATCATGACCTTTCCGTCCTCATTGTTTTATTTTAAAAAATGCATTGAAACTGGGTAGGAAGGTAAATATACAGATCTATTAAAGGTTTACAAATGCTTACTTAATGTTTCTTAATCTAAAGATCATAATAGCCACATATTGAGGATAATTTATATTGGTTAATCAATAGATTGAAGCCAGTATTTCTCAATGTTGAGGATAGTGGTGCTTAAATATTGTACTAAAACATTGTTTTAAGAATTTTTTTTGTAATAAAGTGTAACTTTTTAGTGTCTTGCATTTTTTATTAAATGGCCATTTCTGATGATTTGAGGAGCGTTGGCACTGTTTAGATTGGGTGTATTTTGATAAACCTGAGAGTTGCTTGTCTATTGGCATACATATTATGAGTGGGATATTACCCAATATATAAAACCATCAAGCGAGAAGAGGGGGCATGAGTCAAACAACACCTTTGTTTGACTCATGAATAATAGTGAATGGTGAACGGTTTAAATGACAAATAAATCCATAAAGCGATTCACCGCAGTGTTTTCCAGCGCCTTTTGATCTTGGCACAGAGTAAAAATGTGTTTGCAACGAGCACTTGGGAATCGCGTTGCCAAATTGTTGTGGAATTTTTGCTCCAGCAGAGGAATGCCTTCCGCTCGCCGGCGGCGATGGCCAATTGGGTATTCCACCACCACTTCCTCTGTACTTGAACCGTCTTTGAAAAAGACTTGAATGGCATTGGCGATAGAGCGCTTATCGGCTTCTAAGTATTCAGCACTAAAACGAACATCTTCGACGATTTCCATCTTGTCTCTTAGCTCATCAATGATTGGATTAGCTTGATGAAAGTCGTCTTCATAGTGTTCTGCGATTAATTCACCAAAAGCTAACGGAACGGCGGCCATGTATTGCAAGCAGTGGTCACGGTCTGCAGCGTTGGCCAAAGGTCCGACTTTGGAGATGATACGAATGGCTGATTCATGGGTGCGAATGACGATTTTCTCTATCTCGGCGAGCTTGTCTTTCACTTGTGGGTGCAAGGTGACAGCCGCTTCTGCGGCGGTTTGCGCGTGAAATTCTGCGGGGAACGAGATCTTAAACAGAATGTTTTCCATCACATAGGCGTCATAACCTTGTGGGAAGGAAAATTGTCTCTGCTCGATTGGTTTGATGGCTTGGTCTTTATTGGTTTTGCTGAAAGACACGTCATAAAACCCCCACTGTGGCGCGGTTAATACACCCGGAATGCCCATTTCGCCGCGCATCGACATGTCGGCTAAACGCACGGCACGAGAGGTGGCATCGCCTGCGGCCCAAGATTTGCGCGAGCCAGCATTGGGTGCATGACGATAAGTACGCAGGGCCGAGCCGTCTACCCAAGCTTGAGAAATGGCAGCCATGATTTGTTCACGATCTCCGCCCATTATCTTGGTCACCACAGCACTGGATGCCACGCGCACCAACAATACGTGACACAGACCCACTCGGTTAAAGGCGTTTTCCAATGCCAGAACACCTTGAATTTCATGGGCCATTACCATGGCTTCGAGCACTTGGCGCATGGTCAGAGGGGCTTCTCCTTGTGCAACTTTTTGTTGGGAGATAAAGTCTGCCACGGCTAAGATTCCACCGAGATTGTCCGAAGGATGCCCCCATTCTGCCGCCAACCAAGTGTCGTTATAGTCTAGCCAGCGAATAATGCAGCCAATGTCCCACGCCGCCTTCACAGGATCCAGTTGCAAAGAGGTGCCGGGGACACGAGCGCCATTTGGTACCACAGTTCCTTGCACGATAGGGCCAAGATGCTTAGTACATTCAGGAAAACGTAAGGCAAGTAAGCCACAACCTAGGGTGTCCATTAGGCAGTTGCGCGCCGTCTCCAGCGCTTCTTCACTAGTCACTTGATAATTCAACACATAATCCGCAATGTCTTGAATAACTTGATCGTAATCGGGGCGGTTATTGACGTCTACATTGGCACTCATATCTTGTCCTTATTATTAATATGTATTCTTTATGGGCGATCTTCGAGATTGATCCACTCAGCATGATCAGGCCCTATGTAATCGGCGCTGGGGCGAATAATACGGTTGTTGGCTCTTTGCTCCATCACATGAGCAGCCCAGCCGGTGACGCGAGAGCAAACAAAAATCGGCGTAAAAAGCTTGGTGGGAATGTGCATAAAGCGGTAGGCACTGGCGTGGAAGAAGTCCGCATTGCAAAAGAGTTTTTTCTCGCGCCACATGACAGCTTCACAGCGTTCAGAGACAGCATAGAGATGCTCGTCGCCCACCGCTTCACTTAATTGTTTTGACCATTTTTTAATGATGTCATTACGTGGATCTCGCTCACTGTAAATAGCGTGGCCAAAGCCCATGATCTTGTCTTTATTAGCCAGCATCTTTAACAATACGGCTTCGGCTTCATCTGGGGTGCGCCAGTCTTCAATCATCTCCATGGCGGCTTCATTGGCGCCGCCATGCAAGGGGCCTCGTAAGCTGCCAATGCCGCCGGTAATGCAAGAATGCATATCAGACATGGTGGAAGCACAGACCCGCGCGGTGAAAGTGGAAGCGTTGAACTCATGCTCTGCATACAAAATTAGGGATGCATTCATCACCTGAGTATGGAGTGGATCAGGTGTTTTATCATGCAACATGGTTAAGAAATGCCCCGCCAAAGACGGCTCGTCTGGATTATGCGTGTCGATGCGCACCCCATGATGAGAGAATCGATACCAATAGAGCACCATAGCGGGTAGGGTGGCAACGAGTCTGTTGGCGACTTCTAATTGCTCTTGATGATTTTTTTCGGGTTCGATATTACCTAAAAAAGAGCAGCCTGTGCGCATCACATCCATTGGGTGAGCGTCTTTAGGAATCAGTTCTAAACAGGCTTTTAGGGCATCGGGGAGGGGGCGTAATTGCGTCAATTTGGCCTGATAATTTTCCAGCTCATGACGATTGGGTAATTTGCCATAGAGCAGTAAATATGCCACTTCTTCGAAGCTAGCCTTGTCGGCCAATACGTCTATGCCATAGCCTCGGTAGGTGAGCCCAGCGGCGGCTTTGCCGACGGTACAGAGTGCGGTTTCACCTGCACTTTGACCGCGTAGGCCTGCGCCTGAAAGTACTTTTGCCATTGCCTATCTCCTTTTTTATTGTTACCAAGCTGCACTCAAGCAATGCGTTGGTGTTATTTGAGAATCGTGTCTAGCGTTTTGTTTTATCTGAAATTGTCTGATTATTTTTGGACTATTTTTTAGAGAAGAGCTGATCCAGCTTATCTTCGTAAGCGTGGTAATTTAAAAACTCATATAGCTCGCTTCGTGTCTGCATTTGCTCCACCACTTCTCGCTGGTGGCCATCTTGTAATAGGTGTTGATAGACATTCAGTGCGGCTTTGTTCATGGCGCGAAAGGCGCTCAAGGGGTACAACACCATGTCGACGCCAACACTGGCTAACTCTTCTTTGGAGAAGAGGGGCGTGGCGCCAAATTCGGTGATATTCGCCAACACAGGGACTTTCACCGCACTGACAAACTCTTGATATTGCTCCAATGTCAGCATGGCTTCTGGGAAAATCATGTCAGCTCCGGCTTCAACACAAGCAATGGCGCGTTCAATGGCGGAAGCCATCCCTTCTACTGCCAAGGCGTCAGTGCGCGCCATAATAACAAATTGCTCGTCTTGTCGAGCGTCGACACAGGCTTTGATGCGATCAACCATTTCACCTTGACTGACAATGGCTTTGTTTGGACGATGGCCACAGCGTTTCTGTTGAACCTGATCTTCAATGTGAACGGCAGCGGCACCGGCTTTCTCCATTTGTGCTATGGTCCGCGTGATGTTGAAAGCACCACCAAATCCTGTGTCTATGTCGACAAGAAGCGGTAAATCACAAGCAGAGGTGATGCGTTTTACGTCTTCTAACACATCGTGTAAATCCGTCATGCCAAGGTCGGGCAAACCGTATGAGGCATTGGCGACACCGCCACCCGACAGGTAAATGGCTTGATGGCCTGTTTGTTGAGCCATCATAGCGCAATAAGCATTAATGGTCCCCACGATTTGTAGCGGGGAGTGGCTGGCTACGGCTTGTCTGAATTTGGCTCCGGCTGAGAGTCGACTCATGCTGTTTTCCTTTTATTATTGTTTGCTGGGGCTGAGTTGAGCGGATTGCTCCATGGCTTGTTGTAATAAACGACAAGCTCGGCTGATATGGCGGCGCATTAACAGCTCGGCCAAATCCCCTTCTTGATTGGCAATCGCATCGAGTATGGCCTTGTGTTCACGTAATGCTTGGCGAGGGTCGCTTCGCTGATCAGCAGTGTGACGACGATACATACGAATCACAGCGTACAATTCATGACTTAACAAGCGGATGAGTTTTTGGTTACCACTGGCTTGAATGATACGCAGGTGAAAATCCTCATTACCACCTTGTTGCGCATAGTGTTCATCTTGATTGGCGTCTAAGAAGGCTTGATGTTTATCGAGTAATTCATATAGGCTGGCAATTTCGGTTTTATCCATGCGGCTGGCGGCCAATCTTGCGGCCATGCCTTCCAATGCTTCGCGCATGGTGAAGGTGTCTAGCATGTCAGACAAATTCAATTCAATAACGCGAGCGCCGACGTTTGCGGTACGAGTGACCAGTCCTAACCCTTCCAGTTTTACAATGGCTTCGCGTAAAGGCCCGCGGGAAATGCCATATTGTTTGGCAAGTTCGGGTTCGGAGATTTTACTGCCTTGAGGAATGTCGCCAGTGACAATGGCATTGATCAGCTGTTGGGCGATGTCTTCTGACAGTGTGGCGGACTTTATCGGGATGATCTGGCTCATAATATTGGACTAATTGTTGACAATGTTAGGTTTTATAGTCCTTAAAGAGACAGTTTTCAAGTTAAATTGTCGACAATTTTATTTTTCCTTATTTCATCTTTCCTATTGTAAGGCCTGTAATAGTGCTTTCATCGCAGTGCTTTACTATGCTTTCATGAGAATGTTTTTGGGAATGACTGCAAACAAAAAACACGAGATTGTCGACACTTTGACAAGCTAAGCAGAACAGAGGAAGCCAGATGAAAAAAATGAAAAATGAGGCGGCACTGAGCAAAAAAGCCATTCAGGTTGGGGAAAAATATGCTCTGAAGCGAGGTTATGCTGGTTTTTCGGCGACAATGTCCGCTAATGAAAAAGTCGAAGCCATTTATCGTTTATTGGTATTGGATAAACTCATCGTTGCCTTGCCAGCGGACAAAGAAGATCTACCGAATATGAAACATAAGTTGGCACTGTGGATACAAAAAAACCTGCCTAAAGATGACCCTCTCTTACAATAAACCAAGTTGATTATCCATCACTAAGCCGCTTTGCTGCTTAGTGATAGCAAACTCATTCCTTAAGTATTTAGCCTTGATCTTGGTGTGGACCGCTTTTTTTTATTGTTGTTATGATATAACATTTCTTTCGTGTGGGGTTTTGTATTCAAAGGGGAGATCGTCCATGTCAGCCTGTGTTCCGTTAGTTCAATCTGAGTTATCCACTCAAGATACTATTGCTTCCAGTCAGACGAATAGGTTCAGCAACAATAGAGAAGAGCTAGAGCAGAGAGAAGAGTCAGCGTCAGATCTCAGTATCATGGAATCTGACCCGGTATATTTGAGTGTAGTGAAGTCGACACAACAGCAAGTGCTTAGCGACATTTATCATCCACAAGTTGGCATGGTGGTCTGGCAAAGACCCTTGGACGAAGCATTTGAGTATGCGCAAAGCCTGATGACCAAAGTGCCGCAGTTTAGCTTCAAAGGACAACAAACGCCTCAGCTTGCTGCTAAGTTGTTAGAGAAATTGTTGCCAGAAGCGAAAGGTAAGCAGGCTTTTATTGAGGATGTGACCTTATTAATGGAAATGTTTGCTTGCCTGTTTGACTTACAAGAAGTTGGCTTGCGCTTGGATGTGTTGTCAAAAGCCATGTGCCCGCGTTTTCATGTGGACAAAATTCCTTGCCGCTTGATTACTACCTACGCGGGCGCGGGCAGTGAATGGTTACATGAAGCCCATGTGCAACGAGGGCGCTTAGGGCGAGGTGGTGATGCCAAAGATCACAACTCTGGATTGTTACATCAAGGTCGTATTAATCGCTTAAATGTCGGCGACGTGGCTTTGATGAAAGGCGATGATTGGCCTGCATCACAAGGTCGTGGCATGGTGCACAGATCGCCTTCGGCGAGCAGTGAACAGCCACGTTTATTCCTCAGTTTGGACATGGTATGACCTTACCAGTCGATTGCTTGATGATTCCAATCCCGATACGCTGCTTGAATGTCCATGGGAATGTTATTCATTAAATCAAGCAGTTGTTGGGCCACAAAATCAGGCGTAAAAAGCTTACCTTCGGGGACGGAGCGTTGGAAAGGTTGTGATAAAGGTGTGTCTGTGGTGCCTGGATGAAAGGCGATGAGTTTGACGTTCTTTGCTCTTCTGGCGTATTCAATAGCAGAAGTTTGAATCAGCATGTTAAGGGCGGCTTTGGAGGCGCGATAGCTGTACCAACCGCCCATTTTATTGTCGGCAATACTGCCCACTCGAGCACTAAAGACGGCTACTTGGGTCGCTATTGTGCCTTTTAATACAGGCAATAAATATTTTAACCACAACATGGGCGTAATACTGTTGGCTTCAAAACTCGCCGCCAATTGAGCTGCATTGACGCTTTCAATTTTTCTCTCTGGCTGCATACTGTCGTCGTGCAATAGCCCGTTGCAAATGAATACTTTATGAATTTTCCCTTGAAATGCTTGTAAGCTTTGGCACAGCTCAGCAATGCTGTCTTGCTGATAATCACAGGATATTGCGTTCACTTTATCCATGTTTGGCAGCACCATTTCAGAGCGAGAAACGGCGGTTATTGTCAGACAATCAGAATCCTGCTGTAACTTTTCTATAATGGCTTGAGCGATGGCACTGCTGGCCCCAATCACTAACGCGTGATAATTCGACATGCTGGTCAGTCCTATTATTTCAAATCACAACTGTCTTTCTGACAAGGCTCGCAACGCTTCTTGCCGCTCACAAAGGCGGAAATAGGGTGTCGATAACGGGCAAAAAATAAATACCCCTTGTCAGCAAAGAAGCGAATTACGGGCCAGCGTAAGACTTTCAGCCACTTGTGTTTATTGACTAATTTCCAAGCGGTGCAGGTTACATCGAGACCTTTGATAATGCGTCCATCCGCCAATTGACCATGCAACACTCTGTCAGCGGCAACTGGGTCAATGTGAGGAAAGCGTTGTTGAAAATCGTCGGCATGAAGGTCCTCTAAAATGAGTTGATGCTTGGTGTCGAACTTAGCCAAACTTTTCATCTCAGCGGCACACAAAGGACATTTGCCATCATAAAAAATGGTTAACATGGTTTTTCCCTATTGATTGAGCGTTATCAACTTAAATATACGCAGCACAAGGGAGAAAAGATCAGTCCTCCAACGTAAAGGAGGACGGTTGAGAATTAATAGCTAGGATAGAAAACCAACAGATGCAGTACGCAGACGATCAGTGTCAGTACAAAACGCATGGTGAGGTAAGGTGAGGTAGGAGACGCTTCTGATTCTTCTTGGCGTGTGAATCTGGCTTCCCCCCAAAAAGTGCTAATAAAGCCCAAGAACAATAGGGCAATGGACAACACTTGAATGTCGAGTAATAAAGAAAACCAGGCTGCGACGGCCACGACATTGCTGGAAATAAGTAGGTATTTACTGACTATGCTGGACTCTTTATGAATGAATTGTCCCCACAGAGTCCCTGACAAAAAACTCAAAATAATCGCACCATAGGTAATGAATAGGTACAAACCAGAACGATCAAATAGGGTTGTGTTAGTCCAGCTTAGATAGGTGGCAAACACGAAAGGGATCAAGCCCATGGCCCCCAGTATCATGGTGTAGGGAGAAGCGGAAGTGCGCATTGTTTTACAGCCTTATAAAATAAATGTGCAAATAAGGTGTATTCTAATACGATTGTTCTCATAACTACCAGCTATAAGAGACATACTTTCTGACTTTTTGCATTCGCTGAATCCGCGCTAGATGCCATTGAGCGAAATACGCTCAAAGAGTACAATGTGCGGCTATTAACTATCTTTCCACATTTGGTTGTATGCCAAGTGTCTCTAATTTAACCAATATTGCTTAAGGTGTGTTTAGAAATGCCAGCTAAAACGATGGATGAACTCGTCTCCCTTTGTAAACGTCGTGGATTTATTTTCCAAGGCAGTGAAATCTACGGTGGTATGCAGGGCGCTTACGATTACGGTCCGTTAGGTATTGAATTAAAAAACAACCTAAAAGCGGCTTGGTGGCGCTCTATGGTTTATGAGCGTGACGACGTTGAAGGTTTGGACGCGGCGATTATTCAAAACAAAAACGTGTACAAATACTCTGGGCACGAAGACACTTTCACTGACCCTATGGTGGATTGCCACGAGTGTAAATCTCGTATGCGTGCTGACCACATGAAAGACATCAAGGTATGTGATAACTGTGGTTCAACAGAGGTAACAGAGCCTCGTGACTTTAATTTGATGTTTAAGACTAACGTTGGCCCAATGGTTAACGAAGACTCTTACACTTACCTGCGCCCTGAAACCGCACAAGGTATCTTTACTAACTTCAAAAACGTGGTGGACTCTACATCGCGCAGCTTGCCATTTGGTATTGCACAAATCGGTAAGTCGTTCCGTAATGAAATCACGCCACGTAACTTCATTTTCCGTGTGCGTGAATTTGAACAAATGGAATTGGAATTCTTCTGTAAGCCTGGTGAAGATGAAAAATGGCACGAATTCTGGGTAGAAACCCGTAAACAATGGTGGTTAGACCAAGGTTTATCCGAAGAAAACATCCAGTTTGAATACGTGACGGGTGACGACCTAGCTCATTACTCTAAAGCCACTGTGGATATCTTGTACAAGTTTCCACACGGTTTTGAAGAATTGGAAGGGGTGGCAAACCGTACCGATTACGATTTGGGCTCACACACCAAAGCACAAGACGAATTTGGCTTGTCTGCAAAAGTGAAGAAAAACACCGACTCTACGGCTAAATTGGCGATTCGTGATCTAGAAGCCAACAAATGGGAAGTGCCTTTCTGTATCGAGCCTTCTGCTGGTTTGGATCGTGGTTTGTTGGCTGTCATGACGGAAGCTTACACAGAGGAAGAATTGGAAAACGGTTCAACCCGAACTGTGCTTAAGTTCAAGCCTCATCTAGCGCCGATCAAAGTGGCTATTTTGCCGCTGAAGAAGAACAAGCCTGAAATCGTTGCTTTGGCGAAAGAGCTGAAAAACAAGCTGCAAAAACTGGGTTTGGGTCGTATTCTTTACGAAAACACAGGTAACGTAGGTAAAGGCTACCGTCGTCACGACGAAGTCGGTACACCGATTTGTGTTACAGTAGACTTTGACTCTATCGAACAAGAAGGAGCACCAGTGACGGTTCGTGACCGTGACACCATGGAACAAGTGGTGGTGCCAGCCGCTGAGTTACCGGCTTATGTAATGAACTACTTCATCAATCAAGACTAATCTTTTTCTTGATCGCTTTAATTTATTGATAATCTTAAAAAGCCGTTGTGGAGCAATCCACAGCGGCTTTTTTATTGCTAAGTTTCAGCAATCTAATCCGTAAAATGACCTAACATGCTTATGCTTGATACACGTCATAAAACTGTCTTCTCATCGACTTAAAATCACGTTATATTTTGTAACTGAATAATGGAATAAATAAGGATTACCCCAGATGACATTAGTTAAAAGTACGTTTTTATTGTCGCTATTAATAGGTTTAACGGCCTGTGTTTCTAAGATCGCTGTCCCCCCAGATATGCCCAAAGCCAGTTTTACTGTAACAGTAAACGGCTTTATGGAAGACAGCGGTATCATGAACAATGAATACGTTCGCATCGATATGAACAATGCGGATGACACTTGGGAGGGCTATCATATCGTCAAGCCTGATCAGATTCGCTACGAGCTTGATATTCCTGCTGATCAAGCCTTAACCATGGTGGTAAATCAGATGCAAGGAGGCGGTAAAATTGAGCTTTTCGGAGGTGGCGGCAGCTTTTCAGCATCGTGCGGTATGATCATACCGATACAAGTTTCACCTGGTGATAAAGTGGATTTTGTCTTTAATCTTGAACATGAGAGTAATGAAGACAAGATTGCTGGTGCAGAGATCATTAGTGGTTGCAATGCTCAACTGACCATTAACGATACCGCACCTCAAAAATTGATTGGGGAAGCGTCATTCATAGAACATACTATGTAATTGTGATACTAAAAAAACAGGCCGTTGATTGGCCTGTTTTTTTGTACATTAGAAAAAACGATGGCACATTCATTAGGGAGCTAGCGGTTTGATTCGTATTGAAAAAATGACCACTAAGCATGTGGGTCGAGTCATTGATCTCAAGGTGATGCCAGAACAACAAAGGTTTGTGGGCACAATGACGGACATACTGGCGTTGGCCAATGCACAAATACGCCCTTATATCATTTGTGATCAAGACGAGATTGTTGGTTTTTTCTTATTAGACACAGTGTTCAACAAGTCCCATGACTTTGCCGACCGTCATGACCTTGGCTTAAGAAAGTTTTTCATTGACCAAGCCCATCAAGGAAAGGGTTTTGCCGGTCAGGCTTTGCAGGCTCTAGACTCGCATTTGGTGATAGAATACCGCAGATTCAAGCGTCTTTTATTGACGGTGAATTGTCTAAATACCGCAGCAAAAGCCTGTTATGAAAAAGCCGGATTTAAAGATTCGCAAACCTTATATGAAGGCGGACCATCAGGCCCGCAACACATCATGATCAAATCCTTTTGAGCTGCAGAACCTTTCCTTTCTGAAAATTACACCAATTCTCCACGCGCTGGATAATCTTTATTGATGGCGAAATCGATCGCGCCAAGTACCTCTTTGAAGTTGGGGCGAGCAAAGGGCATGGTACTGATGTTGCTCCAATACAAGGTGCCATCTGGACGCACGAGAAATAAGCCCGGCTCGGTAAATTCCGTTGGCTCTTCTATGCCAATACTGGTGAGACCACGACCCGCGCTACGATGTAATCCCCAATCCTGAGATTGCTTTACCGTTAAGCCGTATGCCAGAGGAAGGTTTTCAATCTCCCATTCGCTTGAAGCCTGTTGAGCGCGTTCTTGAGTGTCCGAGCTCAGGGCCAATACATTCACACCTTTGGCTTGGAAGTCCTCTAATAAGCGACTTAATTCACGCAAGTAATTCTTACAGATAGGGCAATGTAGGCCGCGATACATCACTAGCATAGTGAAATGTTCAGCGCTCTGGTCTGCCAAACGCCACTTGCCTTGTAATGAATCTAACGTGAGTTCGGGTGTGGCTTGTCGTGGTTTTAAAACCTGTGGAGTCATAATGCATCCTCTTGTGGGTGGCTTAACAATGAAGACATCATAGAAGATTAAATGATACGATAGGTGCTCTAAAATATCATAAATGTTGCAGATCGTATTTTTAAAGAGTCATTAATATGGACAGATTGTCTTCCGTGCTAAGTGCCTTTCGACCCAGAACGACGGCGGTGACCGGTATGTCTAGTAAGACAAGTGCACAGCCATTATCTCTGAAAAGCGCCGCTTGCTATTGGCTTTATGCTCTTGATGGGGAAGTACGTTTACATGATCAACAGGGTAAACAACTGACCCTGTGTCATGGTGAAGGCGTGTGGCTCGCATCCGGCATAGTATTTACCTTAACCGCTACAGATGCTCAGCCATCAAGTTTGTTGATCTGTGAATACGATTTTGCCAGCAAAGCACTGAATCCCTTGCTAGATGATGGCTTGCCTTGGGTGACCATTTTGCCGGGGGATGACATTGGCCAGCAATTGCAGCCTTTAAATAGTATTTTGGTACAAGAATTTATCCAAGCGCGTTGTGGTTCTCAAGTGGTTTTGGAACGCTTGGCTGAAGCTCTGTTAGTGCAAATGTTGCGGCTTTTTATGCAAACCAATCGGATACCATCGGGGTTATTGGCTGGGTTAAGTGATGCCAAACTGGCTCGTGCCATTGTTGCCATACATGAGCAACCGCAACAGCCTTGGCACCTAGACGATCTTGCGGCGTTGGCAGGCATGTCCCGTTCCAGCTTCAGTCGCGCCTTTCGTGAAACCCTCGCTATGACGTATCTCACCCTATGGCGCATGCGAGTGGCGGCGCAGAGATTAAAAAATGGCGATAAAAACCTAGCATTACTGAGTGATGAACTAGGCTATCAAAGTGAAGCCGCGTTTCGACGCAGTTTTAAAAAAGTCATGGGCGTGCCGCCCGGCGCGATTCGTAGAGCTTCCTAAGCCTCTTGCCTTAGCAGCCGATGATAGTGCCTCTTTGGCTAATTGCGTGAATTAACTCGCAAAAATCACATTACAGCTTGGCATCTTTATCGCTTGTCGCTATAATTCGTTCCGCTTTTCGGGCCTGTAGCTCAGTTGGTTAGAGCATCCGACTCATAATCGGCAGGTCCCCAGTTCAAGTCTGGGCAGGCCCACCATATAAATAAGCCCTAGTAGGTTAGTTCCTGCTAGGGCTTTTTTGTTCTTATGAGTTCTTAAACATTATCCAATTAATATCATTGAATATTTTTGGATTATTCAACTCAATCAAACATTTTTGATTCTTATCTGCTTAGGGATAAAGTCCTCTTGAAAATTACCTGCCGTTTTTTTACACATTTTGGTGATTTGCTTATTACTTTTCTTTATATAGGTTAATGAAAATCGATCTTATCCATTTAGTCAGGTTTTTGTTACCATGGCGCCGATTTGATCGACCTATGCCGTTTTACACGGAGTAAGCTGGTCTAAACGTCGATGTGTTTAGTTTTAAGGTATGGTTTTTTTATGTGGTTTCCCGTTTTAAATTTAGTGGTGTTTGCGATTTTGTTGGTGGTCTTGTTTCGCCAGCAAAAAGCGGAAAAGTCTTTGTCCGTTCGTGTTTTCACCGGTCTTGGTTTGGGCGTCTTGTTTGGCGCTGTGTTGCAGTTCTTTTATGGGGTGGGCAGTGAGTCGATCACGGCAACCCTTGAGTATGTGAATATTGTTGGTTCTGGTTATGTCAGCTTGCTGAAGATGATCATTATGCCACTGATCTTGGTGTCTATTATTAGCGCCATCGTCAAGGTAAAAGACACAGGTTCATTGGGTAAAATGTCTGGTTCCATTATCGGTATCTTGTTGGCCACCACGGCTGTGTCCGCTTTGATTGGTGTGTTTGTCAGCAACCTATTTGGTTTGTCTGCAGACGGCATAGTGCAGGGCGCTCGTGAGATGGCCCGTGGCGAAGTTTTGCAAACCCGTCTTGATGGTCTTGCCAATGTGTCTTTTGCTGACATGATTCGCTCTTTCTTCCCTGGTAATCCGTTTGCCGATCTAGCAGGTAGTCGTCCAACGTCGACCATTGCGGTGGTGATTTTTGCTGCCTTTATTGGTGTGGCGGGTGTAAAAGTAGCGAAAACTCAACCGGAAATCGGTGAGATTTTCGAGCGCTTTGTTGATGTGTCACAAGCCATTGTTCGTACATTGGTGCGTATGGTCTTGAGCCTAACGCCTTACGGTATTTTGGCGTTGATGACCAAAGTGGTGGCCGGTTCCAACGTGTCTGACATTTTGACTCTGCTGAATTTCGTTGTGGCCTCTTATGTTGGCTTGGCGTTAATTCTAGTGATGCATTTGGTGTTGTTGGCGTTTAATGGTATCTCGCCAATTCGTTACTTGAAGAAAGTCTCTCCTGTGCTCTTGTTTGCGTTCACGTCCCGTTCAAGCGCTGGTACGATTCCTTTAAACATCGAAACACAAACCAAGAGCCTAGGTAACGGTGATGGCGAAGCCAACTTCTCCGCTTCCTTTGGTGCCACCATGGGGCAAAATGGCTGTGCTGGTTTGTATCCTGCTATGTTGGCGGTAATGATTGCGCCGACCATAGGCATTAACCCACTTGATCCGTCTTTCGTCTTGTCTTTGGTGGCGATTGTGACCATCAGTTCATTCGGTATTGCAGGTATTGGTGGCGGTGCGACCTTTGCGGCCTTGATCGTATTGTCCGCGCTTGATATGCCGGTTGCCTTGGCGGGGTTATTGATCTCGATTGAGCCTCTAATCGACATGGGTCGAACGGCAGTCAATGTGAACGGTGCGATGACGTCAGGTACCATTACCTCGAAATGGTTGGGTCACACGGACACAGTGGCATTTGCCAGTGATAATGACGCCAGTGGCGAGCTGAAAAGCGGTTAAGTCATTGATCTAAATATAAAAAAACCACCTGCGGGTGGTTTTTTTATGCTTGTTTGCTTACCCATTAATGGAATGCGTTTGGTATTTTATTGACTGTTATTGGTTTTTTGGGCCACTACCATTCGGCTTAGCACCGCCGCTCGGCTTATTCGTACCGCCGTTCGTCTTATTCGTACCGCCGTTCGGCTTGCGATTACGTCTGGCAGGTGCCAAAGGCTTGCTGCGTAAACCTGGGCCGGGGGTAACATCGGCTTTTGGCGCTGGCTTTTTGGCTTTTTTATTGCCGTTCGCTGAGTTAGCGGCCGCATTGCCTGTTTTGGGTTTCTTAGGCTTTTTTGGTTTCTTCGGCTTAATAGGGCGCGTGTCCAGTGTGGTGTCTGGCAACATATGGGTCGGGAAAAAGTCATCCACATAACGACGTTCAATCAGCTTCTGAGTCAGACGTTCGATGGCTTTAAGTTGATCCAGTTCATCGGCAGACACCAAAGAGATGGCTTGCCCAGTGGCGCTGGCACGACCGGTACGGCCAATACGGTGAACATAGTCTTCCGCCACGTCAGGTAAATCAAAGTTCACCACATGGGGCAATTCTTCGATATCAATGCCGCGTGCCGCGATGTCGGTAGCCACCAGTATGCGAATGCGGCCTTCTTTGAAATCCGTCAGAGCACGTGTTCTGGCTCCTTGGCTTTTGTTGCCGTGAATGGCACTGGCGCGAATGCCGGCGTCTTCTAGTTGTTTGGTAATCTTGTTGGCACCGTGTTTGGTGCGAGAAAATACCAAGGCTTGTTGCCATTGACCTTGGGCAATCAAATCGATCAGTAGATGGATTTTTTGTTTCTTATCGACTGGGTGTAACCACTGTTCAACGGATTTGGCCGTCGCGTTGCGCGGTGTCACCGAAATTTCGACTGGGTTATTCACCAGACCTTTTGCAAGATCCCTGATTTCTGGCGAGAAAGTCGCGGAGAATAAAAGGTTCTGACGTTTCTTCGGTAAAATGGCCAAGACTTTTTTAATGTCGTGAATAAAGCCCATGTCGAGCATGCGATCGGCTTCGTCAAGAATCAAGACTTCCAGTTGATCGAATTTCAGGGCATTTTGATTGTATAAATCCAACAGACGACCTGGTGTTGCGATCAGTACATCGGCACCACGACGCAGTGCCATCATCTGAGGGTTGATTTTCACACCACCAAACACCACGGTCGATTTTAGCGGTAGATGCTGACCGTAGTTTTTCACACTTTCCGCCACTTGAGCTGCCAATTCTCGCGTTGGGGTTAATACCAAAGCGCGAACTTGGTTGCTTTTCGCCAATGGCCCAGCGCTGAGCTTTTCCAGCAGCGGTAGGGTGAAACCTGCCGTTTTACCGGTTCCCGTTTGTGCTGCAGCCATCACATCCTGACCTTCTAGAACGGCTGGAATGGCTTGTGCTTGGATAGGTGACGGTTCAGTGTAGTCTTGTTCTTCAATGGCTTTAAGAATAGGGGCGGACAGACCCAGTTTGGTGAAACTCATAGATGTACTCGTGTCGTGACAAAGGCGGGTGTACAGCTTGACTGTACAAGAATTGCGCGAAGCTTACCCTATATTCTGTTGTGTCGCCATTAAAGATGACATGAGTCGCTTTTTTTTACCTTTAAATTCGCTACCATGATGAACCAAAGTGACCGTATTCGTTAAAGGGCAAAGAGATTGGATCAAAAGAAGCAGGTAATTATTGCTGGTGCTGGCATTGGTGGCCTAACTGCTGCCTTAGCTTTGGCGCAACGTGGTATGCAGGTCGTGGTCTGTGAGCAGGCAGCTCAGTTAGGAGAAGTGGGCGCGGGGTTGCAGATTAGCCCGAATGCCAGCAAGGTATTGCGAGCCTTGGGTTTGGAAAGCCAGTTGCAAGCGCTTGCTTTTGAGCCGCAATACGCCAGCATTCGTGATTATCGCAGTGGCGAATATTATCTGCGCGCCCCTTTGGGTAAAGAGGCAGAATTCCGTTATCGCGCGCCTTATTGGCACCTGCATCGCGCCGATTTACACGCTGTGTTGGCAGAAGCCTGCCAATCCGCTGGCGTCGCCATCCGCTTGAATACGCAGGTGATGGGCTATCAACAAGAAGCGAGCTATCAGCAAGAAGCAGAGAACGTGGTGCTGCAACTGACCAATGGCGAAACCATCACAGGGGACGTATTGATCGGCGCGGACGGTATTCACTCCAAAATTCGAGAGTGCATGCTGGGTGCCGAGCAACCTAGTTTTATGGGGCAGGTGGCGTGGCGTGGCGTCATTCCTGTTGAGGAGTTGGCTGCGGCCATCCAACCGGAAGCCTGTGTTTGGGCTGGGCCAGGTAAACATTTAGTGACTTACTATGTGCGCGGTGGCAAGCAAGTGAACTTTGTGGCGGTGGAAGAGAAGGCCGTTTGGCGTTCTGAATCTTGGCGTGAAGAAGGCGATATTTTGCAATTGCGGCAAGCTTTTAAAGGCTGGCATCCTCAAGTTACTGGCTTGTTGGACGCTGCAAAAAGTAGCTTTATCTGGTCGTTAAATGCCCGTGCTGAGTTAAGTCAATGGTATGAACATCGAGTGGGATTGTTGGGTGATGCTTGTCATCCTATGTTGCCCTTTATGGCGCAAGGTGCGGCCATGGCCATTGAAGACGCTTATGTGCTGGCTGAGCAACTTGATACGTATGATGTCCCTACGGCACTAATAAAGTATGAGGTTATTCGCAAACCCAGAGCCACTAACATTCAACAAATGTCTGCGGCTAATGCGGGCTTGTATCATATGCATGGGGGAGTATTCGGTAAAGCCAAACTCAAAGCCATGCAGCTTGCTACTGCTGTTGCACCTAAGATAATTCAGTCTAAGTTGGACTTTGTTTATGGTCATGATGTCACAAGTTAACATGTCACAAGTTAATAAAAGCACTGGAAATACTAGGTTACAGAGAGAAAGCAAAAAATCGTTTTTTAAATGGTTAACTCATTCATATAAGGGCATCTCTTGAAACAGGCTAGTCACCTTAAAGCCGAAGTCATTTTAGTCTTAGTAACTATTATTGCCGGCCTAGGTTGGATTTTCTCAAAAGAAGCCTTGGTGGGCTTACCGCCTTTGTTTTTCATGGCGGTACGCTTTTTGGTGGCGGGTTTTGTGTTGTTTCTGGTAGGGCAAAAGTATTTTCGTGGCCTGAGTTGGCAAGGCGTGCGTCAGGCGTGTTTGGTTGGGGTCTTGTTTGGCGTCACCATGATGTTCTGGGTGACCGGTTTGGATCAAGGGTCAAATTTGGGTGTCGGCGCTTTTATTACTAGCCTGGGAATAGTGTTAACTCCTTTGGTGGCGCGTTTTATGTTTGCTGAACGGCCGTCCATGAATATTTGGGTTGCTCTGCCTTTTGCTGCTGTGGGGTTAGGCTTTCTGGCATTGAACAAGGGATTGGATTTTGAGTTGGCGCATTTTTATTTTTTAGGTGCCGCTTTGGGGTCTGCTTTGCAATTAAACCTGTTATCGCGTTTTTCGGTGCGCATGCATGTGCTGGTATTAACCGCCATTCAGTTGTTCGCCGCGGGGGCGGTATTGTTGGTTTTATCCTTGTTGTTTGAGCGCTTGCCGCACAGCATCAGTGTCAGTGTGGCAGGGTGGTTTTTAGCCAGTACATTGATTGCCAGCAGTCTGAGGTTTTTGCTGCAAACCTATGGTATGAGTTTGACGCCAGTCAGTCATGCCGCCGTGATTATGAATCTTGAGCCAGTGTGGACCGCCATATTTGCGGTGTTTTGGTTTAATGAAATCATGAGCGCAGGACAGGTGTTTGGTTGCTTGTTGATTTTTGTTGCCATGCTGGTCAGTCGATGGCCACAAATCCGCTCTATGGTACGCCGCTCCCGAGGTTATTAATCTGGCAAGATTTGATCAATCACCTGGTTGTAAAGCTGGATGATTTCTTGGCTCAGAGGGCGTTGCTGAAACTCCCAGCGAGCTAATAAGCCTTCGGTAAGGGTAACCAACATTTCGATTTTTGCACTCGCTTCAGCATGACTCATTGTTGGGGCTTTGTTTTTCAGCAGGGTTACGGCGTGTTCTTGCAGTCGCTTTTGAGAGTCCTGACAAATATCAAATACCACCGGATTGCGCGCCGCTTCGGCTTGAATCTCTGCGTGCATGATACGGATTTTCTGGGTTTCTTCGCTATCGTCTAAGAAATGGCGATCAAGCCATTTCTCCTTATCGAGAAAGGATGACATAAAGTGTAATTTTTTTTGCGTAGACTGCTCAACTAAGGCACGAATAATGTCGTCTTTGTGGGCAAAGTAACGGTAAATTTGTCCCACACTTAAGCCTGCCGATTTGGCAATATCACTCATACTGGCCTTATGGAATCCTTTGGTCAGTACATGCTGTTCCGTGGCATCAATAATTCTTTGTATGCGCTGGTCTTTGTGACGAGGCTCTTTATGACTTCTCATTTATTTGCACGTTTAGGTCGTATATTTGGTATTTGGCTTAGATTATAGTTTTGCGAATGATCATTCTCAATGTTTCTAAAGGAAGTCTCCTCAATGTTGTCTAAATTCAAATACGCATCGGTTATATTGCTTGTATTGTTACTGGCAGGCTGTCAGAAAGAAGCGGCAAATCCGTCTGACAATGCGGCGTCTGCTGCGCCTAAAGTGCCTGTTGGCGTCATCACCATAAAACCACAAACGACAGAGCTTGTGGCAGAATTGCCAGGCCGAACCAACTCCAGTTTGGTGGCAGAAATTCGTCCCCAAGTGGGCGGTATTGTGGAAAAACGTTTCTTTGAAGAAGGTCAAGATGTCAAAACCGGTGATGTTTTGTATGAATTGGATGATGCCACTTATTTGTCCTCTTATAAGCAAGCACAAGCAGACTTAGAATCCAGCAACGCCAGCTTACGATCTGCTCAGCTAAAATATGAGCGTTACCAAGAATTGCGTAAACAAAACAATGTATCGCAGCAAGATCTAGACGATGCGCAAGTCGCCTACCTTGAAGCGAAAGCAAAACAGCGTGGTTCAGAGGCTGCTTTAGAAAGCGCCAAGATAAACCTAGGTTACACTAAAATTCGTGCACCGATCGATGGACGTATTGGTATTTCACAAGTTACGGTTGGTGCTTTGGTAACTGGTAGTCAAGCGACAGTGATGACCACCATACGTTCTTTGGATCCTATTTTCGTTGATTTAGCACAAACCAGTTTGGATCAGTTAAAACAACGAACCCTGCTGCAGCAAGAAGGCGTTGAGAAAGGTTCAAACCGCGTTACATTGGTGTTAGAGGATGGAACCGAGTACGAATACCCAGGTCAGTTAAAAGCACGTGAAGTAAGTGTCGATGAAAACACGGGCAGTGTGACTTTGCGTGCCGAATTCCCCAACCCTGATGATTTACTGTTGCCCGGTATGTTCGTTCGCGGTTTGGTGCATGAAGCCACTCATACACAAGCTTTATTGGTACCTCAGCAAGGTGTTGCTCGTGATGTAAAAGGCAATCCAACGGCTTATGTTGTGAATGATAAGAATGTGGTGGAGAAGCGCATTCTGACAATAGACCGCGCCATTGGTAATCAATGGTTGGTGTTGTCTGGCATCAATTCAGGTGACAAGGTGGTTGTGGAAGGTTCTTTAAAAGTTCGTGCTGGCAGTGAAGTGATTCCTTCGCCTATGGTGCGTGACCCAAAAAGTGGTGACATTGTTGCCAGTGATAAGGCTTCCGCAGCACAAGGAAATTAATCTATGTTTGCTCAGTTTTTTATTAATCGTCCAGTGTTTGCATGGGTCATTTCCATTGCGATCATGTTGGCCGGTTTGGCATCCATTAATGCCTTACCTATCGCGCAATATCCGAATGTGGCACCGCCAACCATCAGTATTTCTGCTACCTACTCAGGGGCATCTGCAGAAACTGTTGAAAACAGTGTTACTCAAGTACTGGAGCAACAACTAACAGGGTTAGATGGGTTGTTGTACTTTTCTTCTTCGAGCAGCTCCTCTGGTCGTGCCAGCATCAATGTGACTTTCGAACAAGGAACCGACGCGGACATTGCGCAAGTTCAGGTGCAGAACAAAATTCAACAAGTCACCTCTAGCTTGCCAAATTCGGTGCAACAAAACGGTGTCACTGTGGCTAAGTCAAACTCTGACTTTCTAATGGTCGCAGCGATTTATGATGAAACCGATAAAGACACGGCGAATGATATTTCCGATTACCTTGTGTCCAGCATTCAGGATCCGATTGCCCGTGTGGATGGGGTAGGTAGCGTACGTGTTTTTGGTGCTGAGTATGCCATGCGTATCTGGTTGGATCCCCTAAAATTGGCATCGTACAAGCTGATTCCATCGGACATCTCTGCTGCTATTCAAGCGCAAAACACGCAAGTCGCCGCGGGTAGTTTGGGCGCTTATCCTGTCATTCAGGGGCAAGAGTTAAACGTGACGGTAACGGCTCAGTCCAAGTTGCAAACAGCCGATCAGTTTAAAAATATTATTTTGGCCTATGATGACAGTGGCGCTACTGTGCGTTTGAGCGATGTGGCGGAAGTGGAACTTGGCAGTGAAAGCTACTCTTTTATCCCGCGTCTAAATGGTCATCCAGCGTCCGGTATAGCGGTAATGTTGGCACCTGGTGCCAATGCATTATCAACATCGGAAGCCGTAAAAAATACCTTGGCCGCTTTAGAAAAGAACTTACCAGAAGGGTATAAGTTGTCTTTCCCTGTCGACAATACCAGCTTCATTAAAATCTCTATTGAAGAAGTGGTGAAAACCTTATTTGAAGCCATTGCTTTGGTGGTGATCGTGATGTTCGTCTTCTTACAGAATTGGCGAGCGACTTTGATTCCTGCGATTGCGGTTCCCGTTGTGTTATTAGGTACGTTTGGTGTGCTGGAGCTGTTTGGTTTCTCGATTAACACTTTGACCATGTTCGGTATCGTGTTATCGATTGGTCTGCTGGTGGATGACGCCATTGTGGTAGTGGAAAACGTAGAGCGTGTGATGGCTGAAGAGAAGCTGTCGGCCCGTGAAGCGACCATTAAATCCATGAAAGAAATTACCAGTGCCTTGATTGGGATTGCGGTGGTTTTGTCGGCGGTGTTCTTGCCCATGGCCTTTTTCAGTGGCTCCACAGGGGTCATTTATCGTCAGTTCTCGGTCACCATAGTAGCGGCGATGACTCTGTCTGTGTTAGTGGCATTAACCCTCACGCCAGCTCTGTGTGCAACCATGCTGAAAGCAAATCATCATGATGAGCAAAAAGGCCTAGGTGGTTGGTTTAACCGTAATTTTGATCGCCTTACCAATAAATATTTTGGCGGTGTGAGCAGCATCATTAAGCGTCCATTTCGTTGGATGCTGGTTTATGGTGCCATCGTTGCTGGTTTGAGTGGTTTAATGATGAACTTGCCTTCTGGTTTCTTGCCAACTGAAGACCAAGGGCGAGTGATGGTGATGGTCTCATTACCAGAAGGCGCTTCTATGTCTCGTACCGATAAGATAATGCGTCAAATAGAACAACATTTCATGGTTGCGGAAAAAGCCAATGTGGATGCTATTTTCACTATTTCTGGCTTTAATTTTATGGGTACAGGGCAAAACGCAGGTTTGGCCTTTATTGCACTGAAAGATTGGAGCCAACGAATTGGCCCTGCTAATAGTGCCAGTGCGATTGTCGGTCGTTCTTATGGTGCTTTTGCCGGCATAAAAGATGCCATGATTTTTTCCTTGATTCCGCCTTCCATACAAGGTTTGGGGCAGAGTAGTGGTTTTACTTTCCAATTGCTGGCTTCGGGCAATACTGATCGTGAAACCTTGATGTCGATGCGTGACACTTTGTTGCAAGATGCCAATGCTAGCCCATTATTAACCGGGGTGCGTTTAGGTGCGCAATCAGAAGCACCTCAGTTACATATTGATATTGATCAAGAAAAAGCGTCTGCATTAGGTTTGTCTATGGCTGATATCAGCTCGACTTTGAGTAGTGCTTGGGCTGGTAGTTATGTTAATGATTTTGTGGATCGTGGTCGTGTGAAAACCGTGTACATGCAAGGTGAAGCGGAATATCGTTCATCACCGGAAGACTTACAACACTGGTATGTGCGTGGAAGCGATAACACCATGACGCCATTCTCTGCGTTCGCGAAAAGCGAATGGACTTATGGGCCTAAAACCTTGAGTCGTTTTAATGGATCAGCGTCTTACGAAATTCAAGGTTCTGGTGCTGATGGTGTCAGTTCTGGGGCTGCCATGGATGAGCTGGAACGTTTGGCCAATGCTTTGCCTGCTGGTACAACGGGAGCATGGAGTGGTTTGTCTTACCAAGAGCGTTTGTCTAGCGGGCAAACGCAAATGTTGTATGCCATTTCTATCTTGGTGGTATTCCTATGTTTGGCGGCGCTTTATGAAAGTTGGACGGTACCATTATCGGTCATATTGGTGATCCCGCTGGGGGTAATAGGTTCTGCTGCAGCGGCGCATTTACGTGGATTGGAAAACGATGTGTATTTTCAGGTGGCCTTATTGACGACCATAGGTTTATCTTCGAAAAACGCCATTTTGATCGTTGAATTTGCGGAAGCAGGTTATCGCAGAGGCATGAACGTATGGGATGCAGCAGCACAAGCGGCACGTTTGCGTTTACGTCCAATTATTATGACTTCCATGGCCTTTATCGTAGGTACTTTGCCGTTGGCTCTATCTACTGGTGCTGGGGCAAACAGCCGTATCTCTATTGGCTCGGGTATTGTTGGCGGTACTTTGACGGCCACTTTCTTGGCCATCTTTTTCGTGCCTTTGTTCTTCGTCATTGTGCGTCGTATCTTTTCAAAACGACCAGAAGCTTTGTCGACTGCTAAGGTTGAAGAGGATATTGTAAGTTAAGACCGGATAAACAATTAAAAAGGAGCCTTGATTTTCTTGGCTCCTTTTTTTGTTTGGCTGAGATGCCGTTTGTTTTATAGACGTTGTAGGCCCCACAATAAATACAAGCCACCTAAAACGGAAGCGACCATACCGGCTGGAATTTCTTGCGGGTAGAGCCATTGTCTACCTAACCAATCAGCAAACAACATTAAGAAGCTGCCTACTAAGGCTGCAGCAACCAAATGTTCTTTAGCACGATTAAAACCTAATATGCGAGCTAGATGTGGGGCCATTAAACCAATAAAGCTGAGTGGTCCAACCACTAAGGTGGCAGAAACAGTTAAGCCGGCAGAGAGAGTCAATAGTAACAATCTAGAACGACTGACTTTCATCCCTAACGACTGGGCGCTCGCTTGGCCTAAAGGTAAAATGTCTAACCACTTTGTAAACAGAAAAACCATCGATACCAATGCTAAGGTAATGACTAGTGTCATGGATAAGGTTTGATAAGTGACGTTGTAAGTAGAACCTGACATCCATGCAAGGAATTGATAATTTCTCGGATCACCGCCTGCTAGTATGATGGTTTGAATCGCAGTCATCAAAGCGGTAATGGCAACACCAGTTAACAAGACCCGCTCTGGTTGGAAGCCAGACTTACGGTTGAGCAACACAATAATCAGCATGCTTAAAACGGCCCCGATCAAACCGCTTATGTACATTCCCGTAATCCCTGTGGCCAGCCCAGTGTATAAGGATAGAATTAAACCTATGGCGGTACCTGAGCTAATACCAATGACTTCAGGGCTCGCCATGGGGTTACCACTGATGCGTTGAATAATGGTTCCTGCTACCGCCAACATAGTACCCGCTAACACTGCGGTTAATAATCTGGGTAAACGCCAGTCCAGCATTGACCATTCACCGTTTAAAAGCAGCCATTGCCAACCTTGGTTTTGCAGTGAGACAGTGGAAAAAATGGCCAAGCCCAGTACTAACATTCCTGCAGTAACTAAAATGGACTTCTTCCCAAAGCGACGTATTCTCGGTGTGTGTCGAGTGAGCACGGTTTCGGTTTGTGTCTGGTTTTTCATGGCGAGTTTGGGCAATAACCACAGCATAAGAGGTGCTCCCAGTACTGCTGTGGCGGCACCGGTTTGAACGTACATCGGCATGTAACCTGGGAGTGCTTGTATCAACAAGTCCGCTAATGTGAGCAGTAGGGCGCCTATTATCATAGCTATGATGAGTTTGGGAGCCAGTCGACGCACGCCCAACAATCGTGTAATAGCAGGCGCTGCTAAGCCAATAAAGCCGATGACGCCCACACTTGCTACTACCCATGAGGTCAATAAAACGGCTAAACCTAGGCAAATAAAGCGCAGTTTGGCTAAGGATACGCCTAAACTTTTTGCCCCTGATTCTGTTAACTCCAAGAGACTTAAAGGCTTTAGGAAGAGGAAAGCAGCGCCAATTGCGAGGATGACTTTAGGGAATAAGTAATGAACATTTTCCCAACCCGTTTGTACAAGAGAACCCGCTCCCCAAATCATTAAGCCCGAGAGCTTTTCTTCATTCAGAATCAAAAGAACGGTACTAAAGGCACCAAAATAGAGATTGATCACCAAACCTGTTATGACCACAATGGTGGGTGATAGAGCACGTCGCCATGACAAAGCAAAGACCAATGCCATAGTGATCAGGCCCCCCATCAGCGCAACCAGACTGTGTGATATTTCGATTAACCAAGGGGCGTATAAGGTGGCTAGCATTAAGCTAAAGCTGGCACCAGTAGCAACTCCTAAAGTGGATGGCGAAGCAATGGGGTTGCGCAAGACTTGCTGCATTAATACGCCAGCGACTGCCAGTGCGGCACCACAAATTAAGGTGGTGAAGACCCTTGGCCACCAAGTTAAAGATAACTTTATGGATACGACCGACTGCCAGTCCGTATTGATCATACTTTGTAGAGCCAAATTCAATGGTAACTGCGCCGTCAGTTGTGCATAGCTGATGGCCAACACGGCTAAAAAGAGAAGGGTGATGAAGCTAAAAGGTAAAATGCGCATTAGTTTGCCTCCTGCTCTTGTATGGCGTGCGTAATGAGTTTGGCAAAGCGCACGGTAGATGGAATAGCACCAAAGCTCCATACCGGTTCAATGTGCAACACTGGGTGCCCTGATTGTTTTATTAGGTATTGCCAGAGTTGATCATGTTGAAGATGATTTTGGGCGCCAGCAGGCAGTGGATCAACCACCACAAATTGTCCTTTTATGCCCAATAACTGATCAATCCCAATTAGGGTAAAGCCCCATGTATTTGTGTCCCCAAGCCAAGCATTTTTGATGCCCAGCTGATTCAGGGCAATTTGAAACATACTGTTTTGACCGAATATGCGCACATGGCGAGCATCCATAAACTGGATCATCAGCATATTGGTTTTAGCCTTGGCTGATAATGATTTTTTAAGTTGCTGGAAAGTGTTTTCGGCAGAGTCAATGAGTTGTTTTGCGACCTTTTCTTTACCAGTAGCGGATGCCATGGTTTGGGTAAAGTCTTTTAAAGCTTGCCAATTTGCTTTGCCATCAGCGTAGATGGAAATCGCGCTAACAGGTGCGATTTTTTCCAGTCTAGTTTGGTGATATTGGTAGGCAGGTGAGACAAAAATGTGATCGGGTTTTATTTCAGCCAAACGTTCCAAATTGGGTTGCGTTCGTAATCCGATATCAACTGTATCTTTTGGAATTTTAGGTTCTTTAACCCATGCGTTATAGGTTGTTATATGGGTTGCACCAACTGGTGTTACACCTAAACCTAGCAAGGTTTCTGTGTGAGACCAATCAATGGCTGCAAAGCGTTGTGACTCAGCAGCATGCAGTGTCCAACTGCTTAGGCACAAGAATAAGCTCATCAGCCCTAAACGTATTATCGAATGAACAATCATGGGAATTCTCATTAAGTTGAGTACGAGGCAGTTAATTTGGCATGGCAACTGGGTAGCCAGCTGGGTGATCGGCTACGTGCATGTCAATGTCGTAAATTTGTTTTAAATGTTGTTGATCAAATAGGTCATCAACAGCGCCAGCCGCAATTAACTTGCCACTGTGTAAGGCGATAATCTCATCACAAAAGCGGGCCGCCATATTGATGTCGTGGATAACAATAATGACGCCAAGATTGAGCTGTTTGCTGAGTTTTTTGATTAGGTTAAGCATGTCCACTTGGTGAGCAATGTCCAATGCGGAAAGGGGTTCATCAAGCAGCAGGTATTCGGAGCGTTGCGCTAATAGCATGGCCAACCACAGACGTTGACGTTCTCCACCTGACAGTGTGTCTACCATTCGATCCGCGTATGCTAAGGTGTCGGTTAACTGCATGGCTTCTTCAATAATGTCTTTATCTTGCTTGGTTAAACGGCCTAACAGTCCGTGCCAAGGGTAGCGCCCAAATCCAACCAAATCACGTCCAGTGAGGGTGTCTGTTGAAGGAGTATGTTGAGGGAGGTAAGCCACTTTTTGCGCGAACTTCTTGCTTGGCCAAGCGGATAAGATTTTATTGTCTAACAAAACCTTACCATCAGTTGGTGACTCTTGCTGTGCTAAAAGTTTTAGCAAGGTTGATTTACCTGAACCGTTGTGTCCGACCAGTGCGTAAATCTTACCAGGTTTAAATTGCATGGAAAAATCGGATAAAAGTGAGCGGTCACCAACGCGGAACTGCAGATTCTTAGATTCAATCATTCTAGAAAGCCAAATTAGAGTTGAGTGAAGACTGAGCTTATTATTTAACAAGCCTATTCAAGGTTACATTTTATTAGTCTTATAAATGATAATGCAAATTGTTTGCAATAGTAATCTATCTCTCAATAAATAAACCTTGTTCAGTCTAGTGTATCGATTTAAATAGTGATTCAAGGTGTGCCTTTAATGAGCAGAAGCGTATAATACGCACAATTTTTAACAGCTCCTGTGGCAGACCTTGCTCGGAGCAGGCGTTCATTTTTGTTTGTACTCATATGGAGTGCAAAGCGGAGAATTGTTTACATGGCTGAAGCCAACTTTATTAGTGAAGTGAATAAGCGTCGCACCTTTGCGATTATTTCCCACCCGGATGCAGGTAAAACGACTATAACTGAAAAAGTGTTATTGTTCGGACGCGCGATCCAATCTGCCGGTACGGTAAAAGGTCGTGGTTCAAATCAGCACGCTAAGTCGGACTGGATGGACATGGAGAAAGAGCGTGGTATCTCCATTACGACTTCTGTAATGCAGTTTCCGTATAATGATAGTTTGGTTAATCTGTTGGATACACCGGGGCACGAAGATTTCTCGGAAGATACTTACCGTACCTTAACCGCAGTAGACTCCTGTCTTATGGTGATTGACGCAGCGAAAGGGGTTGAGGATCGTACTCGTAAACTGATGGAAGTGACGCGTTTGCGCGACACGCCGATTGTGACCTTCATGAACAAGTTGGACCGTGATATTCGTGATCCAATGGAATTGCTGGATGAAGTGGAAAACGAACTCAACATCATGTGCGCGCCGATTACCTGGCCAATAGGCTGTGGTAAGGAGTTCAAAGGTGTTTATCACATTCACCGTGATGAAACGGTGCTTTATTCCACAGGACAAGGTCATACGATTCAAGAATTGCGTGTGGTAAAAGGCTTAGATAACCCAGATTTAGATGAGGCTGTCGGTGATGAACTGGCTGCTCAATTGCGTGAAGAACTTGAGCTAGTCATGGGGGCGTCGAATGAGTTTGATAAAGAGCTTTTCTTAGAAGGCGAGCTGACGCCAGTATTCTTCGGCACGGCATTGGGTAACTTTGGTGTTGACCATATGTTGGATGGCTTAACGGAATGGGCGCCTGCTCCAATGCCTCGTCAAACAACGGAGCGTGCGGTTGCAGCGCAAGAAGAGAAGTTCTCTGGTTTTGTCTTTAAGATTCAAGCCAATATGGACCCGAAACATCGTGACCGTATTGCTTTTATGCGTATTGTGTCGGGTACTTATAAACAAGGTATGAAGATGAACCATGTGCGTATTGGGAAAAATATCAGTATTTCCGATGCGGTTACCTTTATGGCAGGAGATCGTTCTCGTGCCGAAGAGGCGTTTGCCGGAGACATTATTGGTTTGCATAACCATGGAACGATCCAGATAGGCGATACCTTTACGCAAGGCGAAAATTTGAAGTTCTCTGGGATTCCAAATTTTGCGCCAGAACTATTCCGTCGTATTCGTTTGAAAGATCCGTTGAAGCAAAAGCAGTTGCTGAAAGGTTTGGTGCAGCTTTCTGAAGAAGGTGCTGTGCAGGTGTTCCGCCCATTGCAAAGTAATGATCTTATTGTTGGTGCGGTTGGTGTGCTGCAGTTTGATGTGGTTGTGGCGCGTTTAAAAGCAGAATACAACGTAGAAGCCATTTATGAAGCCGTCAATGTCGCAACAGCACGTTGGGTGAATTGTGAAGATGGCAAGAAGTTGGAAGAGTTTAAGCGTAAAAACCAAGCGAACTTGGCGTTGGATGGCGGTGATAATTTATCTTACATCGCACCTACTATGGTGAATTTGAATTTAGCGCAAGAGCGTTTTCCCGATGTGACTTTCCGAGCCACTCGCGAACACTGATCAATACTTGACTAAATTACTAGGTTAAGCGGATAATTTAGACATTCAAATTTTATATGGTGCTAAAAACATGAGTGGGGTTGAATCAGTCGATCCAATTGAGTTTACAGAAGCAGCGGCGGCAAAGTTAAAAGCCCTGATTGAAGAGGAAGAAAACGAACGCTTGATGTTGCGTGTTTACGTGACTGGCGGTGGTTGCTCTGGCTTTCAATATGGCTTTACCTTTGATGAAGAGCATCAGGAAGATGATACCGAAGTCGTACGCGATGGTGTGACCTTAGTGGTGGATCCTTTGAGTTTTCAGTATTTGGTTGGTTCAGAAGTGGATTACAAGGAAAATTTAGAAGGTTCTCGCTTTACGGTACAAAACCCAAATGCCACCTCTACTTGTGGCTGTGGTGCCAGCTTTAGTATTTAATTTTTCAAAGCTTAGCCAATGATTAAAAAAGGCTTTCATCTTGGTGAAAGCCTTTTTTGTTTTCTATCCCCATTTACATTTCTATAGGGTTATGTCATTCAAGCTTTGGTGTAGAGTTTGTTGGCTTGGCGAGCGCGTTCTTGCTCGCTGATGATGCTACTGTCGATAGGCTTGTGGTGACCAATGAAAATAAGTCCAATTTTTTCATCACCTAATATTACGGGTGTCAGTACCTTATTGCGTACTTTCCAAATTCTCAGACCGCGTATGGCTGTGGGCTGATTTATTTCAAGCAGTTTGCTTTGGTTTATTTGTGCATAAAAGGCTGAAAGTTGGTCTGCCTCACCATCTTGATCTAAAAGAATATGATAGTGAGTTAGTTGTTGTTCAATGAATTCTGGTGAATAGGGGGTATTCAACGTTGATAAATGCGTTTCTTTTGGCAAGTTATAGAAAAAACTTGGTACTTCTGGTGAGCCTTGATGAGGTGACATTAACAAGGTCATCTCAGTTGCTAAACCATAAGCAGGTTTTACCGGAATATGAAAAATAAGCTGCTTAGCGGGTGGGTGGTTTTTTATAGCCGGTGCACCATAGCCTGCTTTAGGGTGATTGTTATTCATTCCAAGCGGAGGAACTTGTAAAAAAAGTTGCCAATCTTTTTGATCCAATTCGAGTTCTTCTGGCGAATACACTTTGAGGTTAGCTTGGATTAAATAGTGTAAAACGTGCTCCAGTAAGTTGGCAAAAATACTGTTGGCAGCAGTTAAAGGCTCTTTTACATTGGCGTCTACATGAATTTCTTTCACTTGGTGAGCCGCGCTGCTGAGATCCACTAAGTCTTTATTGCTAATGAACAAGCGTGACTTACCTCTGCTCAGAATTTTTCTTTCAGTCGGTTTAGTACGGGTTCTGTTCAATGCCTCAATGAATAGCATGGTGCGGCTCCTTTGATCGCTGTGCAAAGCTATCGGCAAAGGTGATTAAGAGTTTAGTATTTTGCGCACTTATTGCACAAAAATACTATCATAAAGACGTAAACTTACGGGAAGTAGTGGGAAAATTGGGTTATGGCGAGCCTACATCCTTGTAGGCTTTGTGCGTGCGTAATTAACGCAATAGGTTTGATAACTTTGGATTGGGTTCTAATGCAGCGCGGTACAAAAGGGCTACTTTACCGATAACTTGTACTGTCTCGCATTTCATTATTTTGCTGATTTCAGCAATGATGGCACTGCGCACATCGCGATCTGTAATGCTGATGCGAACCTTGATCAATTCGTGGTCTTCTAGAGCTCGGTCGATTTCTGTTAGGACAGCTTCAGTAAGACCGTTTCCTGCGATCATGACGACAGGATTAAGGCCGTGACCGATTAAACGGTACTGTTTTTTTTGGACGTTTGTTAGACTCATAGTAAATTTTTCTCATCTTGGTTAATCCTCTTTATTGGAGGCTTAAGAGGTTAAGCGATATTATAGCGGAATATTGATTGATTTAGGTATGATGAAAACGTGGCAAGGTCAAAAAGTAGTAACAATTGGATGAAGGAACATTTTGACGATCCTTATGTCAAAAAATCCCAACAAGATGGCTATCGCTCCAGAGCGAGCTACAAGTTGATCGAAATCAATGAAAAGGATAAGTTGATTCGCCCCGGAATGACGGTGGTGGATCTGGGTGCCGCGCCTGGCGGTTGGTCGCAAATTGCGGCTAAGTTGGTCGGAGATAAAGGTACCATAGTGGCCTCAGATATTCTCGAAATGGCGCCATTGCCAGGTGTGCGTTTTGTAAAAGGGGACTTCACTGAACAAGAAGTGTATGAAGCAATACTAATGGAAATTGGTGATCAGAAAGCCGATCTTGTAATTTCCGATATGGCCCCCAATATGAGTGGTAATAGTTCCTCAGATCAGCCTCAGGCAATGTATTTAGTGGAACTTGCTCTCGATATGGCGGCCCATGTATTGCGTCCTGGTGGTAATTTTTTGGTTAAGGTGTTCCAAGGCGAAGGCTTTGAAGACTATCTAAAAGCCATGCGAGCCCAGTTTGGCTCTGTTGTCACGCGAAAACCGGATGCTTCTCGGGCGCGAAGTCGTGAAGTTTATTTATTAGGAAGACAATATAAGGGTTAATGGGGAATGTTCTGGTATGATAGCCGGAATACTTAAAATTAACCGTTAAGAGGTGTGCTCTTGAACGATATGCTAAAAAATATACTGTTGTGGTTGGTCATTGCGGCTGTGCTACTAACGGTTTTTAATAATTTTAATACCACGTCGGAAACAAACCGGATTTCTTATTCTGAATTTGTGAAAGAAGTGCAAGACGGTCGCATCGCCAAAGTGGTTGTCGATGGCTACACCATTAGCGGTACTCGTAGTAACGGTGACAGTTTTGATACAGTGCGTCCAGCGGCATCGGATCCTAAATTAATGGATGACTTGCTGAATAAAAATGTGGTTGTTGAAGGTCGTATGCCTGAGCAACAGAGTATTTGGACGCAATTATTGGTAGCCAGTTTCCCGATTCTGTTGATTCTTGCCATCTTCATGTTCTTCATGCGTCAAATGCAAGGCGGTGGCGGTGGTAAAGGCGGTCCAATGTCCTTTGGTAAGTCCAAAGCGCGTCTGCTGCCAGAAGATCAAATTAAAACCACTTTTGCGGATGTGGCGGGTTGTGATGAGGCCAAAGAAGACACAGAAGAATTGGTGGACTTTCTTCGTGAGCCAAGCAAGTTCCAACGTTTGGGTGGTAAAATTCCACGCGGTATCTTGATGTGTGGTCCACCAGGTACGGGTAAAACCTTGTTGGCAAAAGCCATTGCTGGTGAAGCGAAAGTACCTTTTTTCACGATTTCTGGTTCGGATTTCGTTGAGATGTTTGTCGGTGTGGGCGCGTCACGTGTGCGTGATATGTTTGAGCAGGCTAAGAAGCACGCGCCTTGCATCATCTTTATTGATGAGATCGACGCGGTTGGTCGTAATCGTGGCTCTGGCATGGGCGGCGGCAATGACGAGCGTGAACAGACCTTGAACCAGTTGTTGGTTGAAATGGATGGTTTTGAAGGTAACGAAGGTATTATCGTTATTGCGGCTACTAACCGCCCAGATGTGTTGGACCCGGCTTTGTTGCGTCCAGGTCGTTTTGACCGTCAGGTAACCGTTGGTTTGCCAGATATTCGCGGTCGTGAGCAAATTTTGAAAGTGCATTTGCGTAAAGTGCCATGTGATGATGATGTTGAGCCAAAAAACATTGCTCGTGGTACTCCTGGATTTTCTGGTGCAGACTTGGCGAACTTGGTAAACGAAGCGGCTCTGTTCGCTGCACGTTCTAATCGTCGCCTGGTGAATATGGAACAGTTGGAATTAGCCAAAGATAAAATTTTGATGGGTGCTGAACGTAAGACCATGGTAATGAGCGACGAAGATAAGCTGAATACAGCATATCACGAAGCAGGTCATACTATTATTGGTTATTTGGTGCCTGAGCATGATCCGGTTTACAAGGTGTCGATCATCCCACGCGGTCGTGCTTTAGGGGTCACAATGTATTTACCAGAAGATGATAAATATAGTGTAAGCAAACGCGGATTAGAAAGTCAGGTTTGTAGCTTATATGGTGGCCGTATCGCGGAGGAAATGATTCACGGTTTTGATGGGGTGTCGACAGGAGCCTCTAATGATATAGAGCGTGCTACTAGTATTGCTCGTAACATGGTGACCAAGTGGGGCTTGTCTGAGAAATTGGGCCCGTACGCTTACGAAGAAGACGATAATAGTGGCGGTTATTTAGCAGGTCCTACTGGCAGTAAGTCGAATTATTTCTCACCGGAAACCGGTAAAATAATTGACGCTGAGGTACAGGACATTATTAATCGTTGTTATCAGAAAGCGACTCAAATTTTGACTGATAATCGTGATAAGTTGGATGTCATGGCGGACGCTTTGATGCAGTACGAAACCATTGATGCGAAACAGATTAAAGAAATCATGGATGGTAAAAAACCTTCTGCGCCGGAAGGTTGGTCTGATCCAAGTGCTAATTCTCCTAAGGGGGGCGAGCAAACTCCTGTTGAAGATGCGTCAAAGGATGAGGTGTCAATGGACAGTGTAAAGGGTTCATCTGACACTGATGGTGTGGTTGGTGGAGCTTCTTCGCGACCAGCTGGTGAATAATGCAAGTTAACTTAGATATGGATTTTTCATGTCGTTAATGTCATTTGGGGATAAGTCGCTCGACTTATCCCTTCCTCATGTTATGGGGATATTGAATGTCACTCCAGACTCTTTTTCAGATGGCGGTGCTTTTAATTCCTTCGATTCTGCGTTACGTCAAACCGAGAGAATGATCAGTGAAGGCGCTAGCATGATAGATGTGGGTGGAGAATCTACTCGCCCTGGCGCTTCACCTGTGTCTTTACAGGAAGAGTTAGATCGTGTGTTGCCTATTGTTGAGGCAATAAAATCTCGTTTCGATACCATAGTGTCGGTTGATACCAGTGCACCTGAAGTGATTTTAGGGGCAGCAAAGCTACATGCTGGCTTGATTAATGATGTACGTGCTTTAGAGCGTCGTGGCGCTTTGCAGGCAGCCGCTCAAACAGGCTTACCTGTATGTCTGATGCACATGAAAGGCATGCCACAAACCATGCAGAATCAAGCTGATTATCAGGCCGTTGTTAAAGAAGTGAGTGATTACTTGCTGTCGCGAGTATCGGCCTGTGAAGAAGTGGGCATTTTTGCCGATAAGGTTTTGCTGGATCCTGGTATAGGTTTTGGTAAGCAGTTGACGCATAATCTACAATTGTTGCAGCACACGGAAGATTTTAAACGGCTAGGTTTTGAAATATTAATCGGTGTGTCGCGTAAAACCATGATAGGTGATGTATTGGGTTTGCCTTTAGAAGAGCGCTTGTATGGCACGATGGGTGCAAATGCTGCTGCATTTGCTCGCGGTGCAAGAATATTTCGAGTTCATGATGTTAGGTCACATGTGGACATGTTGACGTTAATGTCGCGTATTGAGAGAGAAGGATAATGCGTAAGTATTTTGGAACAGATGGCATTCGTGGCAAGGTGGGGACTCATCCTATTACACCGGAATTTATGTTAAAACTGGGCTGGGCAGCAGGTCAGGTATTTAAGGAAAAAGACAAGAAAATACTGATAGGCAAAGATACGCGTATTTCTGGCTATATGTTTGAATCCTCCCTTGAAGCGGGTATCGTTGCAGCGGGCGCGGATGTGCGTTTGGTCGGTCCAATGCCTACGCCTGCTATTGCGTATTTGACGCGAACTTTTCGTGCCAGTGCTGGTATTGTCATCAGTGCTTCTCACAATCCTTTTTACGATAATGGTATTAAATTCTTCTCTGCAGAAGGTGGCAAGGTTTCCGATGAGATTGAAGAGCGCATTGAGTACTACCTAGATCAGCCAATGGAAGTGGTAGAGTCCAGTTTGATTGGTCGAGCGCGTCGCGTCGATGATGCTGCTGGTCGTTATATTGAATACTGTAAAGGTACTTTTCCAATTGGCCTGCAATTAAGTGGTTTGAAAATCGTAGTCGATTGCGCAGATGGCGCGACTTATCATGTTGCACCGCGGGTATTTTCTGAATTGGGTGCCGAAGTCATTACAGTGGGCACTAACCCAGATGGGTTGAATATTAATGAATTTAGTGGTGCGACTAAGCCAGAAACCTTGTGTGAACATGTATTGGCGAATGAGGCTGATATAGGTATTGCATTGGATGGTGATGGCGATCGTCTGATTTTAGTTGATCGTAACGGAATAGTGCGAGATGGGGATGATATTCTCTATATTATAGCCAATCACCTTATGTCGACAGGTCGCTTTAGTGGTGGCGTTGTGGGCACCTTGATGAGTAATTTTGGTTTAGAGTTGGCCTTCTCTGAAACAGGGATTGGTTTCAGTCGAGCAGCAGTGGGTGATCGTTATGTGAACGAAAAGCTGGTGCAGCATGGCTGGGTGTTAGGTGGTGAACCCTCAGGGCACATTGTGTGTCGATCTATTACCACCACCGGAGACGGTATCGTTGCGGCTTTGCAGGTGTTGCAGGCAATGGTCGAAGGAGGCAAAGCATTGGATGAGTTGCTTACTGGGTTGGTGAAGTTCCCGCAAAAACTGAAAAACATTCGTGTCGCAGAAAGTTTTGTGCCAAACGAAGAGCCTGCTTTGCAAAAAGCCATCGCGGTAGCGAATGAAAAATTAAATGGTTTGGGGCGAGTGCTGTTACGGGCGTCTGGTACTGAACCATTGATTCGAGTCATGGTTGAAGGTCGTGACGATGAAACCGTAGATGAACTGGTGGAATATTTAGTTGAAGAGGTAAAAGCTGTCGTAGCAGCAAAACAAGCAGCTGAATAACCAACTGGGTTTATCATTCCATAAAAATAAATACTTGAAACCAATGGAGGCTTTCCATAGAATGGGCGCCTCGAATTTAAGGGCTAGATTATGATTCGACAAAAAATAGTGGCTGGAAACTGGAAGATGAACGGCTCGAAAGAGTCTATTTTGAATTTGGTTAATGGTTTGCTAGAAGGATCTCAGTCTAGTGCTGAAGTGGTCATCGCTCCATCATTCCCTTATTTGTCTCAGGTCGCAGGCTTAGTGGCAAAGGGTTCATTTGTATTGGCTGCACAGAATGTCAGTGAGCAAGTGAAAGGGGCGTATACGGGTGAGGTTTCTTGCTCAATGTTGGCCGACTTCAATGTGAAGTATGTACTGATTGGTCACTCAGAGCGTCGCTCTTTGTACGGCGAATCAGATCAACTGACCGCTGAAAAAGTAAAGGCATGTTTGGCGTCTGGTTTTAAACCTATGTTGTGTATAGGAGAGACCCTCGTTGAGCGTGAAGCAGAGCAAACCATTGCGGTGTGTGAGCGTCAAGTGGCAGCGGTTGTCGATACGGTTGGTATCGAAGCCTTTAAAGATATTGTTATTGCATACGAACCTGTGTGGGCGATTGGAACCGGATTATCTGCCAGCGCGCAGCAGGCTCAAGAAGTGCATCAGGCGATTCGAGCGTATCTCGCTGGTTTGTCTGCGTCAGTTTCTGAAGGGGTTCAGATTCTTTATGGCGGAAGTGTAAAAGCCTCAACCTGTGCTGAGTTGTTTACCATGCCAGATGTTGATGGTGCCTTAGTAGGCGGTGCGTCGTTAGATGCAAAAGAGTTTTTAGACATTATTAAAGCAGCAGGTTAATTGATGGAAGCGCTAATTTTAGTTTTTCATGTTCTCGCCGCAGTTGCGATCATTGCATTGGTGTTATTGCAGCAAGGTAAAGGCGCAGACGCTGGTGCTTCGTTCGGTGGTGGTGCATCACAAACGGTTTTCGGTAGTCAAGGCGGCAGTAGTTTCTTTGGTAAGCTAACTGCAGTGTTTGCATTGGTTTTCTTCATTACTAGCTTCGGTTTGGCCTTTTATGCCAGTGAGCAAGCAAAAAGTGTATCTGGTGGTATTGATTTACCTAGCGCGACGCAAGTGCAAGAAGATGTCGTTGAGTTGCCCATTTTAGGTGAAGAGAAAAAAGTGTCGTCTGACCTCCCTGTTACGGAGTAACGACAAGATAACAGGTTTTGCCGATGTGGTGGAATTGGTAGACACGCCATCTTGAGGGGGTGGTGGCCTACGGCTGTGCCGGTTCGAGTCCGGCCATCGGCACCAATCTTGAATTGACGTCTTACTTTCTGTATGATGTCGGCTATTACTACAGAGTTGTTTGGGACTCTGCTAATAGTCTGGATTGACTGCCTTCTTTGATGGTAAAGAAGGAGGTTTGCAGCTGAGTCAGCATGCAAGCACCGAGAGCCCCTTTATGGGGTTTTTTGTTATCTGAACTGCATAAATGGGCCTTGAGCCCGTTTTTTGTTTCTGCGTTTTGCAAATGAAAACGTAATTTTCGGAGAAAACGATTGTCAGCTAAATTTACGGTTTTAGAAGAACTTGTTCGCCCGGTCGTGGAAGGCTTAGGGTTTGAGTTTTGGGGGATGGAGTATTTATCGCAAGGTAAAGATTCTGTGCTGCGTATTTTTATTGAAACTGATGCTGAAAAAGGGATCGACGTCGAGGATTGTGCTCGAGTCAGTCGTCAAGTGAGTTCCATTCTAGATGTTGAAGACCCTATTACTGGGGAATATAACCTAGAAGTGTCTTCACCAGGACTTGATCGACCTTTGTTTAGTTTGGCTCAATATCAAGCCTATGTTGGCGCCATTGTGTCTTTGCGTTTACGTGTGCCATTTGATGGTCGTCGTAAGTTTAAAGGCCAATTAGTGGGCGTTGAAAATGAGGATGTCGTCGTTCGCGTCGATCAAGAAGAATACTTGTTGCCAATCGATTTAATCGATAAAGGTAATATTGTTCCACAATTTTAAAAATTAACCTTTAAGAGAGGCTAAAAGGATGAGCAAAGAAATTCTTTTGGTAGTAGAAGCCGTTTCCAACGAAAAAGATGTTCCGAAACAAGTTATTTTCGAAGCTGTTGAAATTGCTTTAGCCAGTGCTGCCAAGCGGCGTTTTGAAGAAGATGCATTAATTCGAGTGTCTATTGATCAGCGTTCTGGTGACTATCAAACTTATCGTCAGTGGAACATTGTTGCTGACGAAGATTATTCAAACCCGGCGTTTGAATTGACCATTGACGATTCTGAAGAGCAAAACCTAGGCCTTGGCATAGGGGAAGTGTATGAAGAAGAAGTGGAATCTGAAGAGTTCGGTCGTATTGCTGCACAAACCGCGAAGCAAGTTATCGTGCAGAAAGTTCGTGAAGCAGAGCGTGCCAAAATGGTTGCTTTGTACGCGGAAAAAGTGGGTAAGCTAGTTCACGGTCAAGTGAAGAAAGTGACTCGTGATAGCTTGATTATTGATCTTGGTGAGAACGCCGAAGCAACTTTGCCGAAAGACCAATTGATTGCTCGTGAAACTTTCCGTATGAATGATCGTATTCGTGCATTGTTGTTGGAGATTCGTGAAGACAACCGCGGCGCGCAATTAATTCTGTCGCGTAATGATCCTGCTTTCATGGTGGAATTGTTCCGCTTAGAAGTGCCTGAAATTGCTGAAGAAGTGATCGAAATTCGTGGTGCTTCTCGTGATCCTGGCTTGCGCGCTAAGATCGCAGTCAAAACCAACGATCGCCGTATCGACCCAATTGGTGCTTGTGTTGGTATGCGTGGTGCACGAGTTCAAGCCGTTTCCAATGAAATGAATGGCGAGCGTGTCGACATCGTATTGTGGGACGACAACCCAGCGCAATTGGTTATCAATGCCATGGCGCCAGCAGAAGTTGACTCTATCGTAATTGATGAAGATGCACATTCTATGGATGTTGCGGTAAAAAGCGACAACTTGGCGCAAGCCATTGGTCGTAACGGTCAAAACGTTCGTTTGGCTTCTTCCCTAACGGGTTGGACATTGAATGTCATGACCAGTGAAGATGCTCAAGTGAAACAGCAGGAAGAGTCGCAGAAATTGATTGACCTATTCGTTTCTGGTTTGAATATCGACGACGACCTGGCCATCCAAATGGTAGAAGAAGGGTTCACGTCACTTGAAGAAGTGGCTTATGTGCCTATGGAAGAAATGTTAGACATCGACGGATTTGATGAAGATTTGGTAAATGAACTGCGTTCACGTGCTAAAGAAGCGCTGTTAAACCAAGCTCTGCAAGCAGAAGAACAGCTTGATGGTGCTAAACCAGCCGAAGACTTGTTGACTATGGAAGGCATGGATAATCACCTTGCCCTAGTACTTGCTTCTAAAGGTATCATCACAATGGAAGACCTAGCTGAGCAATCGGTAGACGAATTGTTTGACGTGGAAGGCATGACGGAAGAACGTGCTGCCAGCCTAATTTTGACAGCGCGCGCACCATGGTTTACTGAATCTGAATAAAATCTGAGTACAAGAGGGGGAACTTAATGACAGTTCAAACCGTAAAGATACTATCCGAACTGGTTAATAAGCCAGTCGATAAGCTACTAGCTCAGATGAAAGAAGCTGGCTTACCACAAACTAGTGCGGAGCAAGAAGTTTCTGAAGTTGAAAAGCAAGTGTTATTGAACTATTTAAAACGCCAACACGGTGAAGAAGGTGATGGTAATCAACGAATTACGCTACAACGTAAGAAAACCAGCACCCTAACGAGCGGTGATGGTGGTAAAGCGGTCAATGTTGCGGTAAAGAAAAAACGTACCTACGTTAAGCGTGATGATGTTGACGAAGAGGCGCAAAAACAGGAAGAATTGGCAAAACGTCTTGCTGAAGAGCAAGCTCGTCAGCAAGCGGAAGAACAGGCTCGCTTAGAAGCCGAGCGTAAGCTTGAAGAAGAGAAGGCAGCCAAAGCGCAAGCAGAAGCTGAAGAAAAAGCGCGTCAAGAAGCGGAAAAAGCCGCAGCCACTTTGGACGAAGACGTGCAAAATGCAACGGAGCAAAATGTTTCCGATCTAGGAGCGGCTGAACCCGTGGAAGAAGCAAAACAGAAAAAAGCGCCTAAAAAAGCATCTCAGCCAGCGACAGACAATAAAAAGTCTAACGCTTCACCTAAAGGCAAAAAAGGATCTCGTCATGATAATGACAAAGAGAAAGATAAGCCTCGTGGTCGTAACAACCCTGAGAACAAGCGTACTCGTATCAACGTAAACGATGAAGAAGAGTTTGGTCGTCGCGGTGGTAAACTGGGTCGTAAGCATAAAAAGCCAGTGAAACAAGAACACGGTTTCCAAAAACCAACGGCGAAAATAGTTCACGAAGTGGCTTTGCCTGAAAGTATTACTGTTGCGGATTTAGCAGAAAAAATGGCTGTTAAGGGCGCAGAAGTAATCAAGGTGATGTTTAAAATGGGTGCCATGGCAACAATCAACCAAACAATCGACCGTGATACGGCGACTTTGGTGGTTGAAGAAATGGGCCACACAGTTAAGTACATCGATGAAAATGCCGTCGAAAATGACGTTATGGACGCCATCGATTATGACGGTGAAGCGATTAAGCGAGCGCCTGTTGTTACCGTAATGGGACACGTTGACCACGGTAAAACTTCTTTGCTTGACTACATTCGTACCACACGCGTTGCCGCTGGTGAGTCGGGTGGTATTACCCAGCACATCGGTGCTTACCACGTTGAAACACCGCACGGCATGGTCAGCTTCTTGGATACGCCTGGACACGCGGCCTTTACTTCTATGCGTGCTCGTGGTGCCAAAGCGACTGATATCGTTATCCTAGTGTGTGCGGCAGACGATGGTGTAATGCCACAAACGATTGAGGCTATCCAGCACGCCCGTGCGGCTGAAGTGCCAATGGTCGTTGCCATCACTAAGGTTGACAAAGAAGGGGCTGACATTGAGCGCGTGAAAAACGAGCTGGTTGCCCAAGAAGTTGTACCTGAAGAATGGGGCGGTGATATCCAATTCGTTGGTGTCTCGGCTAAGTCTGGTCAAGGTATCGAAGAGCTGTTAGAAGCGGTACTGTTACAAGCGGAAGTATTGGAATTAAGTGCTGTACCAAGTGCGCCAGCAAAAGGTGTAGTGGTTGAAGCACGACTAGACCGTGGTCGCGGTTCTGTAGCAACCTTGTTGGTACAAAACGGTACTTTGCGTAAAGGTGACATCGTGCTTGCGGGTCTGCAAATGGGACGTGTACGTGCCTTACTAGATGAGAACGGTAAGTCAATCGACGAAGCGGGTCCATCTATTCCTGCGGAAATTCTTGGCTTAGATGGTACGCCAGAAGCCGGTGAAGAATTCATCGTAGTGGCTGATGAGCGTAAAGCACGTGAAGTGGCGAACTTCCGTCAAGGTAAATACCGTGAAGTGCGCTTTGCTCGTCAACACTCTGCTAAATTGGAGAACTTGTTCTCTGAAATGGGTAAAGATGAAGTTCGTACTTTGAATGTGGTATTGAAAGCCGACGTACGTGGTTCATTGGAAGCCTTGATCAAATCATTGACTGATTTAAACACAGACGAAGTTAAAGTGAACGTCGTCTCTAGCGGTGTTGGTGGTATCACAGAAACAGATGCGACTTTGGCCTTGGCTTCAGAAGCGGTTATCTTCGGTTTCAACGTGCGTGCGGACAGCTCTGCTAAGCAATTCATTGAGCGTGAAAGCATTGATCTACGTTACTACAGTGTTATCTACAACATCATCGACGATGTGAAACAAGCCTTGTCTGGCATGTTGACGCCGGATCTTCGTGAAGAGATTCAAGGTACCGCTGAAGTACGTGATGTATTCCGTTCGCCTAAGTTCGGTTTGATCGCTGGTTGTATGGTCATCGAAGGGACAGTTTACCGTAACAAGCAGATTCGTGTATTGCGCGATGACGTGGTGATCTACGAAGGTGAATTGGAATCTCTACGACGCTTCAAAGACGCGGTTAATGAAGTTAGCCGTGGTATGGAATGTGGTATCGGTGTGAAGAACTACACAGATGTCAAAGTAGGCGATAAGATCGAGGTTTTTGAAACCATCGAAGTTGCGCGTACACTCTAATAGGACAAAATCATGGCAGGCGAATTTAGTCGTACTAGTCGGATTGGTGACCAGCTCCAAAAGGAGCTGGCGTCCTTGATCCAGTTTGAAGTGAAAGATCCTCGTTTAGGCTTGGTGACCATTAATGAAGTGCGTGTGGCCAAAGATCTTGGTTATGCGGACGTATATTACACTGTGTTAGGTAAAGATGATCAGCCAGAAGTGTTGGCTGAGAATCAAGCGGCGTTAGACAGCTCAAAAGGTTTTTTACGCCGTCGCCTGTCTCAAGAAGTGAAATTGCGAGTGATGCCTCATTTGCGCTTTCACTACGACCAGAGTGTAGTGAATGGTTCTCGTATGTCAGCTTTGATTGACGAAGCAATTCGTGATGATCAAAGCAAAAGTGGAAACGAAGACGAGTAATCCAGTTTTATGTCAAAAACCAAATGGCGTTCAGTAGACGGTATCGTACTACTGAACAAGCCACTCGGCTTAAGTTCAAATCAAGCGTTGCAAAAAGTCCGTCGCTTATATCGAGCGGCAAAAGCGGGCCATACTGGGGCGCTTGATCCTTTAGCGAGCGGTATGTTGCCGCTTTGTCTTGGTGAAGCCACCAAATTTTCACAATTCCTTTTAGACGCTGATAAGCGTTATATCACTTGTTTGAAGTTGGGCATACGAACCACAACAGGGGATATGGAAGGTGAGGTTTTGAGTGATGAGGCCGTGCCGTCATTATCCGATGCCGATTTAGAACGCATATTGGATCGTTTTCGCGGTGAGATTGAGCAAGTGCCTCCTATGTATTCGGCGTTGAAACACGAGGGTAAACCTCTTTATGAATACGCGCGAAAAGGCATTGTGATTGAGCGCAAACGCCGCCAAGTAAGCATATCCAATCTGACATTGGTGTCCCGTACAGAAGACACTTTGACGCTTGATGTGCAGTGTTCAAAAGGCACTTACATTCGCACCATTGGCGAAGACATAGGTGAGGCTTTGGGCTGTGGTGCGCATTTGCAATCCCTGCATCGCGTGTCGACGGCGGGTTATGATCCGCAAGACATGATGATGCTTGAGGAATTTGTTGAATTAGCGGAAGCCGGTGAAGCGGAATTAGATGCAAAATTAATGTCGATGGATACTGCCGTTGTGCATCTAGATCAGGTAGAATTGTCGGCGCTCGAAGCAAGAGAAATGGTGTACGGTAGAATGGTTGAAAATCATACCAATTTACCGAAAGACAGTTTGGTGAGATTGTACAATCTCGCTGAAAACCGTTTTTTGGGTCTGGGAATGATAAAAGATCGTTTTATTAAGCCACATCGACTCATAAATACCAGTGAGTTAGCGAACAAACAATGTTAAACTAGCTCACTTAGGGTAACTGAAAATATGCTCGGCTATCCTTTATTTTAAATCGCATATTATTATTTGGAGATAAAGATTATGGCATTGTCTGCAGAAGCTAAAGCAGCATTGGTAAAAGAGTTTCAAGTTGCTGAAGGCGACACTGGTTCACCTGAAGTACAAGTAGCATTGTTGACTAAGAACATCGAAGGTCTACAAGGTCACTTTAAAGCTCATATCCATGACCATCATTCTCGTCGCGGTCTAATCCGCATGGTAAACCAACGTCGTAAATTGTTGGATTACCTAAAGCGTAAAGACGCAGCACGTTACACTAGCTTGATCAAAAAGTTAGGTCTACGTCGCTAAGACTGAAGAAGGGCCATAGAAATCTATGGCCCTTTTTTTATTGGCCTCCCAAGGGACAGCCTGTACTTCAAATATGTTTTTCTCACTAAGCCTTTATGGTGAATCGTGAGGCAGCAAGAACATATTTGAGTACTGGCTACTAAAGAATGTCTTTGGGAGAAAGTTACAAAAAAATAAGTTAAGGAATACCTGTGAGTATTACAACGAAAACTTTCCAATACGGAAACCAAGAAGTTACCTTGGAAACGGGTCGTATCGCCCGTCAAGCGACTGGTGCTGTGCTTTGTACAATGGGCGACGCACAAGTGCTTGCAACTGTGGTTGGTGCTAAGAGCGCTAATCCTGGTCAAGACTTCTTCCCATTGTCTGTCCATTATCAAGAGCGTACTTACGCGGTTGGTAAAATTCCTGGTGGCTTCTTAAAGCGTGAAGGCCGTCCTTCTGAAAAAGAAACCCTAACCTCTCGTTTGATCGACCGTCCAATTCGTCCATTGTTTCCAAAAGGCTTCATGAACGAAGTGCAAGTTGTTTGTACGGTTATGTCGACAAACACAGACCTAGATGCTGACATTCCAGCTATGCTTGCCACTTCTGCTGCGCTTGCGATTTCTGGTATCCCGTTCAATGGCCCAATTGGTGCTGCGCGTGTTGGTTTTACTGATGAAACTGGCTACCTACTAAACCCATCAAACTCTGAATTGACTGAGTCTTTACTGGACATGGTGGTTGCTGGTACAAAAGATGCGGTATTGATGGTTGAGTCTGAAGCTCAAGAGTTGACGGAAGACGAAATGTTGGGTGCGGTTTTGTTCGCACACAAAGAAATGCAAGCGGCAGTAAATGTCATCAATGAATTTGCCGCTGAAGCTGGCAAGCCTCGTTGGGACTGGGCGCCAGAGGCCACTAATGAAGAACTAAAAGCGGCTGTTCAGTCTGGTTTCGCAGCGCACATCGAAGAAGCTTACACTATCAGTGATAAGATGGATCGTTACGCTAAATTGGGCGAAGTGCGTGAAGCAGCCATTGCTGCTCTTGTTACTGAAGAAGGTCCATATTCTGAAGCGGATGTTGCGGCTACTTTCGGTAAGCTTGAGAAAAACATCGTGCGTCGTCGAGTGATCGATGGCAAGCCACGTATCGATGGTCGTGACAACAAAACCGTTCGTCCGATCGCCGTTGAAGTGGGCATGTTGAAGAAAACTCACGGTTCTGCTTTGTTCACTCGTGGTGAAACACAAGCCATTGCAACTTGTACTTTGGGCACAAGCCGTGATGCGCAAATCGCGGATGGTCTTGCTGGTGAGTCTAAAGACAGCTTCATGTTGCACTACAACTTCCCTCCATACTCTGTAGGTGAGTGTGGTCGTATGGGTGGTGTTGGTCGTCGTGAAATTGGTCACGGTCGTTTAGCGCGCCGCGGTGTACAAGCGGTTCTGCCAACAGAAGAAGAATTCCCATACACAATTCGTATCGTATCTGAGATCACTGAATCGAACGGTTCTAGCTCGATGGCATCGGTATGTGGTGCGTCTTTGTCTATGATGGATGCTGGTGTTCCTCTTAAAGCGCCTGTTGCTGGTATCGCCATGGGTCTGGTTAAAGAAGACGACGGTTTTGCTGTCCTAACTGACATTCTAGGTGACGAAGACCATCTAGGTGACATGGACTTTAAAGTAGCGGGTACAGAAGAAGGTATCACTGCGCTGCAAATGGACATCAAGATCGAAGGTATCAATGAGGAAATCATGGATATCGCCTTGAGTCAGGCGTTGGAAGCACGTACCCATATCCTACGTGAAATGGCGAAAACCATTGGTTACGCTCGTCCAGAAGTGTCTCCAAATGCACCTTCTATGGCGACGATTAAGATCGATCCTGAGAAAATTCGTGATGTTATCGGTAAAGGCGGAGCAACGATCCGTTCTATCACTGAGCAAACAGGCGCTTCTATCGATCTTGATGATGACGGTACAGTACGTATTTACGCAGCGGACAAAGCGGCTTCTGATGCGGCATTGCTGAAGATTCATGAAATCACAGCTGAAGCAGAAGTAGACAAACTGTACAAAGGTAAAGTTGTGCGTTTGGCGGAATTTGGCGCCTTCGTAAACATCTTGCCAGGTAAAGATGGTTTGGTTCACATCTCACAAATCGCTGAAGAGCGCATTCGTGCGGTAACGGACTTCCTTGCAGAAGACCAAGAAGTCATCGTTAAAGTATTGGATGTGGACGCGCGTGGCCGTATCAAGTTGTCTATGAAAGACGTAACCGAAGAAGAAAAAGCGGCGTTTGCTGAGTAATATCAGTTCGCAAGTCTAATTCTGAAAAAAAGGTGCTGAAAAGCACCTTTTTTGTTATTAATAAGCATAGATAACGATTTTCTTATCTTTCCATGTCGCTGGGTATAAAAGGAAAAAGTCATGAAACTAAAATTAGTGAGTGTGATGGCCGCTGGCGTATTGTTGGCCGCTTGTAGTAAAGACGTAGTGCAACAAGATGTTGCCGCGCCTAGCTGTGTATTTGCCGATGGTTCAAACCAAGCCGCTCCTGATTGGGTATGTGGTGCACCGGTAGAAGGTGTCGCTTTGTCTGCGGTGGGGTACAGTGAAAAGTCGGCAGCAGGCCCGAATTACATGAAGCAAATGGCAGCGACCTCTGCTCGTGTTGAATTGGCGCAGATTCTAAGTGTTGATCTTCAAAACATGGTGAAGCAGTACGTTGAGACAACAGGCGCTGCTGACGCTGAAACAGTTGATCGTGTGAATAGTGTTGTGACCAAGCAAATCACAGAGCAACAGCTAGTAGGCTCCCGTGTGATACGTCAAATGCCGACACCAAGTGGTGGACTTGTGGTATTGGTTGGTCTAGATCCATCACAAGTGGAGGGAGTCGCTGAGAGTATTTTGCGCACTTCCATGAAGAATGAAGCAGCTTTATATCAGAAACTTGAAGCTGAAAAGAGCTTTGAAGAGTTGGCTGCAGAAATCGCGAAACGTCACTCAAATTGATCTAATGATTAGATAAAAGCGGCTATTCTCTGAAAGGGGAATGGCCGCTTTTTTTTGGTGTATGAAAGAGACTCTGTTGAAGTTATAAATTGCCCTCCTCGTCAAATATTGGTGTGGCCTTTTTGTTCTCATCAACCGCAACGAAGTTAAAATGCCCTGTAATCGCCTTAGTGCGTTTGTCACTGTGCAACTCTTCTAGAAATATAATTACTTCGACTTTCAAAGAAGTTCTGCCAACATGAACGACACGAGCCACAAGCTCGACTAAAATACCTGATGGGATAGGCTGTTTGAAATCCACTTTTTCAGTGGAGATAGTGACCATGGGTTTGCGGGAAAAACGTGTTGCTGCTATGTAAGCCACTTCATCCATCCATTGCAAAGCGATGCCACCAAATAGCGTATCATAATGATTGGTTGTTCCGGGGAAGACCATTTTGGCCACACGAGTTTCGGAGATTTCTTCACGCTTCTGAATGAGTAGCTTGTTCATGTACTTAAAACCTTTTAAAACCATAATCTTGTTAGGCATCATTATACTGATAAGTGGTTGTGATAGTCGTTATCAAGCTCAAAACTTGTTGGAAGAGTATGTGGTGGATTTAAATCGATCTAAGTTAATTCGTTTGGATTCACCGCCAATACTAATGCCTGTCAGCTTGCCAACAGCACGTGATAGAGCAAATAGTTTATCTACCTTTGACGTAAGTTTATTGGATTTTTTATCACTGCAGCTTTGTGATGTAGGCATTGTGGCAGGTAGAAAAAACAGCATTCTTGGGCGTGTCATGGCAGACAGTCAACGTTTTCTCTATGAAATGGACATAATTAGAGCCATAGAGAGTTGTCCTATTGAGGATGAAAAACTTGCGCAAACCCTCCGTTACGTCGCCCAACAAAAACGCACTGAGCTGCCCAAAGCCTTTGCTAACGCTCTTTTTAACGGTGCGGAAAGTGAAGCCTTTTTTAGTTTATCGAATGGTTTTCTCCCTCTTACTTACACGACTGCCGATCAACAGGCTTTGATTAATGCCTTAACGCAATTGGTTCAACTTGGGAAGCACATGGAGACTTTGCCTAAGCTAGACAGTGAACAGTTTGAACAAAACTTAAAAGTTATGATGGACAGTGAATATGCTGGAAGACTCTTATACAGCTTGGTTCAAATTCGAGTTTATCTCAAGGCGGTAGGACAACAAATTCAGGCATTAACAGTAGAGGATTGTGGTGCTCCTATGGCCTATCTGAGACAACAGTTTGAGCGGCATTATGTAAAACAAATTCAGCCTTATATGGGACGCATTAGTCAGACGGCTTATCAGGCGTTACCTTTGTTAAATCAGCTGACGAAACTGTCCTTTCTTAGTCCTAAGTTGATGGCGTTTTTGATGCAGTTCAATATGTCTGCAGAACAAAGTGAATGGCGTCGTTATCAGCTTGCTTCACAGCAACATGCTAGGGCGTGGAGCCAATGGTTTACTACTTGTGGCGTTGGTGTAACGCCGAGTAACTAGCCAAAGTATCAGATATGAGTGTTGATTTGATTTTCTAGGCTTTCTACTAAGTCATACTCAAAGCTTGGGCCGTCGGCTAAGGGTTCTTCATTTAAGGCTTTTAATAAAGCAATATTGGCCTCAGGATTACTGGCGATACCATTAGCAAACTGCAGAGGACGAGTAATAGCATGAGGTGAGTGTGCATTTAATTTGTCCTTGGTATTGATTAGAGAAGGGCCTGGTTGGCTGAATAAGCTCATCATCAAAGCAAACTGTGGGCTGCCTGAAACAGACCGGCCAGCAATGTTGCTTTGTGTGACTTGTGTCTCGACGATTTCTCTGATGCTCATCAAGCTACCTATTGAATGGATTTGTCATTTCTATCGGCATTGATGGGTTTTTCTTAAGTGAGACAATGAAATATTTCTATCTTTGAAAGAAAGGGGTATGCGTCGGAATCTCTTGATCTGATTGTAATTTTTTGTAGAAAGCCCGCTTAATTACATGCTAAATATGGCCGAAATTGCTCAAGCATCGTACTATAAGATCTTGTAGTGATATTTTCTGATTGCTGGTTATTTTGAATCAGGGACTAGTTTGACGCTAGGTTCTTGTGGCAGGGCGTTATGAATGCAGGATATTAACGAATTAATTGACAATGTTAGGCACAATGAAGCCATTGCACGCAAGTTTTTTGAAATAGAGCGTTGCATTTTGTCGATTGGACGTTGCGATCAATTTGTTTCAACTCTGACTAAAGAAGTTCAGAAACAGTTCAATGTACCTCATGTTTGGGTCAATTTAATTAACGAAGCCCCTTTATCTCATCTCATTGAAAGCTTAGAGAAATTACCAGATTTACGTGATCGAGTATTGTTTACTCGCCGTAGTGCGATGGTAGACATCATTAAATCAAGCAGTAAAACTATTTTAGTGAATACTAACCTGAGTTTTTGTCGAGAAATTATTCCCCCTGTATATCGTGATGTGATTGGGTCCGTGGCGATTTCTCCTCTAACGATTGATGGAGAATTAGTTGGTTTATTTTGTCAGGCGGATGCAGACATCAGTCGTTACGATGCCAATACTAAGGACACCTTTTTACTAGATCAATTGGCAATCAAGATTTCCATTTGTTTGAGCAATGTGACGGCCAGAGAAAAACTGGAGTATTTGGCGACCCGTGATCCTTTAACAGGCTTATTGAATCGTCGACAATTAGAGCTAATGTTAGATCGCGAATTCGCTCGTTCTAAGCAACAAGAACGTGATCTTACAGTCGTGTTTATTGATTGTGATGCTTTTAAGTCGATCAATGATACTTTAGGTCATAACTGTGGTGATGAGGTGTTAGAGTATATTGCCAAGCGATTACTCAAATACGTACATAAACAAGGTTTAGCATTTCGCTTTGCCGGCGATGAATTCGTTTTCGTTATGCCTGGTAAAAGTTACGAGCAAGCCATTGTGGTGGCCGAATCCATTCAAGAATATCTCCAGTCTAACCCTTTAAGGTATAAATCAAATTTGGTTCCTATTACAATTAGCTATGGTGGGGCCAGTGTTTTATCCGATGTTCCAAGCAACTACAAACATCTGCTCAAAGTTGCAGATGAGCGTCTCTACGACTATAAAAATAACCGTAAAAGATTGGTGCCAACCAAGGTCTTTAAATTTTTAAATAAGCTAAGATAGTTTTGTAATTTTATTACATTTAATCCTATTGGCTTTATAGAAATCGGTATTTTTTGCCTTTATTTTGTTGTAAAATTTCAAAAAAATGAATTTAGGGTTCACATATGTCCCATGCTTTAATTGCCGATCTTGGCGGCACTAATGCGCGTTTTGCCTTAGTACCTATTCACCAATTTGAGCCACTTGAAGTAAAAGTGTTAGCCTGTAAGAACTACACTAATTTCTTTGATGCTGCAGCCGATTATATTGCTCATTGCAGTGTTGATATGAAAGATATTGATGCTGTTGTGCTTGCTATCGCAGGCCCAGTCAATCAGCCTGTGATACGTTTTACTAATAATCCTTGGCAGTTCAGTCGTGAAGAAGTACAAAATTATTTCGGCGCGGATAAAAAGGTTGCCTTGTTGAATGATTTTGATGCCATCGGTCATTGTCTTGAGGTCTTGCCTGAAGCAGATAAAGTTCAATTAGGCGAACCAAGTGAAGTGGATTCACAAGGTGCCAGCTGGGTGATAGGAGCGGGTACTGGATTGGGCGTCGCTTGCGTAGTGCCACAAGATAATGGACCAAACATTGTGCTGCCCGGAGAGGGGGGGCATGTGGACTTATCTACGTGCAATGATGTTGAAGATGATGTTCTGGTATTTTTACGCAAACGGCACAAAAGAGTGTCAGCAGAACGTGTTTTATCTGGCATGGGATTGGAAAATATTTACGAAGCCCTTGCCGCTCGGGAAGGTATTGAAAAGCGTCTTAGCGCCCCAGAAATTGGAGAGGCGTTAAAAGTGGGAAATGACCCTATTGCAAAAGCCGCACTAGAACAGTTTTTTGTTTTCTTAGGGCGGGTGATAGGTAACTTAGTATTATCGGTTGAAGCCCGTGGTGGTGTTTATATTGCCGGTGGTATAGTGCCACGTTACTTGAAGGACATATTATGCAGTGGCTTCCGTGAAGCTATGCAGGATAAAGGACGTATGAAAGAGTTTGTATCACCTATACCAACCTTTGTAGTGATGTCTGAATACCCAGGCCTGATGGGATGTGCATGTTATGCTTCCTATCTTGTGTCGAAAGCCTAGATTAGTTGGAGATAAAAGAATGAAGGCCAGTTTAAAAGCCTGTGATGTGGTTATCTTTGGTGGCGGTGGCGACCTCGCCATGCGTAAGTTATTGCCCGCTTTGTATCATTTAGATATGGATGGCTTGTTAGCACCAACTACTCGCATTATAGGGGCTTCTCGACGTGAAGTGAGCGATGTGGATTACCAAGCTAAAGTACGTGATGCTTTGGATGAGTTTGTCCCCTCGAGCATAGGTGACACCAAAACTTGGCCACGTTTCAAGGAGCGTTTAAGTTACGTTTCTGTTGACGCTCAACAAGAATCTGATTTTGTTCGTTTGAACGATCATCAAGTTGGCGGCGATGATCGAGATGTTGTTTTCTATTTGGCCACTTCTCCAGATTTGTTTGGTTCCATTTGTTCTTCGTTGGCGACTCATGGTTTAAACCAAGATCGTATGCGTGTGGTCTTGGAAAAACCACTGGGTCGCGATTTAACCTCTTCTCGTGCGATCAATGACGAAGTAATGAAAAATTTCAAAGAACAACAAGCGTTTCGTATTGATCATTATCTGGGTAAAGAAACGGTACAAAATCTGCTGGCAATTCGCTTTGGTAATACCTTGTTTGAACCTCTTTGGGACAGTGCGCACATTGATAATGTGCAAATCACTGTGTCTGAAACGGTCGGTGTTGAAGGTCGTTGGGGTTACTATGATAAAGCCGGTGCCATGCGTGACATGGTGCAAAACCATTTGATTCAATTGTTGTGCTTGGTGGCAATGGAGCCTCCTGGTCGAATGGACTCGGATTCTGTTCGTGATGAAAAAATCAAAGTATTGAAAGCGTTACGTCCAATTCTAGGGGCCAATGCCTATACTAAAACTGTTCGTGGTCAATACGCAAAAGGCGTGATCAAAGGTGAAGAAGTGCAAGGTTACTTTGACGAAGAGGGCAGTAACCCTGATTCTCGTACAGAAACTTTCGTTGCTTTGCGTGCAGATATTGATAATTGGCGTTGGGCGGGCGTGCCTTTCTACTTGCGTACAGGTAAGCGTCTAGGTCAGCGTTACTCAGAAATTGTTATTCAGTACAAGTCAGTCCCGCACAGTATTTTTAGTGATGAAAGTAATCGTCAACTGCAGCGTAATCAGCTAGTGATTCGTCTTCAGCCAGAAGAAAAAATTTCCCTTACAGTGATGAATAAGGTGCCGGGTGCGAGCGAAGGGATGAACTTGCAGCCTGTTGATCTTAACTTGAGTTTAACAGAAGCCTTTAATGATAAGCGTAGTCCTGAAGCATATGAGCGTCTGTTATTAGACGTTATGCGTAACGATGCAACCTTATTTATGCGTTATGATGAAGTAGAAGCAGCGTGGAAATGGGTGGATGGCATTATGTCAGCTTGGAGTCAGACCAGCGAACGTCCAAAAGAATACGCTGCGGGTTCTTGGGGGCCAGCTGCTTCTATGGCATTACCAATTAAAGACGGCCGTAATTGGCATGACTACTGAGTTCGTTTAGGCAGTAGTAATCGATAGAATAAGCTTAAGCAAAAGAGTCGAAAAAGGAAAATAAAATGACGCAAACTTATACTGCAGAACAGGTGATGACAGCCACACCTGTTGTGCCTGTTATTGTTGTAGATGATGTTGAGCAAGCAGTAGCTTTAGGTAAGGCATTGGTTGCCGGTGGCGTGCCGGTACTGGAAGTGACCATGAGAACTCCAGCAGCACTAGACGCTATTAAAGCGCTGCGTAAAGAAGTTCCTGAAGCCATTGTTGGTGCTGGTACCGTTTGTTCTCGTGAGCAGTATATACAAGCCATTGAGGCTGGCTCTCAGTTCATCATCAGTCCTGGAATGACAGCGGACTTATTGGCGGTTGGTAAAGAATTTGATGTGCCTTATTTACCAGCAGTGGCAACCATTTCTGATGTGCTTTTGGGCATGGAATATGGCTATGATCGCTTTAAGTTTTTCCCTGCTGAAGTAAATGGCGGTGTAAAAGCCTTAAAAGCCTTTGGTGGTCCTTTGCCACAGATTAAGTTCTGTCCTACTGGTGGCATTGGTGCGAATAATTTTCGTGACTATTTGGCATTGGATAACGTGCTATGTGTTGGTGGCTCTTGGATAGTGCCGACGGATTTGGTTCGAGCTGGTAAGTGGGATGAGATCACTGAGCTGGCAAAATCGGTCGCTCAATAACATGAACAAATGAATTATAAAAAAGGGAAGATGATTGGTCATCTTCCCTTTTTTATATTATAGATTTTCTTCTGCAAATTCCGCTAAACGACTTCTTTCAATGCCGTTAACATGCATGATGCTCGCGTACTTAAAGGATTTTGACTTTTCTACTAAGTAAGTTAATCCTGAAGTAAGCGGTGTAATGTACTTGTTGTCTATTTGAGCTAAGTTACCTAAAACAATGATTTTAGAGTTACTACCAATTCGCGTCACAATGGATTTGAGTTGGAACTGAGTTAAACCTTGTGCTTCGTCAATGATAATCAAGGCGTTATTGAAGGAGCGGCCACGCATAAAATTCAATGATTTGAATTGAATGTTGGCTTTTTGTTTTACGTAATCAATGCTGCTAATGGAATGCTCGTCAGCGCCATGGAGGATTTCCAGGTTGTCATCAAATGCCGCTAGCCAAGGCGCCATTTTTTCTTCTTCCGTTCCCGGTAAAAAACCAATGTCTTCTGCCATAGGAGGTGTTGAGCGAGCGACGATAATTTTATTGAAGCGTTTCTCTTCCATGGTGACCTGTAAACCATAAGCCAGCGCTAACAGGGTTTTACCTGAACCAGCTGGTCCTGTCATGACCATTAAGTCGGAGTTTTCGTGGCGCAACAAATAAAATGCCATGGCTTGTTCTAGATTTCTAGGTTGGATTCCCCAGAAATTTTGATGCATTAAATGTTGTTTATTGATGTCCAATAAATAAACGTATTCCTGATCTATATTGACGACAAAGCCGACAAAATCCTCGTCATCGATAACAAACATATTTAAATACAGATTATTGAGTAAACTTTTACTGATAATGTGGACTGTATGCTGACCGTGAGCTTCGGTTCTGACGCTGTCGATGCTAGACCAAAAGCTGCCACTGAACTCGATGTAACCCTTGGTCATTAAATCTAAATCGTCTAACACCTTGTCTTTACGGTAGTCTTCTACCCGTTCTAAGCCTGAGCCCTTGGCTTTGATGCGCATATTAATATCTTTGGTGACCAAGCAGACGGAAGATCTTAGATGCGTTGCCTGAAGACTGAGTGCCACGTTAATTATACGATTATCATTAGCATGGTCATGGTTACCATTCAGAAAGGGAACATTGTCAGTTGAAGTGATTTGTTGGTCAGGAAAAATGGCTAGGGAGCCTTCGCAGGCCTTAGTTTGCTCAGTGTTATCGTTACTCTTATCAATGGTGCGAATTGGTACGCCCGCTTGCAGTTCTCTTGGTGTGGCGTCACCTACAATTTTGTCTATGGTGTTGATGGCTAATCTGGCTTCTCGGCTGACATCTTTATCACGCCTATCTTTGATGATATCGAGCTCCTCCAATACTGTCATTGGAATGACGACCATATGCTCGGCAAAAGCATAGATGGCTAATGGATCATGAAGTAATACATTGGTATCGAGAACGTAGATTTTTTCCATAGACAAGTACTCCTGTAGTCAGGGTGAAGTTTTTGAATTGTTAAGAATCGGCTTCGAAAAATGCTCTGGACTGAATAATAAATACGAGAATTTGCAGCGTAAAATGTGTTTCTGCCACGTGTTAAAGTGCAGAAGGAGGGGAGGATGTGTGGATAATGTTGGCTTTTGTACAAGCTAAACCTCGCTGTCTTTATCCAAACTCTAATTTGAGTGTATGACAATTTGGTGTCTGATGCTTGTTTTTATTTAAGTTTTTGAATAAAAAGCAATAAAAAAGCCGTTACGGTCAGTAACGGCTTTTCGTATTGGAGTGATATTTACTCGTCTAAGAAGCTGCGTAAATGCTCTGAGCGACTTGGATGTCGAAGTTTACGTAGAGCTTTCGCTTCGATCTGACGAATACGCTCACGCGTTACATCAAACTGCTTACCGACTTCTTCCAGTGTATGATCTGTGTTCATGTCGATACCAAAACGCATACGCAATACCTTGGCTTCACGGGCTGTTAAGCCTGCAAGAACTGTGGTCGTAGACTCACGTAAACCTTCGATTGTCGCAATGTCGATAGGTGACTCTGCGCCATCGTCTTCAATGAAATCACCGAGATGCGAGTCTTCATCGTCACCGATCGGTGTTTCCATAGAGATAGGTTCTTTTGCTATCTTCAAGACTTTACGAATCTTGTCTTCAGGCATATCCATTCGAGCGGCTAGTTCTTCTGGTGTCGCCTCTCGTCCCATCTCCTGAAGCATCTGACGAGAGATACGATTCAGTTTGTTGATGGTTTCGATCATGTGTACTGGGATACGGATAGTACGTGCTTGGTCAGCAATCGAACGAGTGATCGCCTGACGAATCCACCAAGTGGCGTAAGTCGAGAACTTATAACCACGTCGATATTCGAACTTATCCACGGCTTTCATTAAACCTATGTTGCCTTCTTGGATCAGATCCAAGAATTGTAGGCCACGGTTAGTGTACTTTTTAGCGATAGAGATAACCAAACGTAAGTTGGCTTCAACCATTTCTTTCTTAGCACGGCGAGCACGAGTTTCACCAATCGAAATACGGCGGTTAATTTCTTTGAGCTCAGCGATGGTTAGGTCAGTGTCTTTCGCGACAGCGCGCAATTTACGCTGGCTGCGCATGAATTCTGCTTCGTTTTCTTCTAACGCGCTCGAGTAGTCTGCCCCTAAAGCGATTTGTTCTTGCAGCCAATCAGGATTGGTTTCATTGCTTGGGAAGCGCTTTAAGAACTCAGTTCTTGGCATACCAGATTTACGCACACAAACTTGCATGATCAATCTTTCCTGCTCACGAATTTTTTCCATTCGAGAGCGTACACGATCAATAAGTTCGTCAAACAGTTTTGGAACCAATTTGATTGGGGCAAACGCAATACTGAGCTCTTCTTGTTTGCTTAATACGTGAGAGTCTTGGCGATTGCGAGTTTCCAACAAGACTTTCAACTCATCGTAAATTCGCGAGATCTCATTAAAGCGAAGGGCTGTTTCCTCTGGGTCTGGGCCATTATCTGTCTCTTCTTCGCTCGTTTCAGAATCGTCATCATCGTCGTTATCAGCTTCTTCTGCTTCGTCTTCGATTGGCAATTCATCAGCACTGTCTTCAAATACTGGCTCTTCACCATCACCGTCAATGAAACCGCTGAAAATATCACTTAAACGACCTTCTTCTTCCTGTACCTTAGCGTAAGCATCAAGCAATACGTCAACCGCACCTGGAAAGTATGAAATGGCCGCCATGACTTCACGTGTACCTTCTTCGATACGTTTAGCAATGGCAATCTCACCGGCGCGAGTCAATAGCTCAACCGTACCCATTTCGCGCATGTACATTCGCACAGGGTCTGTTGTTCTAGTAATATCGCCTTCTACCGCAGCGAGGGCAGCAGCGGCTTCTTCAGCAGCCGCTTCATCTGTTGTGTCACCTTCTTCCATAAGAAGGCTTTCTTTATCTGGAGCGTACTCTGAAACCGTGATGCCCATGTCATTGATCATGGCAATGATTTCTTCGACCTGCTCTGGGTCTGAAAGGTCATCGGGGAGGTGGTCATTAACTTCTGTAAAAGTTAGGTAACCTTGTTCTTTACCCTTAGAGATCAACTCTTTAAGACGTGACTGTTGAGTGTCTGGCATTCGACAACCTATCGTTAGAAATTCAATTGAAGTTTTGCAAGCCGCATATTATAACAAAATCAATGAGTTTTATCCACTTAATCCTGTCTTTTTTGAGTGAATTTTAGACAGAATTTATGACTTTTTCTGCCGGATTAAATCCATCAAATTACGCAGTTCTTGTTTGCTGCTCGTATCCTTTATGGATTCGTTGCCCTTATTTTTCAAGCGTTCGATACTGTTACTTAAACCCAAATTTCGCTCAAGCACCGATACCATATCTTGTACTTCTTGTTTGGAATTGCTGATTTTTTGCTTATTTATCGCATCTTGGTGGTTTAATAAATCAATAACCCCAAAATATATGGCATTATCTACCAATTCACCAAGTAGATGACCCGCATTGTTTTTCGGATTTTTTGCGAAATATCTCCATATTTTGCTAAAAATTTTTATTTCATCATTTGCCTGATTGATAATAGGATCTGGAATCTCAAGTTGTTGCGCGATGTGAGGATGCAGTAGTAAGCATAAAGAAGCCTGTTTGATTTTACTCAAACTAGATGGGGCCGGTGGCAAGGGTTTTTCGTCCCTGCGCTTAAACCTTCCCTTGTAACCAGATTGTTTATTAGTATCTGTGTATGCTTCAGAAGAATAAGCTGGATGATAGCTATCATTTGCTAAGTAATCGCCATGAGTATTATAGATTTGGCCCTGATCAAAATGATTATTGATCTCTGTTTCGGTGTTATGTGCAGTGGTACTAACAGAATGGCCGGGCTTGTTTTTAGGAAGGGCAGTGTGTCCTAAGGTCTCACTATCAATGCCGGATTGTTCACTGAGTTGCTTAATTAAGATTGAGCGAAATGTCAATTCTTTCGGGATTTGCTGAATCAATCCCATGGCATTGCGAGCAAATTGCGCTTCGCCTTCTTCGTCTGCCAGTGTGACTTGGTTTCTGGCATGTTCGAAGAGAACGTGTGACAAGGAAGCGGCATCTTCTAGCCGATGATTGAAAACATCTTTTCCTTCCTTGCGTACCAGTGAGTCGGGGTCTTCTCCTTCTGGTAAAAATAAAAAGCGAACTTGTTTCTCATTTTGCATGACAGGTAAAGACGCCTCTAAACCGCGTATTGCGGCTGAGCGTCCGGCCTTGTCTCCATCAAAACAGAGAATGACTTTGCTTACTAACTTGAATAATTTGCGAATGTGGTTGCTATTAACAGATGTGCCCAAAGTGGCAACCGCATTGGTAATACCGTGTTGTGCTAATACGATAACGTCCATATAGCCTTCAACAACGATGATTTGATCCAGCTGTTGAGTGTTTTGTTTGGCTTCAAATAGTCCATAAAGTTCTTGGCTTTTTTGGAAAACAGGCGTTTCAGGAGAATTAAGGTATTTAGGTTTTTCATCACCAAAAGCGCGACCGCCAAAACCAATCACACGGCCACGAGAGTCGCGTATAGGGAAAATAATACGGTCACGGAAGCGGTCGTAATAGTGCCCAGCCTGATCTTTCTTTTCGATCAGCATACCGCCACTGAACAATTGTTCTTGATGTTCCGCTCTTTGACCAACGGCTTTTAATAAATTGTCCCATCCGCTAGGTGCATAACCCAAACCAAACACTTTGGCGATTTGACCAGATAAACCGCGTTCTTTGGATAAATAGTCTGTGGCTTTACGTTTGTCTGGGTGCTCAATTAACTGGCGCTGAAAGAAGGTAGAACTTTCAGCAAGTCGTTTAAGCAATTCTGCGTTTTGCTCATAACGATCAGGGGCACCTTGTTCCCGTGGCACTTCCATGCCCGCGTCTTTGGCAAGGACTTCAATGGCTTCAACAAAATCAAGATGATCGTGTTCCATGACGAAAGAAATGGCGTTACCGCCTGCACCACAGCCGAAGCAGTAATAAAATTGCTTGTTAGGGTTAAGACTAAAGGAAGGGCTTTTTTCGTTATGAAATGGGCAGAGTGCGCTGTAGTTCTGACCGGTTTTTTTCAGGCTGATACGGGACGACACCACGTCGGTTAAGTCGGTGCGAGCTAATAGCTCATCAATAAACTGATCCGGAATGCGTCCCGCCATAGGATTTAGCCTAACTGTGCTTTAACTTGTTTGCTGATTTGTCCCATATCGGCACGACCTTGCACTTGAGGCTTAACAATGGCCATCACAGCACCCATTTGTTGCATGGATGTGGCACCAGTTTCCGCAATGGCTGCTTTTACAATCTCCGCAATTTCATCGTCACTTAACGGCGTCGGTAAGAATTCAGCAATGATGGCTAATTCGTCTTGTTCTACTTGAGCGAGATCGTCACGACCGCCGTCTGTAAATTGCTGAATAGAGTCTTTTCTTTGTTTGCTCATTTTGTCGAGAATGGCAATCACACGAGCATCATCTAACTCGATACGTTCATCGACTTCTACGCGCTTGCATTCTGCTAAGATGGTTCGAATAACAGTGACGCGATGCTTTTCTTTTGCACGCATGGCGGTTTTTAACGTATCGGAAATATGTGCTTTTAATTCTGACATGAGGGCCTCTTGATGGTTAAGCAAAAGCGGTTAAATAAAAAAACGGCTAGTTTTTAAAACTAGCCGTTTTTATAAACCTAATCTTGGAAAAGGTCTAGGCGTTTGTATATAGCAAGTGTGCCAAATGGCAGGCTAGCTTAGTACAAACGTTGGAATTTTTTCTGCTCGCGAGAAACTTTTTTAGCGTGACGTTTAACCGCAGCGGCTGCAGCACGTTTGCGAAGAGTGGTTGGTTTTTCGTAGCATTCACGACGACGAACTTCAGCCAAAACACCTGCTTTTTCACAAGAACGCTTAAAGCGACGTAGAGCGATGTCAAATGGTTCGTTATCTTTTACTTTAACTGCTGGCATGTTTTTACCTTTAATAATCTGTTTTAAGTTTAAGTTATTCACAAAAACGGCGTGCATCATACCTTGTATTGTATGCGCTTTCAAAGCTCGTTTCTGTTGGACAGAGAGTGGGCCAAAATTGGCCGATTTTTCTAACCCTTAAAGACGCTATTTTCCGTCTATGTGTATTAGTTTTCTATCATAGGGTGTTCGGTCATTTCACTATCACATTTACTTATTGCGAAGTGTTCAGTGCCAAACGAGAAAAATCACCTGCCTTTTAATAAACAAATAAACATTGAAAACGCGCGCATTATAATGTCTCAATTACTCATTGTCCAGTCCGTCATGCGGCTAACGCTGCCAAGCGGTATGGAACTGAGGTACAATGCAGCGCAAATATAGAATGAGATTGTTTCGATGAAAGTATTGGGGCTTGAAACTTCCTGCGATGAAACAGGTATCGCTATTTACGATACCGAAAACGGTTTGTTGGCACATAAAATTTACTCGCAAATTGCACAGCATGCGGAATACGGTGGTGTTGTGCCTGAGTTAGCATCACGTGACCATGTGCGTAAAACTTTACCCCTTATCGATGAGGTGTTGGCTGAAGCGGGTATTAGTAAGCAAGAATTGAACGCTGTGGCTTACACTAGTGGCCCAGGTTTGGTGGGAGCACTAATGGCGGGAGCGACCATTGGTCGTTCATTGGCTTACGCGTTAAATATTCCGGCTTTGGGGGTGCATCATATGGAAGGTCATTTGTTAGCTCCCATGTTGGAAGAGAGTCAGCCAAGTATGCCTTTTATTGCTTTATTGGTATCTGGTGGTCACACGCAATTGGTGCGTGTGGATGGTATTGGTCAATATAAGTTGCTCGGTCAATCTTTGGATGATGCCGCGGGGGAAGCCTTTGATAAAGCGGCAAAAATGATAGGTTTGCCATATCCTGGTGGTCCGCAGATTGCCAAGTTAGCACAACAGGGCAATAAAGAGTCTGGCTTGAAGTTTCCGCGTCCTATGACAGATCGTCCAGGTTTGGATTTTAGTTTCAGTGGCTTAAAGACGGCCTTCCTCACAGCGGTACACGAAGCTTTGGATGAAGATCGTTGTGATGAGCAATTTAAAGCCGATGCGGCTTTGGCATTTGAGTTGGCGGTAGTAGATACATTAGTGATTAAATGTCGTCGTGCCCTCGAATCTGAAGGACTAAAGAGTTTAATTATTGCGGGCGGCGTCAGTGCCAACAAGAGATTGCGTGAGCAACTGGAAACGCAATTGAAAAAAATCAAAGCTAGTGTCTTCTATGCGCGCCCAGAGTTTTGTACCGACAATGGCGCAATGATTGCCTATGCAGGGGCACAGCGCTTGTTGGATGGTCAATGTTCTGAATTAAATTTGTCTATTCGTGCTCGTTGGCCTTTGTCAGAGTTACCCCCTTTGAATGAGGTAAAAGATGTCTGATTTAGTTTTTATTGAAGGTTTGCAGGCCAAAGCGGTCATCGGTGTTTATGACTGGGAAAAAGAAATTCAGCAGGATCTGGTATTTGATCTAGAGATGGAACATGACAATCGTTTGCCAGCAGCGACAGATGACCTTAGTAAAACATTGGATTACGAGGCCATTTCCAATTTCATTTTAGCGTATTGTCTGGATCATCAATTTGAATTGATTGAAACCTTAGCGGAACGTCTACTGCAAGATTTGGCACAACAATTCACTTTACAAGCCGTTCGACTCACCTTGCGTAAACCAGGAGCAGTAGCTGCTGCTAACGCGGTTGGCGTGAAGTTGTATCGCCGTTTTACCGCTCTTTAAGGAAAGGCGAGTCGAGTGCTTGTAGGGCGTTAATTCGCTCCTGGCGCAGAGCTTCTCCTAGTTCTGCGCCACTAAACCCTTGTTTGATCAAATCGGCAGCGTTGACTTTGGCAATGGCCGTGCGTAGCTTTTGCCACTCTTTTTCCTGTGTTTCAGTAATCAAACAAAGGACTTTGATTAATTTTTCAAATGGTTGTGGCTTTTTAATGGCGCCGACTGACATGAGCCAAGCTTCCCATGATTCTGCTGTCATGTAGGTGCTTTGTTGTTCCATAAAACCACGTACTTGCTCGGCTAAATTTTTATACTGATTTGGGCAGCGCAATGAGGTTTGTAGCTTGTTAAGTTGAGTCAGTGGCGTGTGCTGACAAATCATGGTCCAGCGTTGGGCTTTGTCCAAGTTTAGTAACTGTTTTTCCTCTATTTCAGCTTGAGGCCAAACTAGGTCAGCAAACAAGGACGGCATGGCCTTGGCTTCTTTAAGGATGTGGAAAAAAGTGAGCGGATGAGAGGTAGCTAAGGCTTTCTCCAATTCACGCCATACTCGTTCAGGGTTTAAACTGGCTAATTCTCCCGAATGGCTAATGGCTTGCATGAGCGCCATGGTGTCTTTTGCTACGGTAAAACCAAATTTTCTGAAACGCGCGGCGAAACGAGCAACCCTGATAACCCGCAATGGGTCTTCCACAAAGGCATGAGAAACGTGGCGTAAACATTTGTTTTTAATGTCCTGCTGACCATGAAAAGGATCAATCAGTTCACCATTTTCGGCTTGTGCAATCGCATTTATGGTAAGATCGCGCCTTTCAAGATCTTCTTCAAGGCTGATGCTTGGAGAAAAGTCGCAAATAAAGCCTGTATAGCCTTGGCCTTGTTTTTTCTCACGTCTTGCCAGTGCGTATTCTTCTTTACTTTTGGGGTGAAGAAAAACAGGAAACTGTTTGCCGACTTGTTGATAGCCTTGTTGTTCAAGTTGTTCTGGTGTGGCCCCGGTAACGACCCAATCTCGGTCGACGACATCAAGACCGAGTAGTGCGTCTCTAACCGCACCACCAACCAGATACACTTGATAAGTCATGGCGTTATTGGCCGATTTCACATTGCTCAGGGAACATGGCGCTCCATTGACTGAAGCCTCCATTTAGTGAATACACTTCCTTAAAGCCTTGTGAGGCAAGGTATTCTGCGGCACCTTTACTGCTGTTACCATGATAACAACAAACAATAATGGGTTGTTCTTTGTTGGTATTGTCGATGAAGTCCTGCACATTATCGTTATTGAGATTAATGGCATTGGTCATGTGGCTATTTTGGTAGCTGGTTAAATCGCGAATATCTACGATGGCAGCATTGTCTTCCAAAATGGGCAAAGCGTCAGAGATATCGATACAAGTATAGGTCATGGGTTCTTCCGATTGAGTGTACAAGGCATACTGAAGCGTTCCTTATCCTCCAGTCGTAAGGCAGTTAGGCTGCCCCCCCAAACGCATCCAGTGTCAAGTGCATGAATGTGTTCTAGTTGGGTTTTGCCTTCAAGGGCAGCCCAATGTCCAAACACAATATGGCAGTTTTCTGGCACCTGACTTGGGTAGCTGAACCAAGGTGCAAAACCTTTGGCTGCTGTATTAATGCCTTCTTTTGATTTTAAGTCTAATTTACTGTTTTCTTTGCAAAACCGCATTCGAGTCAAATAGTTTGTGATGACTCTCAATCGATCCAAGCCAATTAAATCATCACGCCACTTACTCGGTGTATTACCATACATGGCTGCAAAATATTCATCAACCGTGTCAGATTGCAGTTTGGTTTCCACTTCTTTTGCTAAGGCGAGTGTCTGTTCAAGACTCCAGCAGGGTGGAATGCCTGCGTGTGTCATGATCACATTGAGCTTGGCGTCATAGTGACATAGTGGCTGATGGCGAAGCCATTCCGTGAGTTCATCACGGTCACTGGCCATCAATATTTCACTTAGGGTATCGGCTTTTTTAAGTGTGCCATGACCATAAGACACAGCCAATAAATGCAGATCATGGTTGCCTAATACCACTTTGGCTTTGTCGCCAAGTGACTTCACAAAACGTAGTGTATCTAATGATTCTGGACCACGATTAATAAGATCACCAGCAAACCAAAGTGTGTCTTCACTAGCTTGATACTGAATGTGTTTTAGGAGTCGCTCTAATGGCTCCAAGCAGCCTTGTAGGTCACCAATTACATAGGTTGCCATAATATCCTCAGTGTACTTTGTTGGGAACCGATAAAGTGAAAGGACGGATGTCGGCAGAAAATTCCGTGCCGTCGTCGGCAATGAATTGGTAGCTACCGTGCATGACGCCTACCACGGTTTCAATCACTGTGCCACTGGTGTATTGGTATGACTCACCAGAACGTAAATAAGGGTATTCGCCAATGACGCCACTGCCTTTCACTTCTTGAACTTGCTGATCACCATTGGTGATGATCCAGTGACGAGTCTGCAATTTTGCCGCTTGCTCACCACAATTGGTGATGGTGATGTGGTAAGCAAATACGTAACGAGATTCTTCTGGTGTAGATTGTCTGACAAGATATTCGGTTCTAACGTCCACAACGATATCGTATTTATCCATTTAACTGTCCTTCTTGAGAAGGTAGTTGGTGATGGCAACGAAATCGGCAACGTCCAAACGCTCCGGTCTCAGGCCTGGGTCAATGCCTAACCTGTCAAAGTCAGCTTGATCCAGTACGCCTTTAAAATTGTTACGCAGTGTTTTACGACGCTGCTGGAAGCCTACTCGAACCACTTCTTCCAGTTTACTAACGTCGTCAGTTGGATAAGGTAGTGTTTTGTATGGTGTCATACGAACAATAGCAGAATCGACTTTTGGTGCTGGATCAAAAGACTCCGGCCCAACCACAAACAAAGCATCCACGGCACAATAATATTGCGCCATGACACTGAGTCGACCATAAAGATTATCACCTGGACGAGCGGCAAGGCGGTCAACCACTTCTTTTTGTAACATGAAGTGCATGTCTTTAATGATACTGGCCTGACTTAGTAAATGGAAAATCAGCGGTGTAGAAATGTTGTAGGGCAGGTTGCCGACCACGCGAATTGTTTGATCATCACTCGCTAATGCACTGAAGTCGAATTTCATGGCATCCGCTTCATGAACGGTTAATTCAGGGTAACGAAAAAAATTCACTTTTAAAATTGGGATCAAATCTCGATCAAGCTCAACCACATCCATGCGTTCTGTAACACTGATGATACCTTCTGTTAGAGCGCCTTTTCCAGGGCCGATTTCGACAATGCGTTGGCCTTTTTTAGGGGCAATGCAAGCCACGATACGACGAATCACGCCATGATCGTGAAGGAAATTTTGGCCAAATCTTTTTCTGGCTTTGTGAGGTTGTGCTTTACTCATTTAGGAAACTTTTTCACATTATTGGCCATGTCTATGGCATGTTGGATGGCGACTTTTAGGCTGCCATGATTGGCTTCACCTGTGCCAGCTAAATCAATCGCTGTGCCGTGATCAACGGACGTACGAATAATGGGTAATCCCAGCGTGATGTTGACGGCATTACCAAATCCTGAATATTTTAACACAGGTAATCCTTGATCGTGATACATGGCCAGCGCGCAGTCTGCTTGTTGCAGGTATTTATCAGTAAATAATGTGTCTGCTGGTAGTGGGCCAATTAAATCAAGACCTTCATCGCGCAAGCGATCAAGGGTTGGCCCGATGGTTTGGGTCTCTTCTTTGCCCAGATGACCATCTTCACCGGCATGGGGGTTTAGCCCGCAGACTAAGATGCGTGGCTTAGCAATGCCGAATTTGTGTTGTAAGTCCTGATGCAAGGCCAGGGTGACTTTGCGAATGCTGTCTTCAGTGATGGCATCCGGCACATCTTTTAATGGCAAGTGAGTGGTTACTAAGGCTACTTTCATGGCTTCGCTGGCAAGCATCATAACCACGTGAGGAGAGCGGCACTGTTGCTGAAAAAACTCAGTATGACCGGAAAAGTGTTGGCCTGTTTCACATAGGACTCCTTTATGCACCGGTGGTGTGACAAGTGCATCAAACTCTTTGTCTAAGCAGCCTTGGCAAGCTCGTCTTAAGGTTTCTAGGACATAAGGCGCATTCGCTACATCGAGTTGGCCCGCGATGGCTGGTTTCGCCATGGCTACTGGCATTAAAGAAAGCGAGCCTTGCTGGTGGACAGGCGTTTCTTGCCCTGATGACACAAGCTTGATGGCCATATCTATGTTAAGGCTTGCCGCCCTTTGCTTGAATAACTGTTTGTCTCCCAAAATCAACAAGCGAGCGTTAAAGCTGCGCTCGGATAGCGCTTGCAGAATAATATCAGGGCCAATACCAGCAGGTTCCCCTGAGGTAATGGCAATGATGGGAAGGTTGACTAACGCGTCTGCCATAGTGGGATTAGCCTTTGATATCAATGAAGGCATCGGCACGTAATTCGTCGAGCCAATTGCCAAGGACTATGTCTTGTTTCTGACGTGTTAATGCTTGCTTCGCATTGCTACGTTTTACTTGATCACTTATGTCCGCTTCACGACGACCTTCAACTTGTAAAATATGCCAACCGAACTGAGTACGGAAAGGTTGGCTAATGTCGCCAACTGGGGTGGCGTTCATCATGTCTTCAAAAGCTGGCACCATAGTACCCGGTGTTACCCAACCAAGATCGCCACCTTGCAAAGTGGAACCTTGATCCTCACTGTACTCTTTGGCTAATTCGGCAAAATCCGCTCCCTTGCTCAACTGATCATAAAGATTGTCTGCAAAGGCTTTGGTTTGGGCCATGTCACGAATTTCATTTGGACGGACCAAAATGTGGCGAGTTTTAGTTTGCTCCTGTAAGGTCACAGAAGCCGAGCGTTTATCTATCACCCATAACAAGTGGTAACCCGCATTGCTCTGCAGTGGCCCTATTAAAGGGCCTTGCTCTGTGTCTAATGCGCGAACGAACAAGGGAGGAAGCTGGTTCATTGGACGCCAACCTAGATCCCCACCTTCAATGGCAAATTGCCCCGCGGATTTGGCAACGGCTTGTTGGATAAAGTCGTCTTCTGATTGGATCTGGGAAGCAATGTTGTCGATTTCTTGTTTGGCTTCTTCTGGGTTACTGGCACGAATCAAAATATGACGAAGATGCACCTGATCTTTGTCTTTGGTGATGCTGGTTTCAGAACTTAAATAGTCATCAATCTCTTGCTCAGAAATAACAATGCGACGTTTTATAATTTCGCGCTTGATATTGTTGATGAGGATTTCCTGCTCAATCTGTTTGCGATAACGTGAATAGTTAATGCCTTTGCTGGCGAGTACGGCTTTCATACCTTGTAGATCAAGATTCATATTTCGAGCAACACTCAGAATGGCATTATCCACGTCGGAACTAGAGGCTCGCATGCCGATTTTTTGGGCATAATTGGCTTGCAGCATTTCGTCGACCAGTTGATTCAAAATTTGACGATGAATGTTGTTCGTCATGACGCCGCCTGGAACACGATCTTTTACAATCTGAAAACGGTTTTGTATGTCGCTTTCTAAAATGGCGGAAGAATCCACAATGGCAGCAATGCCGTCAATTTTTGCAGTGTTAGCTTGCGTTAGAGTGGAAAATGTTAAGGCTAATGTAAGGGTAAAAAAAGAAAATAACTTCATAATTAATATCCGACTTTTCCTTGATTCCAGAAGGTGTCAGCTATGCTTGAGGCATCACTGTTAGCACGACCTGCTGTACTCAAACTACGTAAAATAAATTGTAAAAACACACCTCGATCTCTGACATCATCGTCGTCAATCCAATCTTGATAGCTGAGCGATACCTTGATACAGCAGTTTTCATAACCCAGACCAGAAATTTGCTTATTGGCTTCATCGTCCATGAAATCGTAAGTGTATTGAGCGAAGGCTGACCAGTTTCTATTAAGCGGAAATATGGTGCCAAAGCTAGCTTGTTTGGCATTATCGTCCGGGTCTGAGTTATTGATTGTATACAAGTAACTCAGGTTAACCTTGACTCTTTCTGCCGGAGTAATACTGGCAACGAATTGAGCTAGGTTGATTTCTTCTTCATCCGCGTCAACATTTACATTGGCAGTTAGACTATAACTATCACCATACATACTTGCCGATGAAAGTAAGTCACTGCGCTTGCTATCTTGTCGACTGATGGTTTTGTCTGTTGCGCCACTAACAGCAACATATCTATCTTCTAAATAAAAGACCTGGCCTGCTTTTAAAGCCCATTTTTCATTATTGTTTTCATCATATAGACGACTTTCTAACCCAAAAGTCACTTGCTCAGTATCACCAATTCTATCGTTACCACTAAAGCGTTTATGATTAAAAGCAGAAGAGTAAGTGAGTGTTGATTCACTGGTATCAAAATCTGGGATGTCAGATTGTGATTTAAAAGGAGAGTTAAGATAACTCAACCTAGGAGATAGGGTTTGTCGCCAAGTACCATCTTCATCAGTAAAGCGTCGTTCAAAAGCTAATGCAGTATCCAAGTAATGAGTCACCTGATTGACTGAGGTGTCTATATTTGTATCAGATGAGTATTGGTGAAGTTGATAGTCGCGATTTTGTATTAATGCTCCTGGAGTAAAGGTTAGCCAATCGTTACCCAAATCCAAGTTAATGTCTTGATTTAGCGCTATACGCTCGCCATCAAAATTATTTTCTTCAGGGTCATAGAAATCCGTGTATTGAAGGCTGATCGAGTAATTTAATAGATTATTCGCAATTTGGTAAGAGCTGGCAAGTCTCGGTTTCCACTCGAAAGGGGCATCATCTGTGCTATCAGGTGTTTGATAGGTGAGATAGGTCAGTGTGTTGTAAAAGTTCCCATTATTAACATTTATAAAGGCAGTTCTCTGATAATGGTCTTTTTCTCCAATGGACGTGGTATTGGCTTCGGGAAACTTAGTGTCAGTGGGATTGGACTCATAGGTGAATCCACTACTAATATAACTATTAAAAGACTGTTTTGACGTCAGTTTTATAAGAGTTTGCTCACCATCATCATGGTCAAAAAAACTCGATTGTTCATAGCTTGTTTCACCATATGAACTTAGATGACGAAATTCCACATCAATACCTTGACCTTTTTCCTGAATCAAATTAGGTGTCAAGGTCGCATCCAAATTGCTTGCCAAATTTAAGTAGAAAGGAGCGGATAGGCTCAAGCCATCATTATTCGAATAACCAATGCTGGGAAATAAAAAGCCTGTTTGTCGTCTATCGTCGATCGGGAATCTTAACCAAGGAGAGTAAAAAATTGGCACGTTAGCAATACGCACTTGCACGTGCTTAGCGGTACCAAAGCCTGTGGTTGCATTAAGTTCAATAGAGCTGCCGTAAAGGCTCCAGCTTTCTTGACTGGGTTCACAGGTAGTGAAAAAGCCTTCTTCAATAAAAATGATTGCGTTATTTTCTTGTATCAGTGCTTTCGCCTGGCCGCGAGCTTTGCTGCTGTGACTAAGAAACTTGGCGTCTGAAAATTCGGTGGCAGTATCACCCTTGCTGGAAATATAGCTTTTATCGCTGCGAATGAGTTCGTTTTTGGTTCTTAATGTGACGTTACCTGAGGCTTGGTAGTATTCTTCTGGAACGCCTGAAATAGAGTCAGCCATCAGATGAGACTCGGGTTGATTTACAGTGGCGTCACCCTCTAAATGGATAATACCCGCTTTATCGCGGGTGATGAGATCCGCTTGTAATATCGTATTTTCGCTCTCGCTGGCTTGCCATTGGTTGATATAGCTGCCTTGGCAGTATTGATTGAGTTGAGCTTGTTGTTCAGCACTTAAGGATTCTCTAGGTGCCCAATCCCATTGGTTCACTTGCGCATGTGCCAGCGGCAATATGAAAAGACCTTGAAAAAACAGAGCGTAGTTGCGTAAATGTTTAACCATGCAGGGTATACTTATTTACCGAAATTGTTGTCCGAAATCGGAGGCTGCCGAGTGAGGCTCCACGTAATAAGACAAATGATAATCTATGCAGGCCCATAGGGGCTACCGATTCTGGAGAAATATCTTTATGTGGAAAATTGTATGTGCCATTTTAGGCTACATCTTGATGAGTAACCTCCTTGGCGCAATACTCGGCTTTTTTGTCGGTATGATGTTGGATAGAGTACAAGCTGGTGGTGCGTTTAATGGCGTAAAACGAGGTAATTTACCTCTACAGCAAGAGACTTTCTTTCGTACTTTATTTTTGTTGATGGGACGTCTAGCGAAATCTGATGGTCAGGTTTCTGAGGCTGAAATCCAGTTGGCGCAATCGGTTATGCAGCGCCTGCGTTTGTCACCACAGGCGCAAGAACAGGCCAAACGCTTATTCAATGAAGGCAAATCGGCCAACTTCGACCTCACTAATGAACTCAATCGTTTTAAAGAGATTGTCGGGCCTGGGGATTTAACTCGCACCTTATTAGAGGTGTTATTGGTTTCCGCCTACGCTGATGGACATTTTAGTGTAGAAGAAAAATCTTTTGTTTCGAAAGTCTGTGCGATTTTAGGCATCTCAGTAGCCGAATTTGAGACTCTGCATATGCAGGTAAAGCAACAGGCGCATTTCCGTCAGGGATATCAGTCGACTGGGAATGGCATGGGGTCCAAAGACCTACTCAAATCGGCCTATGAAGCGCTGGGTGTTAAGCCAGATATGACGGATGCCGAGATCAAAAAAGCTTATCGACGCTTAATGAGTAAGAATCACCCAGACAAACTCAGTTCGCAAGGCTTGCCTGAAGAAATGATTGAGCTAGCAAAAGAGCGTACCCAAGAAATTCAATCGGCTTATGAGTTGATTAAAAAGTCACGCTAATAAGTCTGTAGCAATATTGATTCATCACAGCAAGAACAAGGGGTGATCAAAACAGCCCCTTGTTTACTTTTGGCAGAGGCCGTCGTTGACTGATTTGCTTAGTATTTTGCTTCAAGAAACCTCGCACTCTTTGTACCAATAGGGCCTGACTGTCTTGACCACGTGCGCGGTCGGGTATGGCATCTTTTTGAATGAATTCGCCATTGACGGTTTGACGTCTGGCCGCAGCTTGTTTGCGCCAATTGGCGAACAGGTTATTGCGATTCGGGCGGCTTAGGTAATAGTCCAAAATGGCTTGCGGAACCTGGCTAATTAATTGCGCAACTTGATAGGCCGAGGTATTAGGTGGTGCTTGAATATCAATTAAAGCGATGGCGTTGGCTGAGTTAGGGTTGGCGGCTAAAAAAGCCAAGGCGTAACTTGCGCCAGTGCGATATCCAGCTAAGGCAAAGTAGTTAACACCGTTATTTTGTGCAAAGGCCATGGCTGCTTGAATGCGAGCAAAGACGATATCCTGGTTTGCGAGTGTAATGGTGTCTGTTGTTTCACTGTCGGTGGCGAGAGTTTTCGGAGTCATTTGCCCGCGTTTAATGATATCAGGTACTTCGATAGCAATGGTGCACCAACTGTATTCGGGTAATGTGTCACGCAATGGGGCCACGGCATCTGGCCAATCTGGATGTTCATTGTCAGCGTGTAAAAGTATCACGCAGCCTTGAGTCGAAGAGGTCATAGCATCTTGATAAAGTGCCAGAAAAGACCCTCCGTCGGCTTCTAACGATTGGATTTGATGCTCTAATTGGCGTTCTTTAAGGCTTTCTTCCAATGCCGCGATACGATCTGCTTGAGGTTGAGGTGTGACGTATTTTTGCTCAGTGGCATCGCCGCTTGAGCTTTCGGCCCACACAAGACCGCTAATCGATACCGATAGGCATAACAGGTTGACTTTGATTAGTAGAAGAATTTTCTGCATTGTTTTCAATACTTCTTTGTTTCGCCTTGGTAAAATAATTCAAATTGGCTGTTGAAAGCAGCCCTTTGTAAGTGTGAGTTATATCAAGTTTCACTGATACGCTTATCACCATTTCCTTATCGCATTTATTGTGTCATTGCTGGAGCCAGATATGAATGATTTTATCATTGCCCCTTCGATTCTTTCTGCCGACTTTGCTCGTTTAGGAGAAGAGGTCGATCAAGTACTAGAAGCCGGAGCGGACATCATACATTTTGATGTTATGGACAATCATTATGTACCCAATTTAACGATTGGTCCTATGGTCTGTAAAGCATTACGTCAGCACGGAGTGACAGCAGACATAGATGTACATCTGATGGTGAAGCCTGTGGATCGTATGATCGGAGACTTCATTGAAGCCGGCGCGTCTTATATTACTTTTCATCCAGAAGCCAGCGAGCACATTGATCGTTCGTTGCAAATGATCAAAGACGGTGGTTGTAAGGCGGGTTTGGTGTTTAATCCCGCAACCCCTTTACATCATCTAAAGCATGTCATGGATAAAGTGGATATGGTGTTGCTGATGTCAGTTAACCCAGGCTTTGGTGGGCAAAAGTTTATTCCAGAGACATTGGATAAGCTGAAAGAGGCTCGTGCTTTAATTGACGCCAGTGGTCACAATATACGCCTTGAAGTGGATGGCGGTGTCAGTGACAAGAACATTGCTGAAGTGGCCCGAGCTGGTGCGGATACCTTTGTTGCAGGGTCGGCTATTTTTGGTAAGGAAGATTATAAAGGCGTGATTGATGCGATGCGTGCTGAATTGGCGAGTGTGCGTTAATGAAGACACCTAAATATTTCAAGCAGTGGTTTGAAGGTTGGCCCGAATTAGTGTGCTTCGACTTAGATGGCACTTTATTAGACAGTGTGCCTGACATTGCTGCAGCGGTAGACGCTTTTCTATCGGAAATGGGGGCGCCACTTGCTGGTGAAGACAAGGTTCGTCAATGGGTTGGGTTAGGAGCGGCCAAACTGATTGAGCAAGCATTAGACTGGGCTAAGTTGGATCCGCAGCGCCATGAAGAAGCCTATCGTCTGTTTTTGCTTCATTATCATCAGCACCTTACCGATCACTCTCGCTTGTACCCAAATGTAGTAGCAATACTTAAAGCCCTAAAACACAATGGGGTGCCCGTGGCATTGGTGACCAACAAGCCGAGTGTGTTTATTCAGCCGATTCTGGATAAATTCCAACTTACCGAACACTTTGCGTGGTTTTTGGGGGGGGATACACTGGAAGAAAAGAAACCGTCAGCCATGCCTTTATTGCATTGCAGCGAATCCATAGAGGCTGAACCACAAGGTTGTTTGATGGTAGGGGATTCAAGTACAGATTTTAAAGCGGCGCAAAATGCCGGCTTTAAATCTGCACTAGTGACTTATGGTTACCATCAAGGTGTGGATTTGAAAGCCTTGGGTGCTGATGCCGTGATTGACGACCTTGCTGAACTGCTTGTTTGATTCTTGTTCAATAAAAAGAAAGCGCTAATACTTTGAGTATTGGTGCTTTTTTGTTTTCAACCGCTCTAAACTGGCTTGGTTTAATTGAGCTTATTTGTCTGTCGCATTGTTGCTAAAACTGATTTGCCCATCGTCGCCAAAGTGCAAGGTTTGCGTTGGGAAAGCCACTTCTGCACCATGTTTCTCTATGATTTGCATGGCTTTAAACAAGACGTCTTGTTTGACTTCATGGAAGATTCGCCAATCCACTGTTTTAGTGTAGGCATAAATGAAAAAGTCTAATGATGATGGGCCGAATTGATTGAAGTTCACCATGTAAATTTGCTTTGTATCTAAATCTTCATGATTGGCAATCATTTCTTTAATGTCATTTAAAATAGTAGGCAATAAAGAGAAATCCTCATAGCGCACGCCAATGGTTTCATTGATACGTCTGTGCGTCATGCGTGATGGGTTTTCCACCGAGATCAATGAAAACGTAGAATTGGGCACATATAAGGGACGCTTGTCGAAGGTACGAATACGCGTTTGACGCCAACCTATGTTCTCTACTGTGCCTTCAATATTTTGATCGGGTGAGCGTACCCAGTCACCAATTGCAAAAGGGCGATCCAAATATATCATTAGGCCACCAAAGAAATTGGCGAGCAGGTCTTTGGCTGCGAAACCTACTGCGATACCGCCAATACCGCCGAAAGCCAGTACACCGGAAATGCTATATCCCAGAGTTTGTAAGACGACTAAAGCTGCCGTGATGATGATAGATGCTCTGAGCAGCTTACTAATGGCGTTGGCAGTGGTGTAATCGACTTTATTTTTAACCTTGCTTGAGCTGGTAATGGCTTTTTCAATCTGCGAAATGCAGCGTAAAATAAACCAAGTCAGAATGACAATCACACCGACTTCACGAATGGCATTAACCAAAGAAGATAAATCAGGATCCAGGTTTGTGCCGGATATTTCTGCCGCGACACTGAGTCCGACCAGCCAGATAAATACCCCGATGGGTTTTTGTGCTGCGATAATGATTACATTATCCCAAGGTGTTTTGGTACGTTCGAGCTGGTTGTTTAGACGCATAAGTAAGCGGCTAGCAACAAAGTTAACCACCAATGTGCCGAGTACTACTAAAAATACGCGAGCAACCCAATGCATTTCAGTATCGCCTAGACCAAAATACATCTGTATTGTTTCCCAATTCATAATAAATCTCTGTGTTGGTGAATGTAAAAAAAGCCCTCAGTTATCTCAAAGTAACAAGAGAGTGCCTAATCCTAAAAAAGCAACGAAACCAGCTACATCTGTGACTGTGGTGAGAATGACTGAGCCTGATAGGGCTGGATCAATGCGCAGTTTATCCAGTAAGACAGGAATCAAAACACCTGATAAGGCAGCCATCAGGATATTAATGATAATGGCCATGGCGATTACAACACCTAACATGGGGTTACTAAACCACCAATAAGAAATAATGCCGATGATGATGGCCCAGGCAATACCATTTAGCCAACCTACTTTTAGCTCTTTACCAAGTAAGGATTTGAAATTACTCCGAGTTATTTGGCCAAGTGCTAAACCGCGTACTATCAAAGTAAGTGTCTGACTGCCTGCAATACCGCCCATAGAGGCCACTACAGGCATTAATACCGCAAGGGCAACTACTTGTTGTAAGGTGGCTGCAAATAGGCCGATAAAGGCTGATGCTAAGAAAGCCGTTAAAAGATTAATGCCTAGCCAAATGCCACGTCTTGCAGCACTGCGTTTCACGGGTGCGAAGAGGTCAGTTTCTTCGTTTAACCCTGCCGTCGACATTTGTTGGGCTTCATTTTCTAAACGTAAAGTTTCCAGTGCTAGCCCAACGTGAAAACGCCCTAGCAATACTAAGTTTTGATCTACTACTGGTAATGCCGAAAAGCCTGATTTTTCTAATATTTCAGAGGCTTTTGTGCGTTCTGTGTCAGCGTGAATAACGGTACATGCTTCGTCCATTATATTGGACACAGGCTCGTGATCTTGTGCTTTAAAAAGTTTATTGAATTTTACACAACCTACCCAACGACCAGTACGGTTGACTAAGTAAATCATGTCGGTGTAATCCGGTACGGTTTTCTTTAGCAATCTTAGCGCTTCGCCAACTCGAATGGATTGGGAAGCGATGAGTAGTTCGTGATCAATCCAACGACCAACAATGTCGTCATCGTAGACAATACCTTGCTGGTAATACTCACGCTGCTTATTGTCCATCTGGCTGAGGGCCAGATCGACAAAACGATCTGGTAAAGAGTCAGTAATCTCTAATAAGCCTTCCGCATCAACGTCTGCGAATAAGGTTTCGATTTCGGTGTCTGCAAGTTCTTTAAGCAGCAGTTGTCGAGATTCGCCACGCATTTCAACGAGAATGTCTAAACGATTGGCTTGTTTAATGTTGGCCCAGGCTTGGCGGCGTTGTTCAAGAGGAATCGATTCTAATGCCAGAGCGACATCGTCAGGACTGTATTCCGCCATTAACTTATTGATAGACTCTGGTGAATGCTCATCTTGAATAAGATGTTCGATCAATAGGGTGACTTGGCTATGCATTGGCATTCTCTAAAGCTGACAAAGAAGCAAAGTGAATAGTTTGCGTGATAAGTTTAGTAATATCAAACAAGGCTTTGTTGTATTGAGAGATTCATCCGGTGTTACGGGTTGACCAGTAATAACATTGGGTCAGGGGCAGTATGGTGAAAAATACAACGAAAGGTGGTTGTTTTTTATTTGACTTACAGAGACAGTAACTGTGCTTCGGTGTAGAATTCAGCCTCTTCAAAATGGTCTTTTGTGTGAATAAAGGCCTAATAAGTGCTTATAGATAAGCTAATTGTCTGTGGTTGGAAAAGCCAATAAGCCTTAGCTTTATTATGGATTTATTCTTAATCATGTTGCTAGTTATAGATAATTACGATTCCTTCACCTACAACTTGGTACAGTATTTTGGTGAGTTAGGTGTTGAAGTGTTAGTACATCGTAATGACCAGATTACGATTGCGGAAATAGCAGCTTTAGCACCTTCACATTTGGTCATTTCTCCGGGTCCTTGTACTCCGAATGAAGCGGGTATTTCTATGGCGGTCATTCAAGCGTTTGCCGGTCAAATCCCTATTTTGGGTATTTGCTTAGGTCATCAAAGTATTGCTCAGGTCTTTGGTGGTGAGGTGATTCGTGCTAAAAATGTTATGCATGGCAAAACGTCACTGATTCATCATAAGAATATCGGTGTATTTACTGATCTGAAAAACCCTCATTTAGCGACTCGTTATCATTCTTTGGTAGTGGCGCAAGATGCCTTACCAGACTGTTTCGAAGTCACGGCTTGGACGCAAAATGAACAAGGTGAGCTAGATGAGATCATGGGCATTCGACATAAAGAGATGGATATAGAAGGGGTGCAATTTCATCCTGAATCCATACTAACCGAGGCGGGACACGCCTTACTAGCTAACTTTTTAAAACGATAGGAGAGTCTGGTGGATATCCAAAAAGCAATTGCTGCCGTTGTTGAACATCAAAATCTGAGCGCAGAAGAGATGCAAACTGTGATGACTGACATCATGACCGGCCAAGTGACACCAGCTCAGATAGGCGGTTTTTTAATTGCATTGCGCATGAAGGGCGAAACTGTTGAAGAGATCACCGCCGCAGCAAAAGTGATGCGTGACTTATCGAGTAAAGTCAGTTTGCCAATAGATGACATAGTTGATACTTGTGGCACGGGTGGCGATGGTGGCAACTTGTTTAATGTTTCAACTGCATCCGCTTTTGTGGTCGCTGCCGCTGGTGGTAAAGTTGCCAAGCACGGAGGGCGTTCAGTATCTTCCAAGTCTGGCAGTGCAGATGTATTAGAACATGCTGGTATTTATCTTGGATTAAATGCGGAACAAGTTTGCCGCTGTGTTGAAGAAATTGGTTTGGGGTTCATGTTTGCGCCAAACCATCATGCTGCCATGAAATATGCCGTCGGACCGCGCAAGGAAATGGCGACTCGCACCATTTTTAATTTGTTAGGCCCCCTAACTAACCCGGCAAATGCGAAACGACAAGTGATGGGGGTTTTTCATAAGAAGTGGGTACGTCCGATAGCTGAAGTGCTAAAAGCATTAGGCAGTGAACATGTAATGGTAGTGCATTCGGTCGATGGTTTGGATGAAGTCAGTATTGCAGCACCGACTTATGTGGCGGAATTGAAAGATGGTGAGATTACCGAATATCAGATTCAGCCAACGGACTTTGGTATTTCGTTTCAGTCTGTTGAAGGTATACAGGCCTACGATGCTGAGCAGAGTCTGACCCTGATAAAAACCGCTTTGGATGGCAAGGGTAAAGTGAATCCTGCTCGTGATATTGTGGCTTTAAATGCCGGTGCGGCTATTTATGTTTCAGGAGTGGCATCCACTCTAACTGAAGGGATAAGTATTGCCGAAGATGTGATTGGCGGAGGGACAGCGAAAGTTAAAATGTCTGAATTAGCCAGTTTTACACGTTGTTTTATGGACACTAACTCTTAAAAGAATAGCGAGGAGAAAGTGGATTATGCAGGTTGAAACACCGACTATCTTAAAAAAGATTGTGGCACGTAAGTTTGAAGAAATTGCTGAGCGAAAAGCCCATACGCCATATCATAATCTTGAAGTGGCGGCGTCTGTTGCCAATGTGCATAATGCCCCGCGTGGCTTCGCACAAGCGTTAAAACATCAGATTGCCATGGGTAAGGCCGGTGTGATTGCGGAAATAAAGCAGGCTTCGCCAAGTAAAGGAGTCTTGCGAGAGCCTTTTTATCCAGGAGAAATCGCCAAATCTTATGAGCAAGCGGGCGCTGCTTGTCTGTCTGTTTTGACCGATCAAGATTTTTTTAAAGGTCATGAAGATTATCTAGTGGAAGCAAGATCGGCTTGTAAGCTTCCTGTGATTCGTAAAGATTTTATTGTGGATGAGTATCAAGTAATTGAAGCGAGGTCCATTGGTGCAGACTGTATTTTGCTAATTGCAGCCTGTTTGTCTGGTGAGAAATTACAAGCATTGGATAGCATGGCACGTGATTTAGGAATGGATGTACTCGTGGAAGTGCATAATCAACCGGAATTGGATTTGGCGCTTGAGTTCACACAAACGGAATTGTTGGGTATTAATAATCGCGATCTACATACCTTTGAGTTGAGTTTGGAGCATACTTTTGAACTAATGAATAAGGTACCAAAAGACAGATTGATCGTAACGGAAAGTGGTATTCATACCCATGAAGATGTGGCAGTAATGCGTAATCATGAAATCCACGCGTTTCTTGTCGGTGAAGCTTTCATGCGTGCCGATGATCCTGGTGAGAAATTAGCCGAGTTGTTTCAGTATTAACTGACTGTAGTGGTATAGGAAAAAGATAAGGTTGTATATGAAAACAAATGTGAGTTGGCAAGAAGATGTCCATTTTACTGCTGAGACGGGATCTGGTTTTAAAGTCGAAATTGATGGTAATCAAGTGGCTGGACCTCGGCCAATGGAATTGATCTTGGCTGGATTGGGCGGTTGTACTTCTTATGATGTGGTTGGGATTTTGAAGAAGTCTCGACAAGATGTTGTATCTTGCGTAGCGAAAATTGATGCAGATCGAGCGGATGCAGTGCCTGCTGTATTCACTGAGATAAGAGTGCATTTTGTGGTGACTGGACGTAAGTTGAAAAATTCTGTGGTAGCCAGAGCAGTAAAACTCTCAGCTGAAGAATATTGCTCTGCATCTCTAATGTTAGAGCGTGGCGGTGTCAAGATCGAGCACAGCTATGAGATAATTGAGGTCGAGTAAGAAGAAGCGCTGTTGTTTGCAAAGTGTGATTGGTGGCGTTTGATTAAAAAGAGCTTATGGCTCTTTTTTTGTTTTATGGCGTCCTCACCAGGACTCGAACCTGGAATAGCTGCTTAGGAGGCGGCCGGTATATCCTGTTTACCTATGAGGACTTAATAGTGAGTATTGTATACTTTTGATGGCCAGAATATCAAATGGTAAAATATGATATCGTTTTGATTTATATGTAGTTTTAAGCTCTTCCTAATGTTTGCTTGCTGCTAATGGGGCGAGTAGATCCACGAGATGTGTAGACCTTGTTTTTATTGTTGTGACCTTGCATTAGCTCAAATAATTGTTTGTTACGTTTCTGCAAAGTGCTGAGAATTTGAGCATTGGTGTTATTCTTGGTTTTGCAAACTTTGAGTAGTTCTTCACACTCTTTCATTAAAAGTCTAACTTCGTCCATTGAGCTATCTTGATTTTTTAGCCAATCTTTAAAATCCTGCTCGGTAGGATTTTTGCGATCAAGAATATCAAATTTGATAAGAACATTAATGCGCTTATCATTTAATGCGTTCATTCCGTCAAGAAGAGTTTGCTTTTGTTCGGCGAGAGAAAGGATCAGATGGTTGTCTTGCTTGCCTAACGCTTGTCGTTCATCATCAAGAACGACGGACAGTTCAATCAGTATTTCTTTGCTTTTAGTGAAGATGGGAGAGATAGGGATCATAAGATCAAATCTTCAATGGTCGCTAATTAGAATAGCGAATCCATTGAAGCCATGTTATTTGCAAGACGTTGGGTGTCAATCTTATATTCACCGGCCGCTAGCGCATTTTTGATTTGCTCTACTTTCTCCATATCCACCTCAGGTAAATTGTTCAATTTAGCCTGTTGGTTTTGTAGTGTTTGTGCTGTGCCGCTAAGACGAACGGTATCTTCAGCCATTGTGCCACTTGGTGTACTGCCTTTGTTATCAGTTGCACTAGCCGCTGCGTCGTCTTTTTGCGCTCGCTCGCTTTTGTTTATCGTGCCCTGATTTGATAGACCTGTTAAATTGATTGCCATTGGGTTTTCCGCCCTTAAATGATTTGCATGTCCATAATGTCGGCCGAGCCTAAAAGAACTTTAGTCAAAAACCGCATAAAAAGGAAATTAATATTTGTTTAAGCTCAAGGTTCTCAATAGTTTACAAGAACCTCACTGTCAGTTACAACTTTAGCGTATATAATTCGACCTGAACTGGCGTTTTTGACACGAATTTGTTGTCCTTTTACGCCATTCTCTAAAGCCACGCCGTTCATTCGCACTATAATGCTGCCGCTATTGGCTGTGATCGTAATGGCGTCACCTTTTTTTATGAGTGTTGGTAAACGCGTTAAGTTATCTGTGATAAAGGTATTAATGCGTATGTTGCGCGAAGCGATCAAGCCAAATGGTGGATTGTCTTGAGTATAAATATGTCCTCGTAGGTCAGCTATGTCCACTTCGCCAATATCGGTATTTTCCTGTGTGATGCTCTGCCCTCGATTAATTGGGGTAATGGCGCGAATGGCAGGAATACGAATGGATTGTACGGCGGGTAAGTAGGACTTCCAGATTGGGTTATCACAGCTGATTTCGTAGTTGGTTCGCTGTCGGGCTTCTGGACGTTGGTTTTGAATGTTGATATTGCCGTCGCTGCAGTCGGGTAAGTAGTTAAGTGAAGCCAAATTATTGAGTTTGATTGTAATGGATGCTTGAGGATAGATAGCAGATAAGCGTGGCATTTCAACTTGGTTAATGAAGCGGTTAACGATTTCTTCAAGTGATTGTGCTTGAAGAAAACTGATTTGGAGGCAAAGTAAGGCCAAAAATAGCCTTTTGATTCGCATGATTGGCACTCTTTGTTTATGATTTCGTTATGAATAAGTTAGTAAATTGTTAATATTCACTCTATCATTGGTGAATGCATTTTAACAATTGTGAGGGATTCCCTCATTATGCAGTTTACACATTTTGGAGGCGTATATGGCTGGGGTTCTAGATACAGTTAATCAACGTACACAGCTGGTCGGGGAAAATAGACTTGAATTGTTATTGTTTCGCTTAAATGGTAAGCAGATCTACGGCATTAACGTTTTTAAAGTTAAGGAAGTATTGCAGTGCCCTAAGCTCACTACTATGCCTCATAGTTCTCCTGTGGTTCGCGGTGTGGCACACATTCGTGGTGGTACCATTCCTATTTTAGATCTAGGCTTGGCAACGGGAGCAAGTCCAATCGAGAACATCAGCCAATGTTTTGTCATCATTACCGAATATAACCGTCGTATTCAAGGTTTCTTGGTTCGAGGTGTGGAACGTATTGTAAACATGAATTGGAGTGATATTCAGCCACCACCAAAAGGTCTTTCAAATGATAATTATCTGACGGCAGTCTGTCAGGTAGAGAAAGAAATGGTGGAAATCATTGATGTTGAACAAATTCTCTCTGAGGTGGCGCCAATGCGTCAGGATATCTCAGATGGGATTGTCAACTCGGATGTTCAAGAGAATGCGAAACAACATCATATTTTGATCGTCGATGATTCATCAGTTGCTCGTAAACAAATTAAGCGCTGTATGGAACAAGTGGGTTTTGCTACCACGGTATTGTGTGATGGACTTGAGGCACTCGAGTATCTGCAAAATTTGGCAGCAGAAGGCACAGATGTGACAGAAGAGTTTTCTATGGTAATTTCTGATATAGAAATGCCTGAGATGGATGGCTATACATTAACAACAGCGATTCGTAACGATAGCCGCATGCAGGACTTATTTATTCTTCTACACACTTCCTTAAGTGGCGTATTTAATGAAGCTATGGTTAAGAAAGTAGGTGCCGATGGCTTCTTGGCGAAATTCCAGCCAGATGAATTGGCACGTCTAGCGATCGAGACGGTAGAAGTGCAATCTGAGTAAATATTTAACTAGGTAATGTGGTTTGGCCTAGGCGGTTATTAAATAATGGAGTTTTAATGCTCAGCACGACTAATGCAATCAGCCCTGCTGGTTACAATCGCTTCCGAGATTATTTGCAAAAAGTATGTGGAATCTCGTTAAGTGACAATAAGCAATATCTTGTGGCAAGCCGTCTTGGAAAAATTTTAGAAAGAGAGAACTTTTCCAAAATCGAGTTGTTGGTGGATGCCCTTGATAGGCCATTGAATTCCAAGTTAAAGGAAGAAGTCATTAATGCAATGACCACAAATGAAACTTTGTGGTTCCGTGATATGCACCCCTTTACTATTTTGCGAGAAAAAGTCTTGCCCGAAATGACCAGTGCACCTTTGCGTATTTGGTCAGCAGCTTCTTCAACTGGTCAAGAGCCTTACTCTATTAGTATGGTGATAGAGGAATTTAAAAATGCTCGACCAGGTGTGCTGAAACCAGGTGAGCGAATTGTGGCAACCGATATCTGTACCAATATTTTGCAACATGCTAAGCAGGGGGAATACGATAGCTTGGCCATTGCTAGAGGCTTGGGGCCAGATTTGCAAAAGCGTTACTTTGACAAAATTAATGAGGTCACGTGGAAAATTAAACCAAATCTTAGTTCGAGAGTTGAATTTAAATACCTAAATTTGATTGATTCTTTTGCTGGCTTAGGCAAGTTTGACGTGATTTTTTGTCGTAATGTGCTGATTTATTTCACGGTGGAACTGAAACAAGACATTCTCAAACGCATGCATGCATCGTTAAAACCCGGAGGTTACTTGTTCTTGGGAGGTTCTGAAGCCTTAAGTGGTTTGTCAGATTACTTTGAAATTGTTCAGTGTCATCCTGGCATTGTTTATAAAGCGAAAAAGATTTAGATTTCTTTTATAAGTTTGTGAAAAGCTCATCCTTGGATGGGCTTTTTTTGTTTTTGTTATCGTTATTTTAATTGCCGCTTTTTGCCGTTTTTATAATGAATGATTATAAAGCATTGAAAAATAAAGTTATTTTTTTTGGCATCATAATTGCTATATGTAAAACAACTTAGAATAATTGGATTGAGGATAAAATGGCGATTTCCTTTGCAGGTGCCTTTGCTGGCCATGATAAAGCATTAGAGTTTCGTAGTGCTCGTGCGGCCGTTTTAGCAAATAACATTGCTAATGCAGATACGCCTAATTACAAAGCGAGAGACATTAGTTTCAATGCATCGCTCAACAACGAAATGCGACGTTTGCAATTGCAAGGAACCAATGCTCGTCATTTTACTGAATCCGCTGAGACGGAATTGACTGGTGATTTGCTTTATCGCAACCCAAGTCAGCCTTCTCTAGATGGCAATACAGTGGACATGCAAAGAGAGCAGGCAGAATATGCACAAAACTCTTTGCAGTTCGACACCAGTTTTATGTTTTTGGATAGAAAAATCAGTGGCATGAAAAAAGCACTGACTGGGAATTAATGATTATGTCTTTGAGTAATATTTTTACCATATCAGGTTCGGCAATGAGTGCCCAGACAGTGCGACTGAACACAGTCGCGAGTAATATGGCAAACGTGGACAGTGCGGCCAGTTCAGCGGATCAAACTTATCGTGCACGTAAGCCGGTTTTCTCCCAAATGATGAACGACTCCATGCGCAAGCGGGGGTGGGGATCTACTAAGTTAGATGAGTCTGGAGCGGGCGTTGGAGTAAAGGTTGATGCTATTGTTGAGTCTGATGCACCGTTGCAGCCAAGATATGAGCCAGATCATCCGATGGCGAATGAAGAAGGTTATGTGTTTTATCCAAACGTTAATCCGATGGAAGAGATGGCTGACATGATGTCAGCGTCACGTTCCTTTCAAACGAATGTAGATGTTATGAACTCAGCGAAAAGCATGATGCAAAAAATGCTCACGCTTGGACAGTCCTAGGAGCAGATAGATGGCAAATATATCTGATAAAAATGGCTTGGGTGGTCTGATCTCGCAATACGGTACTGATGCGGCGAAATCCAAAGCGGGTATAGAAAAGCCTGAAGCAAAGCCGGACAGTGCAGCCTTGGCAGATCAAAATGTATTTCTTAAGTTATACATTGAACAGTTAAAAGGACAAGACCCGACTGCGCCTCAGGATGCAAATGACATGGTGGCACAAATGTCGCAGTTTAGCTCTTTGGAAAGGTTGACCAGTATTTCCGATCAATTGGAAACTATGGCGACATCATTAACTTCTAATCAGGCCTTGAGTGCCTCTACCTTAGTGGGTAAGTCAATTTTGATGGATGGCAGCAAGGCTAAAATGACTGACGGGCCAGATCCTTTGTTGGTGAAGGCTGTTGTACCAGAATCGTCGAAAAGTGCCGTCATTAAAATTTATGATGCGGATAATAAGTTGGTTAGAACTGCACCAATGGACACAGGGGAATTTAGCTGGAATAAGCTAGATGATGAGGGGAATCCTTTGCCAGCGGGTGAGTATCGCTTTGTCGCTACCTCCACTGATGCGCAAGGAGAGACATCCTCAATGTCAACACGTGTACCAACTCGAATTCAGGGTGTCACCATCAATGGTGAAGATGGCACCGTCTTGAACGTGGAGAACCACGGCAAGGTTAAATTAACAAAAGAACTAGAAATCTTAGGGTAACTGGAGAGCGTTATGGGATTTAATACTGCACTGTCTGGCATTAAAGCCTCGGCTGATTATTTGGGTGTTACGGGTAATAATATTGCCAACGCCGATACCACTGGCTTTAAGAAATCACGCATTGAATTTGATGACTTATACAATACGAGTGTACTGGGCGCGGGCAGCGGCAATAGTATTGGCTCTGGTGTAAGTGTGAGTAAAGTGGCACAAGAATTTTCGCCTGGTAACCTTTCCTATACGGATAACAATCTGGATTTGGCTGTCGATGGAACGGGCTTTTTTGTATTGGATGCGGGGATAGCACAATCTTATACGCGAGCTGGTAATTTTAAATTAGATGAAGACGGTTTTCTTGTTACTAATACAGGCAGTCATGTGCAAGGTTTTAATGCCGTTGATGGTGTGGTTGGCGGAAATTTGGATGATTTGAGAATCCCAACGGAAAGGATCCCTCCTGAGCCAACGAGTGAAATGGAGCTCCAAATTAATCTTAACTCTAAAAGTGAAGATGTCCCTCCCTTTATAAAGGTGGATTTTGATCCGTTGGACCCTGATACTTTTAATTATACGCAAACTCAAGGTGTGGCTGATGCCAATGGTAATACGCACATTGTGACTTATTACTACGCAAAAAGTGAGTTGCCAAATACCTATCGAGTACATGCTACTGTAGATGGCAATCTTACCGATGATACTGGTGCTGCTTTCTTGGGAGAAACCTACGCCACCTACAACTCTGCAGAGGGTGGAAAGGATTTTAATGGTGATGGCACCAATGAAGCCCCTTTCGAACTATTGTATTTGGGTGGAGCTAATCCTGGTGTGGCGGATATTGAGGCGGGAGCCAGAGCCCCAATCACCATAACGGGAACGCTTGGTGGCGCTGCGCTAACAACTACATTGGCGGTTGAGAATGTGCGGAATCCAAGTTCTGTTGCTCGTGAGGCATTTGATGCATTAGATCCAGATACTTACACTTATGGTAATACTCGAACGGTTTATGACTCTTTAGGTGAACCGCATACCATTGGTTATTACTTCATTAAGCAGGGTGAAGATAATACCTATGAGATGAGAGTGACAATGGATGGCGAAGAAACGTTTGAAGATCCGCTTACTGGAATGGAGACTCGTTTTCTTGAAGAGGACACCTCGGTACGTTTTGATAATGCAGGGAACTTGATGGGGGCATACCGAGGTTTACCGCCATTTGAAGTGACTCAACCCATCAGTCTTGAAATTGTTGGTCTAGATCCAACTAATCGCACGCGTATTACTCCGATAGATATGGTGGGGTCTACGCAATATGCCCTTGAGAATACAGATACTTTCGAACAGGATGGTTATTCAGCTGGTGAGTTACAAGGGGTTTCTTTTGATGCTGATGGCTTGTTAATAGCCAGTTATACCAACCAGCAAACGGCAACACTTGGCCAGGTCGCCTTGGCAACTTTTGACAGTACTGATGGTTTGGTGCCTACAGGTCATACTTCATGGTTAGCGAGTAAAGGGTCGGGTCCTGCCGATATTGGTCGTCCAAACAGTGGAACCTTGGGTAAAATTCAAGGGGGTGCGCTAGAGGAATCGAACGTTGATTTGACGGCAGAGCTGGTCTCTTTAATTGAAGCGCAGCGAAATTATCAAGCGAACAGTAAAACATTAGAAACAGAAAATACTGTTACGCAAACCATAATAAATCTACGTTAAAAATTTCTGGAGAGAGAAGTTTAATGGCCGAAGCGGCATGTCTGCTTCGGTTTTTTTTGTTTTTAATAAGTTGGTACGCTTTTTGAAAGAGGGCTAGTAAGATGGCCTAATTTTGATGGGAGCAGGTAATGGATAAAGCATTATATTTGGCGATGAGTGGCGGTGTGCAGACCATGAATGCACAAGCCATTCATGCCAATAACCTAGCCAACGTGAATACCACTGGATTTCGTTCGGATTTTGAGCAAGCCCGCGCTATGCAAGTCTATGGGGACTATTACCCTAGCCGTGTTTATGCGATGACGGAGAATCCAGCAACGCGATATACCCAAGGGGACATGATCCAAACAGACCGTAATCTGGATGTAGCAATCAATGGGGAAGGCTTCATTGCTGTTTATGATGAGAATGGTCAAGAGGCTTATACTCGTGCTGGCGACTTGCAAATTAATGCCGCAGGGCAATTGGTAACGGGACGAGGTTTGCCTGTTGCCGGTGTTGGAGGTCCAATTTTTCTTCCGCCAGTAGATAACATTAATATTATGGCAGACGGTTCTATATCTGTCGTTCCGCAAGGTGGTGCGGCTAATGAAGTGGCGGTGATCAATCAAATCAAGCTTGTAAACCCTGACAGTCAAAATATCCGTAAAGGTCAGGACGGTTTGATACATACCAAGAATGGTGAGTTTCTTGAGTCCGACCTTAATGTTCAGTTAGTCAGTGGCTTTGTTGAAGGTAGTAATGTAAACGCGGTTGAAGAGATGGCACACATTATGAACTTGGCGAGACGTTTTGAAATGAATGTCAAAATGATGGATACAGTTAGTGAGAATGGTAATGCTTCGGCGCGTATTTTGCAGCGTACCGCTTAAATAATATTTGATTAACAAATCGATTTACAGATTAGAGAAAGAGACAGTTATGAATTCAGCATTATGGGTAAGTAAAACCGGCTTAAGTGCTATGGACAAGCAGCTTAACGTGGTAGCCAACAATTTGGCGAACGTTTCTACCACTGCATTCAAAAAAGATCGTGCGGTATTCGAAGATCTGATGTACAAAACGGTACGTGCGCCAGGTGGATTAAGTGCACAAAATGCTGAGCTCCCTTCAGGCTTGCAGTTGGGGACAGGTGTAAAGGTTGGTGCAACACAAAAAGACTTCTCTAACGGTGATTATAATATGACGGATCGTCAGTTAGACATTGCGATTCAAGGGAAAGGCTTTTTCCAAGTGGTGCAGCCTGACGGTACGATTGCTTATACCCGTGATGGTAGTTTTCAGTTGAACAGTGAAGGACAAATCGCTACGTCTGGGGGCTTGGTGTTGGAGCCAGGCATTCAAATTGACCCTAATGTATTGGAAATTATTGTTGCGGACGATGGCGTGGTTTCTGTCAGAATGAGTGGTGAGACAGACCCTCAAGAAGTTGGCACAATTAACCTCGCGGGTTTTATTAATCCAACAGGTTTAAACTCAGTTGGGCAAAACCTCTTTACGGAAACCAATGCTAGTGGTCCGCCAATTGTGGCAGCGCCAGGCGAGGACTCTCTTGGTTCTCTAGGGCAAGGAATGTTAGAGGCATCTAACGTGAACTCTATCGAAGAGTTGGTAAATATGATTACCACTCAACGAGCTTATGAGATGAATTCGAAAGTCATTGCCTCAGCGGATGGTATGATGAGCTTTGCGATTCAGCAGTTATAATGAAGAGTATTGAATGATGAAGATAAAACTTTTTCTACTGGCTTTACTCAGCTCTTGTCTTACCGGTTGTTTGACTTGGGATATTGATCAGCAAGCGGTGGCGAATGCAGCAGCAGCTGGGGCGGTTGGGGCTGTGGCAGATGCCGTGGTTGAAGCTGTTGCAGATAATAATGAAGCTGATGAGGAAGAAGGAGACGTTGAAGAGCCGAGAAAAGGTTTTGTACCGGATCCTAATGACCCGATGAATGGCCCAGAAATAGTTGAAGCGATTCAGCAAGATGATCCGTATTATACGCCAATTTACCCAAATGATATGGCATCGGCGCAGGCGCCAACAGGTGGCATTTATAAGACGGCTATGGGGGATGTTTTCTTTGGTGATCAAAAGGCCAGTAAAGTGGGTGATATTTTGACCATCAACCTAAATGAAACCACGACTTCCTCAAAAGCGAACGCGGCATCTGTGTCTAAATCTTCTTCTGCGACCATTGAAAATCCAACCGTACTTGGTCAGGAGCTAAGAATGGATACTAGCTTGCCGCAGCAGGGGACAGATTTTTCCGGAAATGCGTCAGCAAACCAAAATAATAGTTTAACTGGAACCATTACGGTAACGGTATACAAAACGTATTCAAATGGTTTGCTGGCAGTGCGTGGTGAGAAGTGGTTACGCTTGAATCAGGGAGATGAATATATTCGTTTTTCCGGTCTCGTTCGTAAGCAGGATATTTCGCCTAATAATACCGTTGAGTCTCAGCGCGTTGCGGATGCGAGAATCACCTACTCAGGTACGGGTGAAGTGGCTGCTGGTAGTGAACAAGGTTGGGTGAGTCGTTTGTTAAACTCAAGAGACATGCCTAATTAATAGAACCAGCTACAGTGACAGAGAAAAATAAGAAGCAAGGTCTTCTTCAAATGGGTGAACGAATGAAACGTATTGTATTGTTGATCATGTGCCTTTGGACCGTTTCTGTTCAGGCTGAGCGCTTAAAAGACATTGCTAGTGTGCAGGGGGTGCGCGATAACCAGCTATTTGGTTATGGTCTGGTGATTGGTTTAAATGGTACAGGTGACAGTACGCCATTCACTAATCAAAGTTTTGCTAGTATGTTGTCTCGTTTTGGCGTTACCTTGCCTGAAGGAGTGAGCGCCACTTCACAGAATGTGGCTGCCGTTTCCCTTACCGCTACCTTACCAGCCTTTGCTAAACCTGGTCAGAAAATTGATGTGACCGCTTCGTCCATCGGTAATGCCAGTGCGTTAAGTGGCGGAACTTTGTTGTTGTCCACATTGAAAGGGGCGGATGGCGCTGTGTATGCAATCGCTCAAGGTAATGTGGTTGTAGGTGGTTTGGGTGCTAACGGTGCTGATGGTTCTCGTATTTCAGGTAATGTTCCTACTGTTGGGAGAATCCCCAATGGTGCGAGTGTGGAGCGTATCGTGCCAAGCAGTTTTAACCGTGGCGATACGCTGACATTTAATTTGAATCGTCCCGATTTTACGACGGCTAAACATGTTTCTGACAAAATTAACGATTTACTCGGTGCGGGTGTGGCGACGACACTTGATGCGACTTCGATCCGAGTATCTGCGCCAAGAGATCCTAGCCAACGAGTGACTTTTTTATCGATATTGGAAAACTTGGAAGTGGATGTGGCCGAAGAGCGGGCTCGTATAGTGGTGAATTCGCGAACCGGTACCATTATCATCGGTCAGCATGTCAAGGTCTCTCCTGCCGCCATTACGCATGGTAGCCTTACTGTAACCATTACAGAAGTACCACCGCAAGTCGGGCAAGATGGAATGGTGACGGGAGGAGAAACCATTGTTTCTCCACGAGCTGGAATTGATATTACCGAGGACAGTGGGCATATGTTTATGTTTGATCCTGGCGCGTCATTAAATGATATTGTTCGTGCTGTCAATCAAGTGGGTGCAGCACCGGGAGATGTCATGGCGATCTTAGAAGGATTGAAGCAAGCGGGCGCCATTAACGCCGATCTAGTGGTGATTTAATTATGATCAACTCAGTGCCATCTAAGCAGGACTTCTTTGCTGACTTTTCTTCTTTAACGGATTTAAAAACCAAAGCTAAGAAGGATCCAGATGCAGCGTTGCAAGAGGTTGCCCAGCAGTTTGAGTCGATTTTTATTAATATGTTATTAAAGAATATGCGCAGCACCAATGAAGCCATTGGTGACGGCTTGTTTTCCAGTACTCAAACGAAACAGTATCAGGAAATGATGGACTCTCAGATGGCGCAAAGTATGGCCAAGTCAGGGGGCATTGGTTTGGCTGATGCCTTGGTTCGTCAATATCAGTCCCAGCAACAGAATCGTATCAGTTTGCCAGACTCCTCCCTTGCGGATGACACAGAGTTTCTCAACCAACTTGCTAAGCAAGATATGGTTCGTATTCAAGCGCTTGCAAAGCGAGCATCTTCTGAATTCATCGAATCGATTCAACAAGAGAACGAAGTGTCCGACAGCCAGCAGGTAAATAACCCCTCTGCTTTGTCCGTGGTGTTTCGTTCGCCACAAGAATTTGTCGACTCCTTGTGGCCATATGCGCAGCAAGCAGCACAAAAATTGGGTGTTAATCCTAAGGCTATCCTTGCGCAAGCTGCTTTGGAGACGGGGTGGGGAAAATATCCAATCGCTAAAGAGGATGGCACGGCGAGTTTTAATTTATTTGGTATCAAAGCCGATAACCGTTGGTCTGGTGATCGTGCTGTGGTGAGTACATTAGAATTTCGTGATGGGGTTGCACAGCGTGAAAAAGCGGCCTTTCGTGCCTACGATTCTTTTTCTCATAGCTTCAATGATTATGCTGATTTCTTGCGTTCCAGTGAGCGGTATAAAGATGCCTTAGGTGCTGGAGACGACGCGTCAAAATTTGCCGCTTCCCTACAAGCAGGTGGCTATGCCACCGATCCCCAATATGCTCAAAAGATTGATAACATATTGTCTAGTCAATGGTTTGAGCGTCTTTAGAAAGAATTTTTATGGCTTTTTATTAAGTTGGTAAGCTTCTTGCTATCTCTAGCTATTGTAGGATTTTTTTACTGCAATTTGATTTTTTATTTAGGCTAGAGGTGTGAGCAATGGGCTCAAATTTATATTCCGTTGGTTTGTCTGGACTCATGTCCAGCAATGCTCGTATTAATACTACGGGACAAAACACAACCAATGTGGACACCGAAGGTTACAGCCGTCAAAGAACTGACACAGTGAGTTCACCTGTAGGCGGTGTTGTGATCCGAGATACCTCTCGTCTCGTTGATAATTTTGTTAGCCAACAAGTTCGTACAGATTCTTCTAAGTATTCATACTATGATGCTTATTTGTCGATGATCTCTACTTCAGATAGCTTATTGGCTGAAGATAGTATTTCCTTGAATACTTATCTTAACAATGCTTTTGATGCTTTGCAGACGGCGAATAATGACCCAACGTCTGCCTCTTTAAGGTCATTAACTTACTCCAGTTTAGAAAATCTAGTACAACAATATAAGGTGCTGTCCAGTATTGTCAGTGATCAGGAAGGCTTGATTGATGAACAGTTAGGTTCTTCGCTTGATGACCTAAACGCCATCACATCAGAAATATCAAATTTAAATAAGGCCATCTTAAAAAACGAGAGTTTTTCTATTTCTCCTGCGAATGAATTACGAGATCAGCAAGAAGTATTAGCAAAAAAATTATCCGAGTATTTAGATGTTAGAATCCAATATAATGATGATGGGTTAATGTCGGTTCAACTAGCGAATGGACAGCCTCTCGTGATGGATAAAAATACAACGGAATTGGTTGTTCGTCCTAATGCTCTTGATCCGAAAAAAGTCGATTTGATGGTTAACTTTGGGGATTATGAAGTTGGATTAAAGACCGAAAACTTAGGTGGTAGCCTTGGTGGTTTGATCGACTATCGTACTGAATTTAGTACCTACTCTGATAGAACATTGGGTCAACATGCCATTTCAATGGCAGATGCCATGAATACGCAAAACAAAAAGGGCGTTGATGCTAACGGACAGCTCGGTCAAAACTTATTTACCTTAGGTGAAATTAAGGTCTACTCTTCAATAGATAACCTTGAGAAAGCGGACAATATTTCGGTCAAGGTTGCCGATGGGCAATCCAGTAAAGTGTCCATGGACACGTTTGAGTTGACTCGAACAGATGATGATTATTTTGTTATTAAAACAATCGACATGAACGGTAAATATATTGGTCAGCCTATTACATTGGACTTAGAAAATTTACCTAAAGACAGTAACGGCTATTTTAACATTGCCGAACTTGGTCTGGATTTGCGTTTATCAGATATTGATAACATTGATTATGATGATATATTTCGTTTTACGCCAACTGAAGGGGCGGCATTAAACTTAAGCATGTTCGCTAAGAATGGTGAGGCACTGGCGTTGGGGGCACCTTTAGCAGTAAACACAAGTTCTAATAATTTGTCTGATGCTCGGATTTCGCTCAGCGCTGTCACCAATACAAACCCAATTTCTTCGGCCTTTGCAGCTGATGGCAGCCTTTACCCAAGCGCTCCCCATCAAATTTATTTTACCTCACCAAGTTCTTATGTGGTCAGAGACGCATCGGGTGTTGAGATTGCCTCGGTGAAAAATGTGACTCAGTATACTAAGTTGCTTGAGCAGGCAGGGTTGGCAGAGGAGGCTGGTTTTGACGTATCTGTTTCTTCGAAACCAAAACGTGGGGACGAATTCACCATATCTACAGAGAATTTGGGGGTATCGGATAACTTTAATGGTCTTGCTCTTGCAGCCTTGCAAACTAAAGATTTGGTTGCTGGTAAGGCGACGCTAATGAAAGCGTTTTCAGGTTATATCTCATACGTTGGTAGTAAAACTGCGGAAGTAGAGGGACATGCTGATGCCACTAGAATCGTTATGGAGGAAAGTGTTGCGCGTCGCGATAGACTTTCCGCGGTTAGTTTGGATGAAGAGGCTGTTAATTTATTAAAATATCAGCAATCTTATTCCGCGTCTGCGCAAGTAGTAACAGCCGCTCGAACCACGTTTGAAACCTTGCTTGGTATTATGAGGTAATGTTATGCGAGTAACGAATAATTTGATCTTTGATCAAGCAAGTAAATCGATCAGTCAGGGAAATGATAAAGTACTTGATATACAAAGAAAAATTTCTGCTCAAACAAACATAATTAAGCCCAGTGATGACCCTGTCGGAGCGAGTCAAATTTTGTTGTACGAGGGTAAGAACCGTACTTTGCATCAGTATGACGACGCGATCAAAATGGCAAAGGGGAACTTGGAGTATCAAGAAGTCGCAATGGAAGGCTTGAATGATTATTTGGATTCAGCTCGAACGTTATTCATTCAAGCTCAAAATGATATCAATACTCAAGAAGATATCAACGCCATAGTCCACGAAATATCTTTGATTACTGAGTCTATGGCGGACCTCATGAACTCTCGAAGTGCTGATGGTAGTTATATTTTTGCTGGTACGGATTCTCTCAGCCCTGCTTATATGCTGGGCAGTGATGGGCGCTATCATTGGTCAGGTAATGAAGGACAAAAATACGCTCAAATATCGGAAGACTTAAGAATTCCGGTTACGAATTCTGGTAAGTCCTTGTTTCAAGATATTTGGACCAACTCAACCTTTACCTCAAAATTAACATCTGGCAATGTGCTGTTAACAGATAAGGTTCAGGATCAGGCTGATTTTGATAGCTTTATGGATAAAAATTATGACCCTGAATTGCCTCATTTGAATAAGTATCAGCTGATTACCTCTTATCCTGAGATTGATGATGCGAGTGCGGGTGACGACCTTGATTATCGCAATGCAAATGTTGCCGAGGATGATTATCAATTTTATACTGGAAAACAAGCAGAATATGCGATTATGAATAGCCAAGGGGAAGTGATAGATTCTGGTCACTACTCCATTGGCAAGCCGATTGTATTTGCAGGTATGTCTTTTATATTAGAGGGCGCGCCAGAGGCGAGTGTTGATATTACTCTAAACAGACCTAAGAAAGATAATGTGTTGAATCAAATCAAGGATTCACTTGCTGTATTAACGGATGTGAACTCGACACATGAGCAACGAGAAGAAGCTTTCTTTAGTGCGACTTACAGTATTAATGAAGCGCAGCAAAGAATTGGTGATAGTCGTTCTGAAATTGGTGCGAGATTGAATGTTATCAGCGATAGGGAAGATTTCAGTTCAGCTAATCGTCTGAATAATGCGATAGCACAACACCGTGAAGGTGAGTTAGACATGGGCGATGCTGCAACGCAATTGTCAATGAAAGAAGCTGCATTGGATGCCTCGCAAAAAGTATTTTCACGTGTCAGTAATCTATCGTTATTTAATAAAATGTAATCATGCGGAGTGCAAGCTGAGCAATGTCAGCATTTAAAATAGAGTCATGTTTTGGGGCTGATATTAATGTTGGTTACTTTGATGTTGAAGAAATTCTCGACATCATGAAAATTAAGTCGCAAGTCCTCGGTAGCAAACGCATTAAAAGCCTTATTGGTATGCATGGTAAAAAAGATCGTATTGTCGGCATCGCAATGCGTCAAGTGACTTTCGATGTACTTCGCTCTACATTGGATGAAGCCTTCTTACCTTATGATCCTTATTTTAATGATGGAACTTTACTGAGTAGTCGTCGTGAACGTTTGTACGATGCCCAAGAACGCTTTTTGATTTTATGTATGTCTTTGGTGGCTGGGCGATCAGTACGCAGCTTAAAAAAACTCAATCCAGGTTTAACCACAAAAGATCTAAGATCCAAACATGCCCGTGGACAAAGCTTGTTTCGTTATTTCCGTCAAGAACTGAATGAACAAACGCGTGAACAAGTTTTGTCTTATAAAGCGCGTATGAATAACAATATGGAAGGTGCTGACGGCGAAGCGAAATTGACTGAAGAGATGGCCGCTGAGCAAAAAGCTCGCGCCGCTTTAATGAAGAAGGCACCTAAAGATACACGTTTCATTCCTACCAACTTTGATGATGAGGTGGTCACGGGGCTAAAAATTTTCCGTGATGGTCATGAGCTGCTTGCACAACAGGTAGAAAATTTTAGACGTGGGCAGCAATTAGATGTTGAGGTGTTGAAGAAGTTTTGTCGACGCTTGATTGATTCCCATACTCGCAATAATTTTGCTGTCATGGCGTTACGACATATAAAAGATGCTGATACTTATTTAGAGCAGCATGCTATTGGTATGGCTGTGTTAGGTATTCATTTTGCTAAGGCGATGCAGTTAAATAATGCTTATGTGGAAGTGATTTCCTTAGGTGCATTGTTATTTGATCTAGGGCGTTTTCGATTGCCCGCAGCAATGATGGCAAAGACCACCAAAATGACGGATGGTGAGTTTGATCTGTTTCGTAAGCACATTCAATTTGGTGAGCAAATTCTGCAAAAGTGTGAGGCTGTTCCCAAAGCTGTGTTCCAAATGCTATATGACCATCATGAAAAAGTGGACGGCTCAGGTTATCCAGAAGGCAAACAGGGCCAAGAAATTTCCGTTTACGGTAAGATTGCCGCTATCATTGATGCGTATGATGCCATTACTTCGGAGCAAGCTCATAAACCTTCAATAGGGCCGATTAAAGCCTGTGCTAAACTTGAACGCGAAGCTGGCTTGGCATTTGATAAAGAGCTCATTAAGGTATTTCTGAAAAGTATCGGTCAAGTTCCTGTGGGTTCTTGCGTGTCTTTATCTAATGGTCGAATTGGTTTTGTTCTTACTTTGAATAAAGCGTTTCAGCCTAACCTAGTTCGTCAAGTATACAGTATCACCAGCAAAGCCTTTATTGAAGCAACCGATATTGAACTGAACAAATCTGCCAATCTGAAATCCGATGTAGTGATTGAAGAGGGAGTGGACCCACAAGATTACGGTTTGCAGTTCATTAATCACATTTCATAAATTTTACACTCTTCCCTAAGGAACGTGCGATTAAGTCCGATTATTAGCACTAAGTCGCAGCTGGCCTGATTCGCTCTTTAATTTACTTAAAACCTCGGTTTTTAGTGTGTCTTATCCCCTAGTTGGAGTCTTTAAAGCTCCAACTGCCGTCATCAAAACGGATTAACCCCGTGCAGACCTGATCATCTGATCCACTCGTAGCAAATTTCCCAGTGCAAACAACACCGCGAGCTTGTTATCATTTTTTGATAAACCTTTATAGATCACTTTACGGAAGCCAAACTGGCACTTCAGTATCCGAAACGGATGCTCTACTTTTGCTCTGATGCTGGCTTTTATGTACTCAGTATTGATAGGCTTTTTATTAATTCGGGGAGGTTTCTTTCATGCCCGCACCTTGCTTGGCATCTCTGCAATCAACCAGTCTAACTTCTTATCTTTGGTTTCCTCACGTTTTTCTACACCACAGTAGCCTGAGTCGGCAGAAACAAACGTCTCATCGCCATGTATGAGCTCGTTGATTTGATCTAGGTCATGCTCATTCTCGGATGTGGTAAAACTGTGCACCAAGCCACGTTTAGCATCGACCCCAATATGCGCTTTAAGTCCGAAGAACCATTGATTTCCTTTCTTGGTTTGATGCATTTCTGGATCACGTGATTTG